>DATLYV010000139.1:0-11093 GCA_035574535.1 Binatia bacterium
GCGGCCGGGGCCTCCGCAGCCGGGGCGGCGGCCTCCGCCGCGGCGCCGGCCTCCTCGATGATCGCGATCTCCGCGTTGTTGGGGACGGTCGCGCCCTCCTCGACGAGGATCTCCTTGAGAACGCCCTCGAACGGCGACGGCACCTCGGCGTTGACCTTGTCCGTGATGACCTCGAGGAGGGGCTCGTACTTTGCGACGTGGTCGCCCGGCTTCTTGAGCCACTTCCCGATCGTCCCTTCGGCGACGCTCTCGCCGAGCTGGGGCATCGTCACCTTCGCCACGTCTCTCCGCACCTCCGTCGCATCGTCGTCGGCTAGTCTGCCGCATCTCCGGCGACTAGGCTCGGGCCGCACGCCGCGGGGGCCGTCGGGTGGCCCGCAGGGCGTGGGGAGACGGCAGGACGATGATCGGGCGCGACAGGGAGCTGGCGGTGATCGAGGATTCCCTCGCTGCTCCGCCGCCGCGGACGATCGTCATCGAGGGCGGTGCCGGCATCGGGAAGACGACCGTCTGGAGCGCTGCGGCCGAGGTCGCGCGCCACGACCGAACCGTCCTCGCGTGGCGAGTCAGCGCAGCCGAGCAGGATCTCGCGTTCGCCACGCTGCACGGCCTCCTGGGCGACACGGCCAGCCGGCTCCTGGGCCGCGTCCCGGAGCCTCGGGCCCGCGCCCTTGCGGCCGCGTTCGGACTTGCCGAGCCCGACGCTGCCGCGGGCCCCGGTCGCTGGCCGGGCCGCCGGCCGGACGCAGCGCTCGTCGGCCTCGGCGTGGTCGACGTCCTCCGCGCCCTCGTCGCCGAGGCGCCGCTCGTCCTCGCGCTCGACGACGTCCAGTGGTCGGATCGGGCGAGCGACCAGGTCCTCGCCTTCGCAACCCGGCGCCTGGGCGACGTCCCGGTCACGCTGTTGCTGGCCCGCCGGACCGGCGACGACGCCGGGCGGGCGCCCGACCTGGTCACGGCGATGGCGCCGGAGCGCCGGTCGACGCTCGAGCTCGGGCCGCTGTCGGTGGGCGCGCTGGGCCGGCTGCTCCACGAGCGCCTCGGCGCGGCCTACCCCCGGCCGCTGCTCGTCCGGCTCCACGACGCCGTCGCCGGAAATCCATTGCTCGCGATCGAGGTCGGGCGGTCGCTGCTGGCACGCGGACTGGAGCTCACGCCCGGGGAGCCGTTCCCGGTGCCGCCGGAGGCCGGCCCGCTGCTCCGCGACCACCTGGCCACGCTGTCCCGCGACGCCCGCCGGGCCGTCCTGGTCGTCGCCATCTCATCCGATCCCACGCCGGCGCTGGTCGAGGCCGTGGTCGGGCCGAACGCGGAGGCGGCGATCGACGAGGCCATCCGGCACGGTGTCCTCGTGGAGGCCGGTGACGGGCTGCGCGCCGCCCACCCCCTGTTCGCCTCGACGGCCTACGCGGACGCGCCGCCGGGCGAGCGCCGGGCGCTCCGGCGGCGGCTCGCGGAGCTCACGACGGACCCTGTCGAGGCGGCCGTCCACCTCGCCTCGAGCACGCAGGGCCCCAACCCCACGATCGCCGGCCGCGTCGCGGACGCGGCGTCGGTGGCGCTCGATCGTGGGGCGCCGGCGACCGCTGCCGATCTCTTCCGGCGCGCGGCCGACCTGTCGGTCGATGCAGAGGCCCGGAACCGCTATCGGATCGCGGAGGCCGACGCGGCGTTCGCCGCGGGTGACGCGGACCGTGCCGTCACCCGGCTGGACGCGGTCCTCACGGAGGTCCCCCGCGGTCGGCTCCGTGCCGAGGCGATCATGGGTCGCGCCGAGATCTCCCACATCGCCGCGCCCGCGGACGTGATGCTCGTCGCCTTGGCGCTGGACGACGCAGCGGGTGATCCGCTCCTCGAGGCGAAGGTCCACCTGTACGTCGCGGCGCACGCCGACGACGAGGGCGTTGCGCTCGCGAACGCCAACCGGGTCGTCGAGATCCTCGAACAGCCCGGCGTCGACCCCGACACCGACTTCCTCGCGTGCGCGCTCCTGGAGCGGGCCTTTCACCTCCTGATGCGCGGCGAGTCGGCGCCGGTCGCGGACGTCGACCGGGCGCTGGCGCTCCTCGAGCGGCGCGCCAGCTCGTTCTTCTCCCGCCGCGCCGAGGAGTGCGCGCAACGCTGCCTGTACATGCTCGGGCGCCTCGAGGAGGCCATCGCCATCGACGAGGCGGAGCACCGGCGGCTGGTCGACCGAGGGCATGTCGGGCTGCTCCCGGTCGTCCTGCAACCGCTCGCGACGGTCCAGCTCTTCGTCGGCCATGTCGCCGAGGCGCGGCGCCTCGCGCGGGAGCTCCATGAGCTCGTCGACCAGGGCGAGGCGGTGTGGCGTGATCGGGCGCTCCTCGTCGACGCCTGGATCCTGCTCGTGGACGGCGACCTCGACGGCGTGCGCCGGATCGGGACGGAGGCGCTGGCCCGTCAGCAGGCGGATACCGACCGATGGGAGGCGATGATCTGGCTGGGCATCCTCGGTACGGCCGAGCTGTGTGTTCCCGCCCCGGGCCCGGCCCTCGACTACCTGCGCCAGAGCCTGGAGCTGGCGATCGCGATGGGCGTCGATCCGGCGCGCCGCGGCCCGCTCTACCAGGTCGTCGAGGCTGCGGTGCTGGCCGGCGAGGTGGACCTGGCCGAGGACATCCTCGCGACCTGGTTCGAGCCGAGTGCGCGGCGGCTCGGGCTGCCCGAGGACGTCGAGAAGGTGGCACGCAGCCGCGGGCTCGTGGAGCTGGCGCGGGGCAACCTCGAGGCCGCGTTGGCGGCCTTCGACGAGGCGGTGTCGATCTTCGAGGCTGGTCTCGCGCTCCCGCTCGACCACGGACGGGCGCGTCTCGCCCGGGCGCAGGCGCGCCGGCGCGCAGGCCGGCATCGCGCGGCGCGCGAGGACCTCGAGGCTGCCCTGGGGATGTTCGAATCGCTGGGCGCGCGCGCCTGGATCGAGCGGACCCGGACCGAGCTCGGCCACCTTGGCGGACGAGCGCCGTCGACGATCGAGCTGACCGCTGCCGAGCGCCGGGTGGCCGAGCTCGCGGCGAGCGGCCGATCGAACCGGGAGATCGCCGCCGAGCTCGTCGTGTCAGTCCGGACGGTCGAGAGCCAGCTCTCCGCCGCCTACGCGAAGCTTGGGATCGACTCGCGCCGGCACCTGCCGGCCGCGCTGGCCGCACAGGTGGGCCGCGGCCAGAGCCGCTGAACGGCTCCCGCCACTGGACCCACGCGCGAGCGCCCGGCTCCGCACTTTTGCGTGGTTCCACCGATGCCGCTGCCCGACGCGCTCCGTACCGTGGCGGCCGTGGCCTATTTCCTCGTCGAGCGGTTCGTTCCGTCGCTGGCGTCCCAGGACGTCGGGGCGGCGGTCGCCCGCCTCGACGAGGGCGGTGGCGACCGGCCGGCCCGGCACCTTTGGACGGCGCTGATCGCGACCGAGGAGACCTGCCTCAGCCTCTTCGAGGCGCCCGACCCCGAGGCCGTCGCCGAGATCAACCGGGTGGCGGGGTTCGACTTCGATCGGGTCGTCGAGGCAAGTGTCTTCGGGCCGTCGTCGCACGCAGACCAGTGAGGATGATCGATGGCTCGAACGCTCCTCGCGATCCTGTTCGCCGCCACGCTGGCGGCATGTGCCACTGGCGGCGTTGCGCCGGCGACCGGGGAAGGCCCGGGGAGCTCGACGGGGGCGGGCACCGGTGGTCCCAATCCCGGGACGACAGCCGGGACAAACGACAACCAGGCGCTCGCGGCACGGCTCACTGAGATCAGCCGGGACGGGAACGTTTGCTCGCTGCTCACGGCGGACGTCGTTCAGACCGTGATGCCCAGCGCGAAGCCGGCTGAACCGGGCCCGTATCCGGGCGAATGCGGGACCGACGACGGCACCGGGACGATCGACCTCAGCGTCGAGAGCGTCCTCGGGTCGGTCGATCCGCCGACTCCCGCGGAGACGGTCTCGGGCCTCGGCGACGTGGCCTACTACCAGGAGCAGATCGTGGACGACGCGTACCTCGTCGTCGTCGTCGGCGAAGACCCGAAGGTCGAGATCATCCTCGAGTACGCCGGGAACGACGGCCGGAGCCACCGGGACGACGCGATCCGGCTCGCGAAGGCGATCCTCGCGAAGGCTCGTTAGCCGGGCTCGATCCGCCAGCTGGCGGCCAGACGGGCGGTCGCGCGGGTCGCCGGGGCGACGCGCGGGAGCCCGTCAGGACCGCGCCGGATGCCGCGACGACGCGCGCTCGATGAGCCCCGGCTGCGCCTCGATCGCCCTCGCCGTCAGCGCCTCGAGCTCGGCCAACAGCGGGTCGTCGATGGTCGTGAAGTTGAAGCACGACTTGCCCTGGCGCCGCTTCTGGAGCGCGTCCGAAATCAGGCCCTCGAGGTCGCCGGTGGACGCCGCCATCAGGTAGAAGCTGACGTAGCGCTTGCCGAGCCTCGTGCCCCCGACGTAGCCCCACGGGCTGCCCTCGTGGCCCGGCCACTCGAGGTAGATCCCGTCCGGGCCCTCCCTGGCGACGGTCAGGCGAGCGCGGTAGGGGTCGAAGATCGAGCGGAGGCGGGCCTCGACGGCGGCCAGGTCGGTCGACATCCCGCGCCGCGGCTCCCCCATCAATACGCCGCGAGCTTGCGGATGCCGTCCGCGATCTTCTCCGGGTTGACCATGAACCAGTCCTCGAGGACGTGGTTGTAGGGCACCCCCGGGACATCCGGGCCGGCGATGCGCGTGACCGGCCCGTCGAGGTAGTCGAACGCCTCCTCGGCGACGATCGAGCAGATCTCGGCACCGTAACCCAGGAAGCGGTTGTCCTCGTAAACCACGAGGCATTTGCCGGTCTTGCGGACGGACGACAGCACGGTCTCCTTGTCGAGCGGGCGGAGCGTCCGGAGGTCGACGACCTCGACGGAGATGCCCTCCTCGGCGACGACGTCGGCCGCCTCCAGCGCGTAGTGGGCCATCAGGCCGTACGCGATGACGGTGATGTGGGTGCCGGGATGGGTAACCGCTGCCTTGCCGAGCGGGACGAGGTAGTCGTCCGACGGGACGTCGCCGCGCACGGACCGGTACATCTTCTTGTGCTCGAAGAAGAGGACGGGATCCTCGTCGCGGATCGACGAGCGGAGGAGGCCCGCGGCGTCGTACGGGGTCGAGGGGATCACGACCTTGAGGCCCGGCACGTGGGCGAAGAACGCCTCGACCGACTGCGAGTGGTAGAGGGCTCCGTGCACGCCGCCGCCGTACGGCGCGCGCACGGTCATCGGAACGCCGAAGCCGTTGTTCGAGCGGTAGCGCATCCGCGCCGCTTCGCTGACGAGCTGGTTGAACGCGGGGTGGATGAAGTCGGCGAACTGGATCTCCGCAACGGGCCGGAGCCCGTTCAGCGCCGCGCCGATCGACGTCCCGATGATCTGTGCCTCGGTCAGGGGCGTGTCGATGACGCGCTCGGGGCCGAACTCGGCGAACAGGCCGTCCGTGGCGAGGAAAACGCCGCCCTTCAGCCCGACGTCCTCGCCGAGGACGATCACGGACTCGTCGCGCCGCATCTCCTCCGCGAGGGTCTCGCGGATCGCCTCGATGAAGGTCTTCAGGGCCACGACGGCCTCCCCGGTGCGCTCAGCCGGTCGCAACGCAAGGCGGGCCCGAGCCCACCCGCGCGCGCGCGTGTACGGTGCGGAAGCGGCCGCGCGCAGCGTCCAACGCGGCGCCGGGGCCGGATCAGCGCGCCGTGCCTCATCGGTCGACCGCGCCCCCCGCGGCGCGCGTGTCGCCGGCATGGCCCTCCATGCCGTGGCCGCCGCCGAAGCCCCACGCCGGCGGCGTCTCGCCGGGCCACTGCTCGGCGAAGACCCACTGCATGGCGGTCCGCGGATCCGGGTCGGGGGCGTTCTCGGCGTACTCGGTCGCCTCGTCGATGTCCGCCTTGACCTCGGCGGCGATCTGCGCCTCCAGCACGTCGGTCAACACGCCCGCGTCCTTGAGCTGCTGGCGGAACCGCGGCAGCGGGTCCTTCTCGGCCAGCGCCGCGAGCTCCTCGGCGGAGCGGTACTTGGTCTGCTGGTCGTCGCTCGAGTGGGCCGTGAGCCGGATGACCTTGGCCTCGATGAGCGTCGGGCCGTCGCCGCGCCTGGCCCGGTCGACCGCCGCCTTCGCGGCCTGGTAGCAGCCGAGCACGTCGGCGCCGTCGACGATCACGCCCGGGATGCCGTAGCCCGAGGCGCGAGCGGCAACGTCCGGCACCGCCAGCTGGTGCTCGACCGGCACGCTGATCGCGTAGCCGTTGTTCTCGACGACGAGGATGAACGGGAGCTTGTGGATCGCCGCGAAGTTCAGGCCCTCGTGGACCTCGCCCTGGTTGGAGCTGCCCTCGCCCATCGAGGTCATCGCGATCTGGCCGGTCTTGCGGATCTTCGCCGCGAGCGCGATGCCGACCGCGTGGAGCATCTGGGTCGCGACGGGCGACGACAGCGAGACAAGGTTGTTGTCGACGTTGCCGTAGTGGCCCGGCATCTGGCGGCCCCCGGACGACGGGTCGATCGCCTTGGCGTACTGCGCCGTGAGGATGTCCCGCGCCCGCATCCCGCAGGCGAGGCACGTCGCGATCGAGCGGTAGAACGGGGCGAACCAGTCGAAGCGCTTCTTCAGCGGCCAGGCGATCGCGGCCTGCGCGCCCTCGTGGCCCTGGCCCGAGATGACGAAGGGGATACGCCCCGCGCGGTTGAGGACCCACATGCGCTCATCGACCGCCCGCGCCGTCGCGATGACCCGGTACATCCCGATGAGGTCGTCGTCGGTCAGCCCGACGGACGCCGCGAGCTCCGAGGTCGCGCCCGGCCGGGGCCCGGTCGTCGCCATCAGAAGTTGATGGACCTGCCGTCGACCGCCATGGCGGCCTCTCCAACAATCTCGGCGAGCGTCGGGTGGGGGTGCGTCGCGGCGCCGATCTCCCAGGGTGTCGCATCGAGGAACAGCGCCGTCGTCGCCTCGGCGATGAGGTCGGTGGCGTGCGGGCCGATCACGTGGACCCCGAGCGTGTCGCCCGTCTCCGGGTTGCCGATGACCTTCGCGAAGCCCTCGTACTCGCCGCCGATGATCGCCTTGGCGATCGCCTGGAACGGCACCTTCCCGACCTTGTACGGCAGTCCCTGCTCCTGGCACTGCTGTTCGGTCAGCCCGACGGACGCGATCTCGGGCCGGCAGTACGTCGCGCGTGGCTGGGCGCCGTAGTCCATCGGGTGCGTGTCCTTGTCGCCGGCGATGGTGTGCGCGGCGAGGAGGCCCTCGTGGCCGGCGGTATGCGCGAGCATCAGCCCGCCGACGACATCGCCGATCGCGTACAGGTGCGGCTCTCGCGTCCGCATCGTTCGGAGGTCGACCTTCACGAACCCGCGCTCGATCTCGGCCCTCGTCGTCTCGAGCCCGACGTTCTCGATGTTCGGCGCCCGCCCGGTCGCGACGAGGAGCTGCTCCGCGCTGATCTCCGACGCCTCCTTGCCCTCCGGGCCGACGCTCATCGAGACGCCGGTCTTCGTCACCCTCACGGCCTTGGGGTCGAAGCGGGCGTTCGTCATGACGGTCATGCCGCGGCGCGTGAACGACCGCTCCAGCGCCTGCGAGACCTCCCGGTCCTCGAGCGGCACGAGCGCCGGGAGGTACTCGAGCAGCGTCACCTTCACGCCGAGGTCGTGGTACATCGAGGCGAACTCGACGCCGACCGCGCCGGCGCCCACGACGATGATGTCCTTCGGGAGCGTGCTCGAGGTCAGGACGTCGTCCGAGGTGATGATCCGCCTGCCGTCGGGCTCGAGACCGGGCAGCGACTTCACGCGCGAGCCGGTCGCGAGGATGACGTCGTTCCCCTGGAGGACCCGTTCGCCGCCGGGGTTGTCGCCGTCGGCCGCCATCTGGACGCGGACCGTCCGAGGTCCGTCGAGTCGGCCGCGGCCCTGGATCCAGGTGACCTTGTTCTTGTCGACCAGGCTCTTCAGGCCAGTCCACAGCCGCTTCACGATCTGGTCCCGCCGGACCGCCATCTGGGCGTAGTCGATGACCGGGTCGCCGACGCCAACGCCGTAGTCCTTCGCGTGGCGGACCTTCTCGGTGAAGGCGGCGGATTCGAGCAGCGCCTTCGTGGGGATGCAGCCGATGTGGAGGCAGGTCCCGCCGATCTTGCCCGCGTCGACGAGGGCGACCTTGAGGCCGAGCTGGGCGGCGCGGAATGCCGCCGAGTAGCCGCCGGTGCCGGCGCCGAGGACGACGAGGTCGAAGTCGTTGGAGGAGCCGACGGCCATCGCCCTGGATGGTAGTGCGGGACCCGGCCGCGCGCACCGAAGTCGCATCCGACGGGCACGGAGCGCAGCCCCGACCCGGTGCTATTCTCCGGCCCGTCGGTGCCCTTCCCTCGATGGTCGGAGGGTTGGATTGGACCAAGGCCTCCTGCTTCGCACGCTGCTCGTGGTCCTCGCCTACTTCGCGGGCTCGATCCCCGTCGGCGTGATCGTGGCGCGGATCAGCGGCGGCCCCGACCCGCGGACGGTCGGCTCGGGGCGGACGGGCGGCACGAACGCGCTGCGGGCCCTCGGGCGGAAGTGGGCGGCGCTCGTCGTCACGGGCGACCTGGCGAAGGGCGCGCTGCCGGTCCTGGTGACGCGGATCCTCACGAACGGCGACCCCATCGCCGAAGTCATCGTCGCGGGCGCGGCGGTCCTCGGAAGCGTGCGGTCGATCTTCCTCGGCTTCTCGGGCGGCCGCGGCGTGGGCACGGGCGTGGGGACGATGCTGGTCATCCAGCCGCTGGCGGTGGTGCTCGCGGCGCCGGTGTTCTTCCTCGTCATCATCGCGACCCGCTACGTCTCGCTGGGCTCGCTGCTCGGCTCGGCGGCGATGTTCCCAGCGATGTTGCTGATCTGGGCGGTCGCGTCGGGGTGGGTCCCGCCGGCGTACCTCGTCTGGGCGATCGTCGGGCCGATCCTGATCTGGCTCGCCCACGCCGACAACATCGATCGACTGCTCCACGGCACGGAACGCAAGTTCGACCTCGGCCTCATCACGGGTGGCACGCGCGGCGGCGGCGCGTGACATCACCCTCGCCGATCGGCGGGAGCGACGCGATGCGGGTGCTGGAGAGCCGGAAGCAACGCGCGCAGGCCCGGGAATCGAAAGACCCGAGGCGGCTGACACCTCGGGTCCTCTGGTTACTGGCTCTGGTTCCGCGGGCCTTCGTGCAGCCCACGTGCCGAGAGGAGTGCTAGATCGTGTTGAGGGTCTCCGCTAGCCCCGCATCGAGCGGAAGCAATCGGAGCAGTAGACGGGCTTGCCGCTCGTCGGGCGGAACGGGACGCGTGCCTCGTTGCCGCAGTTCGAGCAGGTGGCGCTGAACATCTCGCGCGGGCCACGGTCGTAGCCGCCCGAGCTGTAGCTGCCACCGGAGCTGTAACCACCACCGCCGTAGCTGCCGGCATCGCCGTAGCCAGACGAATAGCCGACACCGCTCGACTGGCGGGCGGCCTTGCGGGCGGCGCGATCAGTCGGGCAGCGGCGCGGCTCGGTGAACCCGCGCTGGGCGTAGAAGTCCTGCTCGGATGCCGTGAAGACAAACTGCTGTCCACAGTCCGCACAGGTCAATGTCTTGTCGCTGTACAAAAGAACTCCTCTCGGTCCGACCTTCCGCGATCCCGCTCGGGTCTCGCGTCAGCCGTGAGAGGAGTCCGGTTCGAGGTTGGTCGGGCGATATGCAGTGGGAACCGCGTCCCCACATTGGGCGCGGCGAGCATAGAGCACTCTCAGAAATCTGCCTAGCCCCGGATTCCATTGCAGTTCCATCCGGTTGTGGGACGATGCCGGGCTCCACCCGGCACGCGGCGGGCGAGTTTCGTGTCCTCTTCCGGCGACCGCGACCGAATCGGTCGATCTGACCGTCGAATCGCACGCCGTTTCCGGGCCTCGGCCCGCCGCGACGGTGCGGCGTGAGCGTGCGGTCGGGGAGCGCCACCTCGACGGTCCTCACTGCCCCACCTCGACGGCGCAGGGGAAGCCTCGGGTCCGGTCGATGGTCGCGCGCCACCGATCTACGCGCTCAGTGGCGGCTTCGGGTCCGGTCCACGGCCTCGCGCCAGCCGTCGAGCAGGGCCTCCCGGCGGGACGCCGGCATCGACGGCTCGAAGCGACGGTCGAGGGCCCAGTTCGCGGCGATCTCCTCGAGGCTCGACCAATAGCCGACGGCAAGACCGGCCAGGTACGCCGCCCCGAGGGCGGTCGTCTCGCCGACGACCGGCCGCTCGACCGGGACGCCGAGGAGGTCGGCCTGCAGCTGCAGGAGCAGGTCGTTCGCGGCTGCGCCCCCGTCGACCCGGAGCCTGTCGATCCGCGCCCCCGCATCCGCCGCCATGGCCTCGAGGACGTCGGCGACCTGGAGGGCGATCGCCTCGAGCGTCGCCCGTCCGAGGTGGGCCCGCGTCGTGCCCCGGGTCAGCCCGACGATCGTGCCCCGCGCGTCCGGGTCCCAGTACGGCGCCCCGAGCCCGGTGAACGCAGGGACGACGAAGACGCCGTCCGAGTCCGGCACGGAGGCGGCGAGAGCCTCGACGTCTTCCGCCCGCTCGATGATCCCGAGCCCGTCCCGCAGCCACTGGATCGCCGACCCGGCGGAGAACACCGAGCCCTCCAGCGCGTACGTTGGCGGCCCGCCGGGCGCCAGCTGCCAGCCGACGGTCGAGAGCAGGCCGTTCGCCGACGGGCGGACTTCCGGCCCGGTGTTGAGCAGCAGAAACGCCCCGGTTCCGTAGGTGTTTTTCGCCAGCCCCGGCGCCAAGCACGCCTGCCCGAACGTCGCCGCCTGCTGGTCGCCGGCGAGCGCGGCGATGGGGATCGGGCTGCCGAGGAGCTCCGGCTCGGTCTCGGCGAGGATGCCTGAGGTCGGGCGGACGGCCGGGAGGACCGCCGCGGGGACGTCGACGATCGACAGGAGCTCGTCGTCCCAGGCGAGCCGGCGGATGTCGAACAGGAGCGTCCGCGATGCGTTCGAGACGTCCGTCGCGTGGACGGCACCGGCGCGGGAGGCGGTGTCGGCTCGGGAGGTCGCCACGGCGCCATCGCCGGCCGCGCCCGG
>DATLYV010000140.1:0-11798 GCA_035574535.1 Binatia bacterium
GCGGCGCCGGAGTGCCGCGACCTGGGGATGCGGCGCGGGCCGCAGCGGCAGCGCCTCGGGCACGAGCGCGAGGAGGCATGTCGGCAGGTCCCAGCCGGTCGCGAGGAAAACCTCGAGCGCCTCGTCGAGCGAGAGCGAGTCCGAGCCGTCGGGTCGGGTGATCGGACCGGCCGCCAGGAGCGCGCGGGCGATCGGCCCGGCCGGGTCGGCGGAGCGTCCCTCGAGCTGGCGACGGTTGCCGCGGACGGTGTTGATCTCCCCGTTGTGCGCGATGAGCCGGAACGGCTGGGCGAGGTCCCAGGCCGGGGTCGTGTTGGTTGCGTAGCGCTGGTGGAAGGTCGCATACCGGACGCGCACCCCGACGAGGTCCGGGTACAGCCGGCCGAGCCGGTCGCCCGCCACGAGGCCCTTGTAGACGATCGTCCGGCACGAGGCGGACGCGATGCTGAGCTCGTCGAGGCCGCGCTCGCGGGCCGCGGTCTCGATGCGCCGCCGGGCGACGATGAGCCGGCGCTCGAAGGTCGTCGCGCCGACCCCCGCCGGACGGCGGACGATCGCCTGGGCGAACGCGGGACGGCTCGCCGCGGCCGCCTTCCCGAGGGCGCCTGGGTCCGCCGGGACGGCGCGCCACCGGTCGATCGGCATGCCGGCGTCGTCGAGGACGGAGGCCACGAGTGCCTCCGCCCGGGCCCTGCGCGCACGCCCGCGCGGCAGCATGAGCTGCACGATCCCCGGCCGCTCGTCGCCGAGGCCCGGTGCCAGGCGCTCGCGGAGGTCCGCGTCGAGCGGCAGCGAGACGCCGGCACCGTCGCTCGATTCCCCATCCGCCCCGAACGCGCCTCGATGCCCGAGCGACGCGAGCCCCGCCAGGGCCAGGGCCAGGACGTCGCGCGACCGCCCACCGACGCGGGCGACGAAGCCGACGCCGCAGGCGTCGTGCTCGAAGCGCGGGTCGTCCAGCGTGCGACGGACGACGTGGCGCGGGTTCGGCAAGGCGGCCTCCTCGCGGCGGCTGCTCGGCGGGGAGCGCGCCTGGGCGGCTCCCGATTCGGAGGCTATGCACGCCGCGGGGCGCGGTCGCGAACGTGACGGGTGAGCCGGGGATGTGGTTCGGTCACGCGCGAGGTTGCGAGCCGGTGACGACGGGCAGCGGATGCCGAGCGGATGGGGCTAGGATTCGACCTGCGTCTGCGCTCGAGGTGATGCCATGACGGACCAGCCGAATCCAGCAGACCCGGCGACGCGGCCCACGCCATCGCCCCCGGGTCCGTTGTTCGAGCAGCGCCTCGAGGAGCGCATGGAGCGCTTCGGCAAGGAGGCCGAGGAGGCCGGGCACCGCCTGGCCGCCAACCCCGTCGTCCGCGACGCGACCGACACCGCGGCGCGGGTCTGGGGCCTGATCGTGCTCGCGGTCGGGCTGTGGTTCCTCGCGGAGTTCACGCTCGGCATCGACATGCCGGCGATCCCGTGGCGCGACATCTGGCCGCTCGGCCTGGTCATCATCGGGCTGGCGGTCGTCGTCCGCGGGCTGCGGCGCGGGGACGCGTAGCGCTCGCGACGACTCGGACAGCCCGCCGGGCGCGATCGCCCGGTGGCCGACGTCCCGGTCCCCCTCCAGCGCACCTGACGGCGGGACCGTACGATTCGGGCGATGGACCTCCCACCACCTGCCCGGCTGTCCGACCGTGTCCGGACGTTCCTCCAGGGCCGCCTCTACCCGGTGCTCGCGACGACGGGCGCCGACGGCACGCCGCACCAGGCGGTGATCTGGTACCGCATCGAGCCCGACGAGCGGATCCTCGTCAACTCGCGGAGCCCGCGACGCTGGCCCGCCGACCTCCGGCGCGATGGCCGGGCCTCGCTCGCCTTCACCGACCTCGCCGACCCGTTCAGCTGGGTCGGGATCCAGGCGGTCGTCGAGGAGGTCATCGACGACGTCGGGCGCGCGCGGGACGACATCGTCGAGCTCGCCGTCCGCTACGCCGAGGACGACGAGGAGAGCATCGCCCGCTTCCGCACGCAGGAGCGGGTCTCGTTCCGCCTCCGGATCGTCGCCGTCCACGACCACCTCGAGGATTGAGCCCATGCCCTCCGCCCTTCCTCCCCGCTTCGGGCTGCAGCTGTGGCCCCAGCAGACCACCTGGCTCGAGTTCCGCGACTCCGCGCTGGCCGCCGAGGCCGCCGGCTGGGACTCCATCTGGACCTGGGACCACCTGCTCGCGATCCAGGGTCCCTGGGAGCAGCCGATCTACGAGGGCTGGTCGCTCCTCACCGCCGTGGCGGCGGTCACCGAGCGCGTGCGGATCGGCCTCATGGTCGGCGCGAACACGTTCCGCAACCCGGGCCTCACGACGAAGCTGGCGATCAACCTCGACCACATCTCGAACGGGCGGGCGGTGCTCGGCATCGGCGGGGCATGGTTCGAGCGGGAGCACGAGGCCTTCGGGATCCCCTTCGGCTCGAGCGTCGGCGAGCGGCTCGACTGGCTGGCCGAGGCGGTCCCGCTGATCCGCCGCCTGCTCGACGGCGAGGTCGTGACCCACGAGGGCCGCTTCTACCGGTTCAAGGACGCGCTTGCGGTTCCCCGCCCGATCCAGGAACGCCTGCCGATCCTCATCGGCGGCAGCGGGCCGAAGAAGACCATCCCGATCGTCGCCCGCTACGCCGACGGCTGGAACACCAGCGGGACGGTCGAGGAGGTCTCGGCGTCGCTGGACACGCTCCGGGAGCAGTGCGAAGCGGTTGGCCGCGACAGCGCCGGGATCGAGCTGACCGTGAGCTTCCCGACGATCATCCGCGACACGGTCGAGGCGGCCGAGGCGGCGCGCGCAGCCCAGCTCGCGCACAACGGCATGCAGAGCCTCGGCGGCGTCGCGACGCTGACCGGCTCGCCGGACGCGATCGTCGAGACGCTCCGGCCGTACCTCGAGCTGGGCTTCTCAACCGTCATCGCGCGGATGCCCGCGCCCTTCGACCGCGAGACGATCGACCGCCTGCCGGAGGTCCGCGCGCTCCTTCGCTAGCCGCACGCCGCGATCACGGCGACTCTTCCCGAGGCACGAAGAAGGGCCCCCGGCGGTGCCGGGGGCCCTTCGATCTTCCAGACGGAAGACTACGGAGCGGCGATCCGCGTGACCTGGACCGGGACCCGCAGCGCCGTGGGCGCCGTGGGCGGGCCGAGGAGGATCTCGCCGAAGTAGGTCTCACCGACCGTCATCGACTTCGAGAAGTCGACGTGGATCACGACGGGGTCGCCGGCATCGACCGCGCCGCCCGGAACCCCGGAGAGCGTCATGTCAAGGCCCTGGACCACGTCGATCCCGATGGTGATGTTGGGCGTGCCGGCGACCTGCCAGCCCTGGGCCCAGAGCTGGTAGTTGCCGTCCGCCGGCCGGACGAGGCGGACCAGCTCGTCGCTGCCCGCGCCGCCCGTCGAGGAGCCGACGATTTCCGAATTCGTGAAGACGCCGTCCTCATTCTCGTCGAAGACGATGAAGAGGTCGATGTCGTCGCTGCCCACGTCGACGGTGAACGTCGCGGACGAGGCGTGCTCGATCGCGATGTCCTCCTTGACCGTGGCTGAGCTCGGGTCGTTCGGGTCGTCCTGCGCCGCCTGCCTGACCAGCTCGACCGGCTGGCTGAGGCCGAAGGCCTCGGCCGACAGGCCCGCGAGGTCGACGCTGGACGTGAATGTGATGTCGAAGCTGCCGCTGTCGGCATCACTGTCGATGTCAACGGCGGACGGCGCCACCGCCGCGCTGCCGAGCGTGACCTCGAACGGCGTCGTGAAGTCGTCACCCTGCCAGCCAACCTGGTGCAGGACGACGGCATTGAGGCCCTCCGACGCGGGAGCCGCGACGAAGTCCTCCGCACCGCCGGTCGCGGTGTTGAACCGCCACACGCCGGCGCCGGTATTGGCGTTCGGGCTGCCGCCGAGCGTCCCGATCATGTACGGGCCGCCGAAGACAGCGTCAGCGAGCAACTGGAAGTGGTTCTGGGTCCGCCCCATGAGGAGCGTGTCGATGTCCGTGTACGGGGCCGTGCCGTCCCAGGTCGTGTTGGCCAGGAACAGCGTGCCCGCCGCGGGCTCGACCGGAACGTCGAGGAAGAAGAAGCGCCAGTCGCCCGACTCGGCGCGCCACGTCCAGTCATTGGCGCCGAAGACCGCCCCGTTGTTGTAGAGGTAGTCCGCCTGCGCCTCCGCGACGTCCGCGCCGCCGAAGGTGAGGGAGCCGCTGATGGCACCGGTCTCGGTGTCCTGCTCGACGGTCGCGGCGACCGCGACGGCGACCGGGACGACCATCTCGTCATCACCGTTGGTGAGGACGATGGCGCCCTCGTACATGCCGTACGGGGTGCCCTCGGGCACCTCGATGTCGGCCGTGAAGCTGCCCGAGGCCGAAGGCGGGGTCTCGATCCACGACCAGTCGGAGTTCTCGTAGAACGCGACCTCGATCTCGAAGTCCGTGACCGGGTGGCTCGCGCTCTTCGTGCTGTGCTGCAGGCCGAGGAAAATCCCGTCGCTGTAGCGGTGCGCCGGATCCCGCAGGAACGACATCAGGTGGTTCGCGCCCGCGCGGTGGTACATGAACCGCACGTACTCGCCCTGGTCGATCTCGGACGCGGCGTAGTTGATCTCGAGGAAGTTGTCCGGGTTGTTGCTGAACGGGAACTGGGTGTAGTTGACGACCCCGTTGCCGTTCGTGTCGTTCCAGAGCTTGCCGTCGCCGTCCTGGTCCGTCCAGTCGTAGGTCAGGAGACGCCACGCCTGGTCCGCGCTGTAGTCGCCGTTCGCATCGAACTGCGACCGCGGGAAGTTGGCCCGGACGACCATCAGGTCGGCGTCCGGATGCTCGTCGACCAGGTCGGTGATGTCGATCAGGTAGTCCGGCGCATTGAAGTTCGCCGGGCTCTCCTGGGCGATGTTCTCGCTGGAGAAGGTGAAGGTCTCGACGTCCGTGCGGACCATCTCGCGATCGGAGATGTCCCACGTGCCCGGACCGTCAATGCTGAACTCCTGGCTGTCCGTGTCGCCGGGCGACATGACGTGCGCGAACACGTCGTATTCGTCGCCGCGGTAGTCGCCGGCGCGCCACTCGGTCGGCGTGACGCTGGCCTGGGCGCCGATGGCCGACAGGACGGCCTCGTACGCGTCGACCGCACCCGCGCCCTGGATCGTGCCCGGGTAGCCGAGGTCCGTCGCGCCCGACTTGAGGTACTGCTTGACCTGCCTGAAGAAGTTCGGCGGCGGCGTGCCGTTCGCCTCGCGCCATGCCTGGTACACGAGCGCGGCAGCGCCGGCGGCCACCGGCGTCGAGCGGCTCGTGCCGCCCCACGTCTCCCAGGCCACATTGCCGTTCAGGAACGAGTTCAGCGTGAGGCTGCCAGCCGAGAAGGCGCCGTCGGCAACGATGTCGACACCGGGAGATCCGGTCGCGCCGAAGCCTCGGTTGGACCAGACCATGACCTCGTTGTCGGTAATCTGGGTGGTGTCGTAGATCGAATCCCAGCCGGTGCCGCCGAACTGGGTCGAGGCGCCGACGGCGATGGCCGCCGACGGGGATGGCGGGGCGGTCGTGCCGAAGCCCGGCGCGCCGTTGCCCGTCGAGAAGAGCGGCGTCGTGCGCCGCCCGCTATGGATCACGTCGGCTTCCTGGCTCGCGGCGTCCCAGCCGTCGTTGTCGACGTCCGAGGACCCGTACGAGTTCGACGTCACGTCGATGCCCATCCGGGTGGACAGGTAGTAGCCGAGCTGCGTCGAGAAGTCGAACGAGAAATAGATGTCGCCGAACGGGGCCAGCTTGGCATCCGGCGCGCCGCCGATGACGGCGCCGGGGTACTTGCCGTCGCCCGGAAGGTCCTGGAAGACCGGGGCGTTCCCGTTGATGACGCCCTGGCCGACGATGTTGGACGCCGTGAGCGTGCCGTGACCGCCGATGGCCGGGTCGAAGTCGCCCGTCCAGGCGACGAGCTCACCGGGGCCGTAGCCCAGGGTCGACGGGCCGATGAACGGGTCGATGCCACCCGGGACCGCTGTGACGCCGTCCGAGATGTAGTACACGAGGCCGCCGGACAGGTCCGTGTAGCCGTCGCCGTTCATGTCGCGGTACGCCGCGGGCGAAGCCTTGGTGACCGGCTTCTCGTCGTCGAACTTGAAGTCGTGGTCGAGATCGACGTAGATCGTGTCGTAGACCCCGGCCGTCGTCGAGTCGGTCACGAGGAACGCGACGCGCTCGCCGAAGAGCGAGAGGAGGTAGTCATCCGGGTGGCTGCCGAGCCGGACATTGCCGGACTTGGAGTAGCTCGCCGGGAACTGGTAGGTGTGCTGGCGCTTGGCGTCCGGGGCGGCGAAGTTCCGCGACGGGCCGAGCCGGACGTTGAACTTGACGGAGCAGGTGGCCTTGGGGCCCTTGGACGCCCAGTCCTTGCAGACCGCCGCGTCCGTCTCCGTGTACCACGAGAGGCCCTGCTCGACCTGGGTCGAGGCCAGGAACTGCAGGACGCCGAACGGATCGAAGGCCTTCGGCCAGCCATTCCAGCCGGCGCGCGGGCCGGTCTGGCCGGACCACACCTGCCACGTCCCGAGCAGGTCGGGATGGCCGAAGTCCGTGCCGCCGTCGAGGACGCCGACGGTGACCCCGGCGCCGGTGTAGCCGGCCTCCCAGGCCTCGGCGAAGTTGTGCGTCTTCGCGTCGAGGACGGCCAGCTCCTTGAGCTCCGCGAAGTTGGAGCCGGCGGGCGGCGGGGCCTTCGAGTACGGGACCTCCTGCTTGTAGAGGTTCTTGAGGACCGTATCGAGCTGCGCATGGCTCGGCCGGGAGAGCGGCTCCTTGCTGCCCAGCGGGCGGCCGGTCTGCGCGAACTCGATCGGGCTGACCGCGATGACGCCCTTGGAGCTCGCGAGCTTGGGGAGCGCCTGGACGCGGATCGTGCCGATGACGAGCTTGACGTCACCGTTCGTCGCGTAGGAGTTCTTCAGGTAGCTCCGCGCCTCCGCGGCACTGCCGCGGACCGTGGCGAAGACCTGGACGGTGCCGGTGGCGCCTTCGGCGAGCTTCTTCTGCAGCTTCGGGTGGAGCTTGGACTTCGCGGCGTCGACGGCAGTCTCGACGCTGGCGGGTTTGCCGTTGGCCTTGCCGTTCCCGCCCGTCGCGGCGAACACCGAGGGAGCGAACATCCCCGCCAACAGGGCGAGGACGCTCGCGAGGATGAGTAGCTTCCTCACGCAAGCCTCCAGATGAGTTGGGCACCGACGGTCCGGCCGCGATGGCCACGGCGCGGACTGGAAACCTGGAGGGGCAGTCGACGGTCCTCCTCTCCGCGACGCCCGAACGCTCGTTCGTCTAACCGCAGGGGGCGCGCGGAACGCTCGGCGCCGGGGCTCGTGCCTCCTCCCGGCAGCGATGGCGGCGTTCGCGGTTCCCCTGCGGCGCCGGCTGCGACGACGCGTCGTCGCCCCGGACGCTGTGGGCCGGAGGATACTGCGCGTGACCGTTTCTCGTCGTCGTGTCGCTGATCAAGGGGTTGCGTGCGTGCACCAAGTCGCCCGGGCCGATCGATGATCGCCAGGCAGGACGCTGCGGGGGCCGCCCCTCCGCGCCCGTCCACTCGCCACGTGGCCCTGCTCGCCGGCGGCGTCGGCGGAGCGCGCCTCGCCCACGGGCTGCAGGCCCACCTCGGCAGCCACCTCGTCGTCATCGTCAACACCGCGGACGACGTCGAGCGGCACGGCCTGCTCGTCTCGCCCGACCACGACACGGTCATGTACACGCTCGCCGGGCTCGACAACCGCGAGTGGGGCTGGGGCATCGCCGGCGAGACCTTCGCGGCCGCGGAGATGCTGGCGCGGTACGGCGAGGAGACCTGGTTCCGGCTCGGCGATCGCGACCTCGCGACCCACATCGTCCGGACGGCGCGTCTCCGGCGGGGCGATCGACCGACGGACGTCTCCCGGGACCTGCAGCGGTCGCTCGGCGTGGAGGCGGTGATCCTCCCGATGACCGACGCGGCCGTGCGGACCGAGGTCCTGACCGACGACGGCTGGCTGACCTTCCAGGAGTACTTCGTGCGGCTGCACCAGGCGCCCGAGGTCCGCGACCTGCGCTTCCTCGGTATCGAGGACGCGGCCGCGACGCCGGAGGTCGTGGCGGCCCTCGAGGCCGCGGAGGCAATCGTCATCGCGCCTTCGAACCCGTTCGTGTCGGTGCGCCCCATCCTGTCCGTCGCCGGCATCGAGGCGGGGTTGCAGACGGCACGGAACCGGGGCGCGCCCGTGGTCGCGGTCTCGGGCATCGTCGGCGGGCGGGCGCTGAAGGGCCCGGCGGACCGGATGCTGACGTCGCTGGGTCACGAGGCGAGTGCGCTCGGCGTCGCGCGGCAGTACACGGGGATCGCGGACGTCTTCGTGCTCGACGCGGTCGACGCGGACCTGGCGCCGGCGGTCGAGGCGCTCGGGCTGCGGGCCGTCGTGACGGACACGATCATGGCGGACGACGCGGGCCGCGCCAGGCTCGCGGGCGCGGTGCTGGAGGCGGCGAGGGCGGCGCGCGACGAGCGCGCTCGCGAGGGCGAGGCGACGCCCGCGGGCTGACACATGTGCGCGGGTGTCGCGACTACGATGCGCTGATGGATGCCCGTCGCCGCGCCGGCCATGCGGACTTCTCGCGCACCTGGGCGCTCGTGCCGATTCGCGGCCTGCGGACCTCGAAGACGCGCCTTGGCGCGGACCTCGACACCGAGGAGCGCGCCCGGCTGGTGGCCGAGCTGCTCCGCCGCACCCTCGTTGCCACGCGCGATGCGCGCCGGATCGCCGGCGCCGTCGTCGTCACGAAGGACGGCGAGGCGGCCGAGCTCGCGGGCCGGCATCGGGCGATCGGGCTCGTCGAGCAGGCGCCGGGCCTGAACGAGGCGATCATGGCCGCGCGGTCGGTCGCGGTCGCCCGTGGGGCGACCGCGGTGCTGGTGCTGCCGGCCGACCTCCCGGCCGTGTCGGCGGACGCGATCGACGCGCTGGTCCGGGACGTCGCCGCAGGGGTGGGACGCGTTCCCGACGGCTGGACCGCCGGCCGGGTCGACGCGACAGCACCGACCGGTGTCGTCGGGATCGTGCCGGACCGCCATGGCGCCGGGACCAACGTGCTGCTCGTGAGCCCGCCGGAGCTCATCGACCCCGAGTTCGGCGACGCCAGCCGCTCCCGCCACGCCGCGGCGGCGCGCCGCGCCGGCGCCACCGCCATCGAGGTCGACGGGCCGCTGTCGCTTGACGTCGATACCCCCGCGGACCTCCTCGCCGCCGAGGCCGCCCTCGGGTCGCTCCGTGGCTGAGATCCGCCTTGGCTGACGCGGCCACGCCCCGCGAGCCCGCCCGGATCGAGGTCCTCGCCCTCGAGGGCATCCCCGAGGTCCGCCCGGGCGACGACCTGCCCGCGATGATCGTCGCCGCCCTCGAGGCGACCCCCAACGCCCTGCCGGCGCGGGACGACGACGTTCTCGTCGTGACCCAGAAGGTCGTCTCGAAGGCCGAGGGCGCGGTTGCGGACCTGACGACCATCGAGCCCCGCCCGGAGGCCGTCGCCTTCGCCGAGCGCTGGGACCGTGACGCCCGCCAGGTCGAGCTCGTGCTCCGGCACGCCAAGCGGGTCGTGCGGATGGAGAATGGCCTCGTGATCACGGAGACGCACCACGGCTTCGTGTGCGCGAACGGCGGAATCGACGCCTCGAACGTCGGGCCGGAGAGCGGCTCGATCGTGACGCTGCTGCCGGACGACCCGGACGCGTCGGCCGGCAGAATCCGCGCGGCCCTTCGCGAGGCCACCGGCGTCGACGTCCCGGTCGTGATCTCGGATTCGTTCGGGCGGCCGTGGCGGTTCGGAATCGTCGACGTCGCGATCGGCGTGTCGGGCCTCCTGCCACTGGACGACCTGCGGGGCACGCCCGATCGGGACGGCCGGGTCATGAAGTCGACCGTCCGGGCCGTGGCCGACGAGCTCGCCTCGGCGGCCGAGCTGACGCTCGGCAAGCGCTCGGGTCGACCGGTCGCGCTGGTCCGGCGCGCCGGGTTCACGCGGGGCGAGGGGTCCGTCGCGCGCGACGTCGTGATGCCCGCCAGCTTCGACCTCTTCCGGTGACGCGCTCGATCCCGGGCTCGACGTCGGGCTCCACCCCGGCCTCGACGCCGATCTCACCGCCGGGCTTCACCCCGGGCTCGACCGACCGGGTGGCCCTCCTCCGCCGACTTGTCGTCGCCAACGTCATCGTCTTCGCGCTGATCCTGTCGCTCCAGCCGTACGTCGAGCGCTTCTGGGAGCTCCGCGTGGCGAACGACTGGGGCTCGGACTGGAAGTGGCTGCAGGACGGGCTCGAGCGGCTGGCCGCAGGGCTGCCGCTGACACGGCCGGAGATGGTCGCCGGCCCGTGGTCGCAGTTCCCCCCGCCGAACCACGCCCCGACCTACGACTGGTCGCTCCACCCGCCGTACAGCGCGACCGCGTACGCGCCATTCATGCTGGCGCCCGCCGAGTTCCGCAACGTCACCTGGGCGGTCGCGATGATCGCCGTGCTCGTGGCGGCCGTCTGGCTCGCCTGGCCGCGCAGGCTCTGGTGGGGCACCGGCCTCCTCCTGCTCACGGGGCTGTTCTGGCTGCCGGACCTCGGAGGTGCCTGGCCGGGGATCGTCGACCAGATCCACTACGCGAACCCGAACGCCCTCGTGATCCTCGGGCTGGTGCTGGTGTGGCTCGGACGGAAACGGGATTCCGTGGCGATCATGGCCGCGGGCCTGGTGCTGGCGGCGCTCAAGATCGCGCCGGCCGCGACGCTCGGCGCCTGGCTGCTGGTGGCGCGCGAGGGCGCCTGGGCGACCCGTCGGGCGATCCTGGCCGCGGCGGTGGTGCTGGGGGTGATGAGCATCCCGATCCTGTTTCTCGACCCCGGGGCCGTCAGCGACATGATCCGGAGCCAGCTGAACCTCGAGCCCTGGACCGGCCGGTCGAACCTGGCGCCGCTGGTCCGCCTGGCGCCGCTCATCGGCGAGCAGTCGGCGACGCTGCTCTCGTACGGGATCGCGGCGGCACTGATGCTGGTGGTCCTGTCTTGGCGGCTGGACGGGCCGGGCGGGTTTCTGATCGCCGTGACTGCGCCGCTCCTCGCCACGCCGCAGCTGTGGGCGCACTGGTTCCTGCTCCCGGCCATCGCCTTTTTCGCCACGGCGCAGGAGTGGCGGCTCGTGCGGGCGATCGATCGGTGGCTGGAGGGGTCGGCCGAGCCGGCCCAGCGCCCCGGGCCGAGGGTCGATGGACAAGCCCGGGCTCCCGCCTCGACCGCCGGCCCCGGAGCACTCGCGGCATCCGATTCGGCGAGGGATCCGGCATGAGGCGCGGTCGGCGATGCGGCGCGGTCGGCCGTGAGGCGCGGTCGGCCGTGAAGTTCGGCCTGCAGATTCCCTCGTTCACGTGGCCCGGCGGTGCCGCCGAGATCGCGCCGACGCTCGCACGCGTCGTCACGACGGCGGACGAGGTCGGGTTCGACTCGATCTGGGTGATGGACCACCTGTTCCAGATCCGGAGCGTCGGGCGACCGGAGGAGCCGATGCTCGAGGGCTGGACGGCGCTCGGGTTCATCGCGGCGCACACGCGCCGGGCACGGATCGGGCTGATGGTCGGCGGGATCCACTACCGCGCCCCCGGCATCTGGGTGAAGGCCGCCACGACGCTCGATGTGCTGACAGGCGGGCGGGCGTGGCTCGGCTTGGGCGCCGGATGGAACGCCGAGGAGTCGCACGGCCTGGGGTTCGAGTTCCC
>DATLYV010000141.1:0-4013 GCA_035574535.1 Binatia bacterium
CCGCCGTGGCCGCTGCGCCCGCCGTGGCCGCTGCGCCCACCGTGCGGGCAGCGCCCGCCTGGGTGGCGCTCGCGACCTTCGCGGCTGGCCGCGGCTCCAGCGGCACGATCCGGCCGCGTGCGATCTTCCGGTCGAAGGCCCGCCGGATCGTCGCCCAGCCGGGGTCCTCCCGGAAGGCCAGCAGGTTGCCCCAGGCGGCCGGATCGACCTCCAGGTCCGGCGTGAAGGGCACCACGCGCCGCCAGTCGTGGCGGGCGCCGTAGCGGATGATCGGGTGCCACTCGCTCACGTAGACCGTGTAGCCCCGCTCCGTGAGGAACGTGGCGATGTCCCGCCACGTGTGTCCGAGCGCCACCGTCTTGACGTCCTCGAACTCGCACTCGATGACCTCGGGCGCCAGGCGGTCCCAGGGCACGCCCCGCAGGACCGCGAGGTCGAGGCCCTCGACGTCGATCTTCAGGAAGTCGACCCGGTCGATGCCCGCCTCGTCGGCCACCTGCGCGAGCGTCGTGACGTCGGTGATCGCTGTCGCACGGTGGGTCTCCCGGAACGGGTGGAGGCCCGTGATGCCGGTGCTCTCCGGCGACGCGTACAGGGGCACGCCCGTCCGTCCCTCGTCGGCGACCGCGCGGGGGTCGACCACCACGTTCGGCTGGTCCGCGAAGCGCGCGGCGAGCGCGGCGCGACTGTCCGGGTCCGGCTCGAAGCACCGCGCCGACCACCCGAGGCGCACGAAGTGGATCGCGGACGAGCCGGCGTGGGCCCCGACGTCCAGGAGGAGGTGCTCCGGACCGCGGCGGTCCGCGAGGAGGCCGGCGACGATGGCCGTCTCGTCGACGTGGGCGTGGAGGTCGCGGGGGTACTCGCCCCTGCGGTGCGCCGCGGCTACCCGCCCGACGTCGGCCTCGAACGCCTGGCGCGTCTGGCGGAGCCCGAACTGGGCGAACGCGAGCTCCTGGCCGCGTCGGCCGAGCCGGAAGCGCTCGTCCGGGTCGAGGGCCAGCCGGCGCAGCGTCGCCGCCAGCGCCGCCGGGTCCGCGGTCGTTACCCGCTCGCCCGCGTCCATGCCGGCCATCGCCGCGATCGTCCCGACGTCGTCCGGCCCGACGGCCAGGACCGCCGCGCCGCTGGCGAGGCACTCGGGCAGCTTGTTGGCGAGCGAGTACCGGATGTACTCGCGGGAGCGTTCGTCGAAGTTGTAGGCGATGAGCAGGACGTCGGCGTCCGCGAGCCAGCGGCGGTACTCCGCGGCGGACAGGTCGGCCGTCGTGACGGTCGTGTGCGCGAGGCCCTGCAGCCGGTCGGTCGACCTGGCCTGCCAGTGCGCGTGCGTCCGGATCTCGAGGCCGATGTCGAGTCCCTCGGCGGCGAGCTGCTCGATGGCGTGGGCGACCAGCTGGACCGACGCGAGGGTCATGTTCTCGGCGAGGCTGCCCGCGTAGCGGACCACGACGCGGCCCGGGGGCCGGAGGCGGGCCGGCGGCCAGTCCGCGGGATCGACGCCGTTCGCGACCGGCACGAACAGCCGACCGTAGCGCTCGTGGAAGGCCGCGGACATCGCCGGCGAGATGCTGAAGCAGGCGTCGGCGCGTGCGACGAGCTGCCGGAAGTCCGCCTCCAGCCGCTCCGCGGCGGCCGGGTCCTGGCGGGCGAGGTCGGTCGGCCAGTCGTCGACGATCCAGAGCGCGAGCGGCAGGTTCGTCCGCGCGATGAGGTCCATCGCGACGTCGTGGAGGGCGTCGGTGCGGGGGACGGGCCGGTACAGGATGAGGTCCGGCTCGAACGCCTCGACGCGCTCGGCGATGACGGCCGGGTCAAGGCTCTGGGGCTTGTCGGGGGCCGGATCGCCCGGGTGCGTGAGGTGCAGCTCGCCCCGAGACCGGTCCCAGAGCTGCAGCACCCGGTCCGGCGGCCAGCCGCCGAGCAGCGCGGCCTTCACCTCGCCCGACGCGGTCGCGTCGCCGATGCGGGTGTGGTCGATGACGAGGAGCCGCTCCTCCGGCGCGGGCCGGAACAGCAGCTCGTAGTCGACCCGCGGGAAGACCTCCAGCTTCCCGCCGACCGTGGCGTTGACGATGGAGATGCCGCGGGCCTCCGTGGCGCGGCGTGCCTCCTCGTAGGCCCCGAGCATCACCTCGACGTTCGGCTCGTGCCAGCGCTTGCCCTTGCCGAAGTAGTCCGGGTGGAAGTGGTTCGGGTCGTCCGACGCCATGTCGATCTCCTTGACCCGCCCGTTGCCGGACAGGGCCGCGTCGGCCGGGATGGCGTAGTCCGCGTCGACGCCGATGAGGTAGATCTCCTGGAACCCGAGCCAGGCGGCCAGCTGGATGCAGGTGAACGTGACGGTGCCGCCGGTCCAGGTGTTGACGTCCGCGTCGAACGAGAAGTCGAACCCGTCCGGGTAGCGTTGGCGGGGCCGGTGGTCGAGGTAGATCGTCTCCTCGTCCGGCCGGAGGGCGTACGCGAGGTACGCCGGGAACAGCTTCGTCGTGCCGCGCAGGGCGTTGAGCTCGTCCGCCCGGTCCTCGCCGACGAGGTGGTCCTCGACGACGTAGTAGGTCGGGCGCCAGTCCAGCTCCGGCATCTTGAGGAAAAAGCCGTTCGTGGCGAACGTCGCCTCGCCGTCGAGCCTCGAGAGGTCCGTGCGGGCGATGCTCGGCCCGTTGCCGATCACGAAGCAGCGGCGGCCCCGCCTCGCGGCCTTGAGGGCCCGGAGCCTCGGCCGGTGGACCGCGTCGAGGCCGCCGGCGTAGAGGTCGCTGACGCGCCACAGGCCGTCGATGGCATCGCGGACCGGGACACGGTCCGTCGGCAGGAAGATTGGCTGGCGCAGGAACGGCGGCAGCTGGCCGATGACCGCCTGGAGCTCCGCGTCGAGGGCGCTGTCAGGCGTGCCCGCGGTCGACGCGGCGGTCATGCTCATGGCGCGGTCATGTCGCCGCTGCCCCCGCGGTGGCTGTTCGTGTGGCCTCGTACCACTCGATCGTGGCCCGCAGGCCGTCCTCGAAGGAGGTCGTCGCGACGAAGCCGAAGCGCTCGCGGGCCCGCGACGTGTCCAGCGCGCGGCGCGGCTGGCCGTCCGGCTTGCTCGCGTCCCAGCGAATCTCGCCCTCGAAGCCGGTGAGGCGGACGATCAGCGCGACGAGGTCGCGGATCGTGATCTCGCGCCCGACACCGAGGTTGACCGGGTCGGCGCCGTCGTAGCGCTCCGTCCCGAGGACGATGCCCTCCGCGGCGTCGTCCACGTACAGGAACTCTCGCGATGCGGAGCCGGTGCCCCAGACCTCGATGTGGTGCGCGCCCGCGTCCCGGGCGTCGATGCACTTCTTGATCAGCGCCGGGATGACGTGGGAGCTGGCCGGGTCGAAGTTGTCGCCGGGGCCGTAGAGGTTGACCGGGATCAGGTGGATGACGTCAAAGCCGTACTGCTGGCGGTAGGCCTGACCCTGGACGAGGAGCATCTTCTTGGCCAGGCCGTAGGGCGCGTTCGTCTCCTCGGGGTAGCCGTTCCAGAGGTCGTCCTCGCGGAACGGCACGGGCGTGAACTTCGGGTACGAGCAGACGGTCCCGATCTGCACGAACTTGCGGATCCCGGCGCGCCGCGACTGCTCCATCAGCTCGATGCCCATGGCCGCGTTCTCGTAGAAGAACCGGCCCGGGTTCTCGCGGTTCGCCCCGATGCCGCCGACGACCGCCGCGAGGTGGATCACGACGTCGGGGCGCCCGTCGACGAGGGCCTGGCCTACGCCCTCGGCGGTCCGGAGGTCGTAGTCGGCCGAGCGCGGCACGAAGATCTCGCGGACGCCTGCCTGCTCCAGCCGCCGGACCACGGCTCGGCCCAGGAAGCCGCCGCCGCCGGTGACCATGATCCGCAGGCCCGGCCAGCCCTCCATCGAGGGCCATGCGCGCGAGGTCGTCCAGGCCGCCTCGGTCATGCCGGCACCGCCTCGGGGGACGAGTCGGCAGCCGACGCGCCGGACGCGCCGGACGCGCCGGACGCGTGGGTCTCGTCG
>DATLYV010000142.1:0-13400 GCA_035574535.1 Binatia bacterium
CGCGGTCATCCGCCCGCGCCGATGGCCCCGGCCGCCGGCCGCCGATGCCGGCCGCGGTCATCCGCCCGCGCCGCTGGCCCGGCCGCTGGCCGATGCCGGGCAGGTCGCGCCCTTCGCTGCCGGGATGCGCCGGAGACACCCATGTCGCGCCCTTCGCTCCCGGGATGCGCCGGAGACACCCATGTCGCGCCCTTCGCTCCCGGGATGCACGCTCCATGTTCATTTCCGGCGTTTTCCAGCCGGAAGCGACGTCATCGACCGTCCTCGGGCGCGGATCGAGGCAACATCGAGGCGGTCGCCACGTTAGGCGAGCTCAGGACGAGCTCAATCGAGGGTCGGATAGACCAACGGCACGCCGGATGGCGTGCGGCGGCGAGGCTTACGGCCTCGTAGCCGCAGGAATGAACACTGTCCGTGCTTTTCGACCGTTTTATCCGGGCCGGTGGCGTCGGCCGGCGGGCAATGTCGGCGGGCCGGCGCGGGCCCGGTGGCGTCGCCCGGGCCGGTGGCAACTCAGTCGGGGTGGGCCTTGCGGAAGCAGTCGGAGCAGTAAACCGGTCGATCCATGCGCGGACGGAACGGCACCTGGGCCTGGTTGCCGCACTCGGAGCAGAGGACCGCGAAGTACTCGCGGGTCGGCGTCGAGCGCTCGTAGCCGCGCGGCCCGCCGAGGTCGGCGGTGGAATACCCGGCGTCGCGGGCGGCCCGGCGGCTCGCCCGGCAGCTCACGCAGCGCTTCGGGTCGGAGGCGAACCCCTTCTCGGCGTAGTAGCGCTGGTCGTCGGCCGTGTGGACGAAGTCCTGGCCACAGTCGACACAGGTCAGTGATCGATCGACGTAGGTCACGAATTTGCCTCCGGAGCGCGTGGGCAGGTGCTGGCTGTGGTGCGGTCCGAAGACGGGAGCCGACGGCAACGCGGAAGCGGCCGTAGCCACAGTGCCGCGCGACCCATGGTGCCGTTCAGGAGTCCCGTGGTCGGGCGCACCGGGTGAATGCGTCAGGCAGTCTACCCCGGGTCGGCGGATCGGTCCGTCAGCGGCCCTGTTGACAGCGGAATCATCGGGGCCGCGGCCCGTTCGCGGCCCGTCTACGGCCCCAGGTCGTGCCAATCGACCTGTCACAATGACCTGCGACCGTTCGCCCCAGGCGAGCGGGGAGCAATTGGGGGCGCCTCGCTCGCCAGGCCAACGGACCAGCGATCGAGTCGCCGGGGAGGCCGCTTCACAGGTCATGCTGCGACTGCTCCATACGGCGGACGTCCACC
The DNA here is from genome assembly GCA_035574535.1 of Binatia bacterium. GTDB lineage: Bacteria > Chloroflexota > Limnocylindria > Limnocylindrales > CSP1-4 > UBA5189. Next base: position 1,266 of record DATLYV010000142.1, read on the forward strand.
TCGGGGCGCGGCATGCGGACCTTGGCGACCGGGCAGCCAACCAGCGCGAGCGGCAGTTCGCGGCGTTCGTGGCGACCATCGATCTGGCCCTCGCGGAGAAGGTCGACCTGGTCCTGATCGCGGGCGACCTGTTCGACTCGAATACCCAGCCGAAGCGCTCGGTCGAGCGCGCGGCGGCGCAGATCGAACGCCTCGTCGAGGCGCGGATCCGGGTGGTCATCGCGCCGGGCACGCACGACGTCTATGACCGGGCGTCGATCTACCGGGCGTATGACATGCCGGCCCTCGCGGGAGCGGTCGGGTCGGACCTCGTGACGGTCCTCGATCCGGACCATCCGGAGGTCCACTTGAAGCCGCTCGACCTGATCGTGCACGGCCGGTGCTACGCCACGAAGCGGGCGCCGCGGTCGCCGCTGGCCGCGCTGGACGTCAGCGGCGACGACCGGGCGACGTGGCACGTCGGGCTGCTCCACGCGTCGATCGCGATCGAGGGCCGGACCGAGCACGACGACGTCGTCATCACGACGCAGGAGATCGCGGAGAGCCACCTCGACTACCTGGCGCTCGGGCACTGGCACTCGTTCGCGAAGGGCAAGGCCGGGCAGACGGTCTACGCGTACTCCGGCGCGCCGGAGCCCGTGGCACTGGACCAGGACAGGGCCGGCCACGCGCTGCTCGTGACGCTCGACATGGTCGAGGGGCGGAAGGGCGTGATCGTCGAGGAGCGCCGCGTCGGCAAGACCAGGTTCGAGCGGCTTCAGCTGGACGCGGCGACCGTCGGCACGCAGCCGGCGCTCGTCGAGCAGCTCGCGGCGCGCGCCGATCCGGACCTCGTGCTGGACGTGGAGCTGATCGGGGTGCGGCCCGATGCGCTCGACCTGCACGTCGAGGAGGTCGAGGCGGAGCTCGCCGACCGGTTCCTGAAGATCCGCGTCCGGGACCGCTCGGTGGCGCCGCTGCCGGACGGCCCGATCGCCTCGCCCGATACGGTCCTCGGCGCGTTCATCCGCGACCTGGAGGCCCGGATCGCCGAGTCCGAGGCGGCCCAGGACGTGGAGACGGCCGGAGAGCTGCGTGACGCACTGCGGCTCGGGCGGCTGCTGCTGTCCGGGGCGGAGGTCACGCTGTGAGCAGCGGGGGCGCGCGGTGAGGATCACCCGCCTCCAGCTCCGGAACGTCCGCCGCCACGAGGAGCTCGACCTCGAGCTGGCGCCCGGGCTGACGATCGTCCGCGGGCCGAACGAGTCGGGCAAGTCGACGCTGCAGCGCGCGATCGAGCTGGCGCTCACGCGGCGGGTCACCTCCGCCTCGTCGGACCTCGACGGGATGCGCTCCTGGAACGCCCACGAGGACGATCGGCCGTGGGTCCGGATGGAGTTCGAGGAGGACGATCTCGACGGCGAGGGCGTCAAGAAGGGCGTCCTCGAGAAGTCGTTCCGTGGCCCGAAGGGCACGGTCAAGCTCCAGTTCGACCGCGAGAACGTCACCGACCCTGCCCGCGCCGACGAGCTGCTCGCCGAGCTGACCGGCATCCCGAGCGAGGCCTTTTTCCGATCAACCGCGTCGGTGCGGCACCACGAGCTCGACGGGCTGGCGCGCGACGAGGCGGCCCTCCGGGACCGCCTCCAGGCCTCGATCTCCGGCGCGGACCGCGGGACCAGCCGGGCACGCCGGAAGCTCGAGCGGGCGCTCTTCGAGCTGAACACGAAGGGCGACAAGAACCCCGGCCGGATCAAGGTGGCCGAGGCGAATCTCGCCACCGCGTCCGCGGCCCTCCGCAACGGCGAGGCGGCCCTCGCCCAGCTGGAGCAGGACCGCGACGCGCTCGCCGAGGCACGCGAGGAGCGGACGGCCACGGAGGCGGCCCTCACCGAGCGCCGCTCGATGCTCGACAAGGCCCGTCTCGCCGAGCGCCTGGTGAGCGAGCGCGACCAGGCCCGCGAGCGGTTCGAACGCTACCGCACCGCGGTCGAGGTGAGCCGCCAGATCGAGGAGCTCGAGGCCTCGCACCCCTCGTCGAACGGGCTGCCGGCACTCCGCGACGCCCTCGCGAAGGCCCGCGCGGCCGACCTTCGCATCCGCGAGCTCAAGGCGACCCTCGCGGGAGAGATCGAGGTCGACTTCACGGTCGAGGAGCCGACGCCGCGCGCATGGCGCCCGACGGCCATCGCCGCCTTCGTGGTCATCCTCGCGGCGATCGCGATCGGCATCGCCGGCCAGCTCGACCTCCTGCCGCGCAACCTGCCGGCCCTCAGCCTTGGCGGCCCGGGCAGCGGCATGACCGTCACCGGCGCGGCGATCCTGGCGCTGCTGCTCGCGTTGTTCGGCGTCGGGCTGGCGCTGGTCGGGCGCCGGCAGCGCATCCGGCACCTGGCGGCCAGGAAGACCAAGGACCTGCGCGAGCAGGAGATCGAGCGGCGGCTGCGCGGCCGGTCGATCCTCGAGCAGGAGCTCCAGATGCAGGAGGTCACGCTCCAGAACCTCCTCGCCGCGCTGGACCTGCCGGACCTGCCGGCGGTCGAGAAGCTCGTCGAGGCGGAGGAGGCCCACAGCGGCCAGATCCTCCGGCTCCGCGCCCAGCTGGAGGGGCTCGTCGGGCGCGAGCCGGTCGAGACGCTCCCGGAGCTGCGCGACAAGGCGGCCCTCGAGATCGAGCAGAAGGGCGGCGCGCTGGAGGAGCTGGGGCCGATCGCCCGCGAGCCGCGCGCCCGCGAGCGCCTCGAGGTCGAGGTCGCCGAGGCCGAGCGCGCGGTCAACGCGGCGCGGGACGCCGAGGCCCAGGCCCGCGCCCGCGTCGAGCAGAACCCCGTGGACGCAGAGGAGGTCGCGGGCCACGCGGAGCGGGTCGCGATCTGGAGCGAGCAGCTGGCTACGCTCCAGCGCCGCACCCGGGTCTACGACGCGACCCTCAAGGCCCTCGACGCCGCAGAGCGCACCACGATGCGCACGGCCACGCGCTACCTCGAGCGGCGGATGGTCGACGACCTCGCCCGGGTCACGGCCGGCCGGTACAAGCGCGTCAAGGTCGACGACGAGAACCTCGCGATCCGCGTCTACGCGCCGGAGCGCGGCGACTGGGTCGACGTCGCGACCCTGAGCCAGGGAACGCTCGACACGATCTACCTCGCGGCGCGAATCGGCCTCGTGCGGCTGGTCACCGGCGACCGGCGGCCGCCGCTGGTCCTCGACGACCCGTTCGTGACGCTCGATGACGATCGGGCGACGCGCGCGCTCGAGCTCCTGCGCGACGTCAGCTCGGACTTCCAGGTCATCTACCTGACCACGTCCGACCGCTACGACGCCTCGGCCGACAAGGTCTGCGTCCTGGAGCCGCCGACCGGGGTGACGCCGGACCTGCCGTTCGACGATGCGGAACCGGCCGGGACGGAACCGGCCGGGACGGAACCGGCCGGGACGGAGGAGGACGCGGCGGAGGCGGACGAGTCGGCGCGGGTCGAGGGCAACGGGTCGGGCGCGACTGCCCCGGGCAATGGCAACGGCCACGGCGCCGAGACGCTGGCCGACCTCATGCCGGTGGCCGAGGCCGATGGCGCGACCGGGTCGGACGCCGAGGCGGAGGGCGCCGCGAGCGCCTGAGGAGCCCGCCACGAACCCGGAGCGCTAGAAGCCGCCTCCGGAGCCGCCGCCACCCCCGCTGCTCCCGCCGCCGTACCCGCCGCCGGAGGACGACGTCGTCGAGGTGCTGATCGAAGCGACCGAGCTAGACAGGTTGCCCAGCGACGAGATGCCGTCGCTGCTCGCGTACCAGGCCGGGGTCCAGGACGCCGATCCTGTCCGCTCCGCCTCCTTGAACGTCTCCTTGATCAGGTCGTCGATCTCGTCCTTCAGTCCGAACGCGACCGCCCAGACCGTCAGCAGGTCCGGCGTGGTGATCCAGGGCAGCTTCGACCGGGTCTTCTCCATCGCCTCGTCGACCGTTTTCGACTGGCGCATCTCCCAGCGCAGCGTGTTGCGGTAGCCGATGGCCATCGCGAGGGCGCGCGAGCCCTCCGCGGTCCGCGCGACGAGGCGCCCGCTGAGGATGATCGTGAGGACCCCGAGGGCGATGGAGAGGCCGATCGGGATCACCAGGAACTCCCGCCCGAACTTCACCAGCCGGTCGCTGTTCTCGTTCGTGTCCAGCACGAAGATGAACCCGAAGATCACGACCCCCACGATGAGGAACGTTGCGATCCCGACCCACTGGCTGGTCAGGTGGTTCGGGTCCTCGCGGAAGTAGCCGGACTTCCTGGCCGCCCGGCCGAGGTACTTCCGGAACGACTCCCACAGCTTGGCGCCCTCGCCGGCCTTCAGCTGGCTCCAGCTCAGGACGCCGCCGACGGCCTTCGAGGCGATCGACCGGGCGAGGCTGTTCTCGGCGTCGCCGAGCGGCCGGCGCCGGGCTTCGAGCGAGTTGGGATCGATGAGGGGGGCCGGCGGGACCACGAGGTCGACCTTCGTGCCCCAGCCCTTGGCCTCCTGGAACGTGACGAGGCCGCGATGCCCGAGGTCCACGAGGGCCGAGGTGAACGCGTCCCTGTCGACGCTGCCGTTGCGCAGGACCGTCGCGAGCGCCGGCGTCATCCCCGGCGGCGGGCCGGGCATGAGAACCGAGTCGTCGACGAGCGGGATCTCGGCGTCGCGCCCGCTGCGCCACCAGGTGCGCAGGAACAGCCCGAAGACCGCCAGGCCGCTGCCGCCGGCGATCCCGGCGAGGATGGCGTTGAAGAGCGCCCGGCTGGCGCGCCCGGGGTTGCCGCCCGGCTGGACCGCCTTGTCGAGCTCCTCCATGCCGGCGCGGAGCGATGCGTCGAGATCGCCGTCGATGGCCTTGGGCAGCATCACCTCGAAGACGAGGGCGTCGGACTCGCCCTGGTCGAGGTACAGCTCGCGGAAGCCGGACCCGGCGTAGGCGTAGATCTGGCCGTGGTCCTTCGAGCCGCGGTCCATGTCGAACAGCACAACCAGGCCGTCGTTGATACCGGCCCGCCCGACGCCCCACGTGTCCATGATGACGATCGCGTCCTCGCGGGCCGTCTCGGTCGAGACGTCGAGGTCGTCACTGGGCCACGACACGACCGCGATCTGGGCCTGGGTGCGCTCGCGGATGGTCTCGGCGACATGCTGCGCGAAGGCGATCGTCTCCGGCCGCCAGATCTCAGCGAGGTCGTAGACGTAGCGGCCCTCCTCGCTCGGCGGGAGGGTGTGGTCCGCAACAGCGATGGCACCGGGGAGAGCGAGTGCCGACGCGGCGACGAGCAGCGCAGCGAGGCTTCTGACGAGTCGCATGGGCAGCCGCGATGATATGCGGGTGCCCGATCCCGGCTTGAGCCCTACCCTGCTCGTCGTTGCCTTCGGCATGCTCGCCTCGCTCGGCTGGGGGCTGGCCGACTTCGGCGGCGGCCTGGCGAGCCGGCGCGCGCCCGTCGTCGCGGTCCTGCTCGCCAGCCAGTCGGCGAGCCTCCTGCTCGCGATCCCGCTCGTGCTCGTCGCCGGCGAGCCGAACGCCCAGCCGACTGACCTCGCGCGCGCGGCGCTCGGCGGGATCACGGGCGCCGCGGGCCTCGGGACGCTGTACCACGCGCTGAGCGTCGGCCGGATGGGCGTCGTCGCGCCCGTCGCCGCGGTCGTCACGGCCGGCATGCCGGTCGCGTTCGGCTTCGCCACGCAGGGCATCCCGTCGGCGCTCGCGATCGCGGGGATCGCGTTGGCCACGGTCGCCGTGGTGCTGGTCTCTCGGTCCACCGGCCCGGACGAGGGTCGACCGAGCGGGTTCTGGCAGGCCGTCTTCGCCGGCGCCACGTTCGGGCTCTTCCCGATCATCACGGACGGGATCTCCGACGACCTGCTCGTGACCCCGGTCGCGGTGGTTCGCATCGCCTCGGTGGCAACGATCGGGGCGTTCGTGCTGGCCCGACGGCCGACGTGGCGGGTGCCCCGGCGGCTCCTGCCGGCGCTGTTCGCGATCGGGGTGGTCGACATGCTGGCCACGGCGGCGTACCTCTCGGCGCTCGCGATCGGGCCGCTCGCGATCGCCGCGATCCTCAGTTCGCTCTACCCGGTCGTCACGGTCGTCCTCGCGGCGCTCGTGCTGCGTGAGCGGATCGCGGCGATCCAGGCGGTCGGGATCGCGGCTGCGGGGCTCGCGGTGGTGCTCATCGCGGGGGCGTAGCCCGGCCGTCCCAGTCGATCTCGAGGTCGTCGACGTCCGACGGGTCCCGGAGGACGTGCACGGCGGCGAAGCCCTCCCCGTCGAGACCCCGGCGGAGCGAGGTCGCGAGCTCGCGCTGCTGGCGCTGGACGGCGTCGGAGGGGACGATCCGCCCCGGCCGCAGCGCGTTCCGGGTCGCCACGAGCGTCGGATCCAGGTCCAGGACGATCGCGATCGCCGGCACGCCGGCAGCCGCGGCACGCCGGACCAGGCTGCGGCGCGCGTCGGCGGTCACGTTGGTCGCATCGACTACGGTCAGGCGACCCGTTGCGAGGCGCCGGGCGAGCGCCCGATGCAGGATCGAGAAGGCCGTCCGGGTCGCCCGCTGGTCCGTCTCGTCGCCCGCGACGACGCCCCGGAGCGCATCGGAGGACAGCACCGCGTCCGCGGGGAAGTGCCGCGCCGCGAGCGTCGACTTGCCGGCGCCGGCCGCGCCGACGAGGACCACGAGGCTCGGGTTGGACAGGCGCAGCCGCATCGCGACTCGCAGCCTACCCGTGGCTGGCGGGACGACGAGGCCGCTCCAAAGCCATGGCGACGAGGCGCGGCTACGAGGCCGCCCGCCGGGCCTCCCAGCCACCGCCCTCGCGGGCCCGCACCTCGTACGCGGGCTGGTCGTAGACGGACGGGCCCCGCGTGACGCGGCCGTCGGCCAGCCGATAGCGGGAAGCGTGCCATGGGCACTCGATCTGCCCGTCGACGATCGTCCCCTCGTTCAGCGGCCCGCCCGCGTGGGCGCAGACGTCGTGGAGCGCGAGGATCTTCTCGCCCTGGCGCACCAGCACGAGCTGGTTGATGCCGAGCTTGGCCTTGATGGGCCGGCCCTGCGGGATGGAGCCGTCCGCGTCCAGCTCCGCCGGCTCCAGGGCGATCCACTTCGTGCCCGCTCCCCGGAACGCGTGGCGGCTGACCATGTTGCCGAGCACGTACACGACGTCGCCGCCGACGTAGGCGCCCGCGATGAGGATCCCGAACCCGATCAGCGAAGTGATGAAGCCGGCCGCGTTGTCGAGGAATCCGGACCCGCCCGGGCCGACGCGGAGAAAGAGCGACAGCACGTAGTCCAGGAGCGCCACGATCATGAAGGTCGAGTGGAGCGTCGCGCGCTCCCGGGCGCGCCCGTCGGTGTCGGCGTAGTCGGCGAAGCCGGCGAGGGCCGCGGCGAGCATCGACAGGATGCCGAGCACGAGCGCCCAGCCCGAGGCGGCCGGCATCCGCAGGACGTCGAAGACGATGACCAGGAACAGGATCCCGATCGGCGCGTCGGTCAGGACCGCGTGGAGCGGATGGCCGAGCCACCGCCCGTTGAGCAGGTCGCGGATGGCCGGGATCCGCTGGAACAGGCCATGCAGGAACCCGTGCACGGCGTCCCCGAGCGGCCTCGTCCAGACCGCCTGCGCATCGATCATTCGAAGCAACAGTCGCGGGAGCACGACGGCATCCTCCTACCCCTTGCCCGGATCGGCGCCTCCGAACGGAGTCTACGCCGGCAGCCCCGGAGGGCCCGCTCGGACGGGATCACGCGAGGGCGGTCTGGCAGCAGGCGGCACCACTCGTCGTTGCTGTGCCGTCTCGGCCCGCGAACGTCCCGCAGCCTCCGGATCTGGCGATGGGGATCTCGCGGTCCGTGATTCCCGAGTCCATTCGTGAGCTTTCGCCCGGGTGCTGGACCACCGTCGCTACGACCGATAACCGTTGCTTCGTCTCGGTGACGCGCGCGTCCAGGCCTCCCGCCGAGGCGGAGGACGCTCGCCCCGGCCGCCGCGGAACCTGCCCAGTGCCATCGCCGCAGGATCGGGCGGTTTGACGCATGGCGTCCGGGCACATCGTCACGCCGAGGTGGCGTCGGCGGCTGGTATCATTCGCGCGCACGAACGTCGATATTCTTTGCTGCAAGTTCTTGCAGGACCAGCGGGACGGAGGGCGGCTGCGATGACCACAGAGGTGCTGGAGGCTCCGCGGGCCGCGATCCGGCCGATGCGCGTGGGCGTCATGGCCGGGGTCAAGGACATCGCTGTGCGCGAGGTCGAGGTCCCCCAGCCGAAGACCGGGGAGATCCTCGTCCGACTGCACGCCACCGCGATCTGCACGTGGGAGCAGCGGACCTACTCGGGCGCGCAGCACAACACCTTTCCCTTCGTCGGCGGGCACGAGATGGCCGGCGAGGTCGCAGCGATCGGGCCCGACACCTACACCGAGCTCAAGATCGGCGAGCGCGTCGCGGTCGGCTCATCGTCGTGCGGCAAGTGCCACTGGTGCTACACGGGCCAGGATCGGGCCTGCAGGCTGCACTACTCGGGCGCGGTGCAGTACGGCGAAGCGTGGGGCCCGGGCGGCTTTGCCGAGTACAAGGTCCATCCCGCGGACGGCGTCTACAGCGTCGGCGACGCGGCCTACGACGTCGCGGCGCTGACCGAGCCCCTGTCGTGCGCGATCCACGCAGCCCGGATCCTGGACCTCTACGTCAGCCAGGACGTCGTCGTCCTCGGGGCCGGCGTCATGGGCCTCATGAACGTCATCGCCGCCAAGCAGCACGGCGCGCGGGTGATCGTCAGCGAGATCGACCCCGGCCGGCTGGCGATGGCCAGGCGGATGGGCGCCGACGAGCTCATCGACGCGACGACGGAGGACCCGATCGCTCGGGTCAGGGAGCTCACCGAGGGCCGCGGCGCGGAGGCGGTGATCGCCGCGATCGGCCACAGGGGCGCCAACGAGCAGGGCCTGGCCATGCTCTCCGAGAAGGGCCGCTTCGTCCTCTTCGCCTCGGCCCACCCCGAGCCCGAGTTCGCGATCAAGCCGAACGACACGCACAACCGCGAGACGGGCGTCTTCGGCGTGCTGTCGGGCGAGAAGCAGGACTTCTACACGGCCGCGCGGCTCGTCCGCTACGGCCTGGTCGACCTCAGCCCGCTCATCGACGCGCGGTACCCGCTTGCGGAGCTCTCGGCGGCCCTCGACGAGGCGATCAAGCCCGGGACGTACCGGGTCGTCGTCGAGATGTGAGCTGAACACCGCCGACTTCTTCAACGACGAAATGCGCTGGAGGCACGGGAAGCGATGAAGCGCCGCATGCACCGCCTGCTCCACGAGGACGGACGGATCCTGATCGTGGCGATGGATCACACGGCATTCATGGACCAGACGGTGGAGGGCCTGGTCCGGTACGGCGACACGTGCCGCGCGGTCGTGCCCGCCGGCGCCGACGCGTTTCTGTCGCCGATCGGCTCGATCATCAGGTTCGGGGACGCGATCGGCCCGGCCGCGGCCGTGGCGAGCATTGACCCGAGCCCGCCATTCATCGACGTGGCGATCGAGCGTGCGCTCGCCGTCGGCGCCGACGCGGTCAAGACGATGGCCTACCCGTTCACCGGCGACGACACGCTGCGCAACGCCACCCGGCTCGCGGCCGAGGCCGCCCGGTATGGCGTGCCGTACATCATCGAGCCGATCCCCGGCGGCTTTGCGGCGACCGACATGCACACGCCCGAGAAGATCGCCGCGGGCGCGCGAATCGCCGCGGAGACGGGCGCCGACATCGTGAAGACGTTCTACACGGGCGACCCCGAGTCGATGCGCCGCGTCGTCGAGTACGCGATGGTCCCGGTGGTGATCCTCGGCGGCGCCAAGAAGGGCTCCGTCCGCGACCTCTACCAGGACGTCTACGACGCCGTCGTCCTCGCCGGTGCCGCCGGCGTGGCGATCGGCAACAACATCTGGCGCGACCCGGATCCCGCGGCGATCACGCGCGGCCTCGCCGCGATCATCCACGGCGGCGCCTCGGTCGACGAGGCGCTCGAGGCGGCCGGGCAGCTCGTCGCGAGCTGACGCATCCGGGCCGAGCCCGGAAGGGGACTTCGACCATGGCACTGCTGACCGACATCAAGACCGATCCGCGCTGGTCGCTCATCAGCCCCGAGCCCTACCCGCTGCTCATCGGCGGGAAGCTCGTGCCCGCGGCCGACGGGGCCGTGTTCCCGGCGATCAGCCCGCGCGACAACCAGCCGGTGGCGAGGATCGCGCAGGCCGGCGCGGCGGACGTCGCCGCGGCGGCCGAGGCCGCCCGCAAGGCGTTCGACGAGGGCCCGTGGGGCCGCACGACGGCGCGCGACCGACAGGCCGCCCTGTTGCGGATCGCCGACCTGATCGAGCAGCACAGGGACGAGCTCGCCTTTCTCGAGTCGATCGACGCGGGCAAGCCGATCAGCGCGGTCCACTACTCGGACCTCGCGATCGCGCTCGACTCGCTCGGCTACTTCGGCGGACGGGCCCGCATCTCGCCCGGCAAGACTGCCCAGATGCCCGACGCCGAGGTCATCCACCACGAGTTCCTCGAGCCGATCGGCGTCGTGGCCGAGATCCTGCCCTGGAACGGTCCCCTGTGGACAGGCGTCCAGCGCCTCGCCGCAATCCTTGCCGCGGGCAACGCGGCGATCGTCAAGCCGGCCCAGATGGCCTCGCTGGTGTTCATGCGGGTCGCGCAGCTGCTCGTCGAGGCGGACCTCCCGCCGGGCGCGGTCAACGTCGTTGCCGGACCGGGCGGCACCGTCGGCGAGTCGCTCGTCGACGATCCCCGGATCGACATGGTCTCGCTCACCGGCGGCATCGAGACGGGGTCGCGGATCCTCGCCCGGGCGGCGTCCCAGGTGAAGCGCATCTCGCTCGAGCTCGGCGGCAAGAACCCGAACCTCGTCTTCGCGGACGCGGACCTTGATACGGCGGTGTTCTGGAGCGCCCTCGGGGCGTTCGCCAACACCGGCCAGATCTGCGTCTGCGGCTCGCGTATCCTCGTCGAGCGGTCGATCAAGGACCGCTTCAGCGAGGCGCTCGTGGCGAAGGCCGAATCGATGAAGGTCGGCGAGCCGCTCGATCCCGAGACGGAGCTCGGGCCGGTGATCGCCAGCAGCCACGCGGCGAAGGTCTGGGAGTACATCGAGATCGGCAAGCGCGAGGCGACGCTGCTCACCGGCGGCGAGCCGTACACGGACGAGGTCCGGTCGAAGGGCGCGTACATCCCGCCGACCGTCCTCGCCGACGCCACGCCCACGTGCCGAACCGCGCGGGAGGAGATCTTCGGCCCGGTGGTCGCGATCATCCCGTTCGACACCGAGGCCGAGGCGCTGGCGATCGCCAACGACACGAGCTACGGGCTGTCGGCCGGCGTGTTCACCCGCGACCTCGACCGCGCCTGGCGCGTGTCGCGCGGCCTGAAGGCTGGCCAGGTCTACGTCAACACCTGGTTTTCGCCGGGCGTCCTCGAGGCGCCGGGGCACGGCTACCGCCAGTCCGGCTACGGCGGCGTGGGAATCGAGAAGTACAGCCAGTCGAAACAGGTCTTCTTCCGCGTCGCCGACGCGGGCGGCTGAGACCGTACCCGCACCGCCATCGTTCCGCCATGTCCGACGAGCGTGAGGGAGTCGAAAGCGACGAGCGCGCGGGCGTCGAGGGACGGCCGATCGTCGTCGAGCTCTTCGTCAGCGACATCGACCGCTCGCTCGCGTTCTACCGCGCGCTCGGGTTCGAGGTGGAGCAGCGCCACGGGGACTGGATCGTGCTGCGCCGGGGCTCGATCAAGCTCGCCCTCCAGGGCGACGCCCACGCCGTCGAGGGCCCGCACTACTTCACGCCCAACATCAAGCGCACACCCCGAGGGACGGGCGTGGAGGTCGCGATCCAGGTGGCCGACGTGGACGCCGAGTACATCCGGGCGAAGACGGCCGGGCTGAACATCGTCAAGGGCATCCAGGACCGGCCGTGGAAGGCGCGCGACTTCCGCGTCGCCGACCCGGACGGCTACTTCCTGCGGATCACGTCGCCGCTGCGGGGGGAGGAGCGCCGGGCTTAGAGGCGCCAGAGGGAGCGGCGGCACCCGCTTGCGTGGCGGGATCGTCCGGCCCGGCCCGCCGCCGGACCTGGGCGACGATGAT
>DATLYV010000143.1:0-12928 GCA_035574535.1 Binatia bacterium
CGGCGGCAGCTGCGCGAGGAGATCGCGGTCCTGTGGCGCACCGCGGAGCTCCGTCGCGGCAGGCCGACGCCGATCGACGAGGTCCGGACCGCGATGGTCGTCTTCGACGAGACGCTGTACCGCCTCGTGCCGCGCCTCTACAGCCTTGCGGACACGCTCCTGCCCGGGTCGCGCAGCGCCCGCGCCCGCGAGCTCGAGCGGCCAGGCGTATCGGCGTTCCTGCGGTTCGGGTCGTGGATCGGGGCGGACCGCGACGGGCATCCGGCCGTGACCGCCGAGGTGACGGAGGAGACGATCCGGATCCAGGCGGACCACGTGCTCCGAGGCCACGAGGCGGTCGCACACCGGCTCTCGCAGACGCTGGCCGCCAAGGTCCGTGGAGACGACGTGCCGCCCGCCCTGGTGCATCGATTGGCGGCGGACGAGCTGGCGATGCCGGACCTCGCCCGCGCGCTGGCCAAGCGGTTCCCCGACGAGCCGTTCCGCCAGCGCCTCGCGTTCGTCGCCGAGAAGCTCCGGCACACCCGGGTGCGGCTGCTCGGCGAGCGCCGCGGCGCGACCACGCCCGGCTACGCGAGCCCGGCAGAGCTGCTCGAGGAGCTGGCCGAGGTCCAGGCGGGGCTCGTCGACGTCGGGCTGGCCCGGTCCGCCTGGGGCGACGTCCAGGACTTCGTCTGGCAGGTCGAGACGTTCGGCTTCCACCTTGGCGAGCTGGAGGTCAGGCAGCACGCGGAGGTCCACCGCCGGGCGCTCGCGGCAGCGGCCGACGCGGCGGCAGCCGGCGCGGATGCCGCAACGCCGCCCCCGCGCGAGGAGGTCCTCGAAACCTTCCGGTCGATGGGCCGAATCCAGCGGCAGTTTGGGCCGGAGGCCGCGTCGCGCTACATCGTCTCGTTCACGGCCGCCGCGAGCGACGCGACCGCCGTCCTCGACCTGGCGGACGAGGCCGGTGTCGCCGACGTGGCCCTGGACGTCGTGCCGCTGTTCGAGTCGTCGGAGGCGCTGACCCGGGCCGGCGCGATCGTGGAAGACCTTCTCGCCGACACGCGCTACCGACGGCACCTCCGGGCGCGTGGCGACCGACAGGAGGTGATGCTCGGCTACTCGGACTCGGCGAAGGAGTCGGGGTACGTCGCGGCGAACTGGCTGCTCCACCGGGCCCAGGCGGACCTCGCCGCGGTGGCGGCCCGGCACGGTATCCAGCTGACCCTGTTCCACGGCCGCGGCGGTGCGATCGGGCGGGGCGGGGGACAGCTCGAGCTGGCCGTCGAGGCCCAGCCGCCCGGCTCCGTGGACGGGCGGCTCAAGCTCACCGAGCAGGGCGAAGTCATCTGGACCCGCTACGGCGATCCGGAGCTGGCGCTCCAGCACCTCGAGACGCTCGCGGCCGCGGCCATCGAATCGCTCATTGGACCGCGGGCGCGGGCGGCCGACCCGCCGGACGGGCCGGCGGTCATGGAGGTCCTCGCTGCGGAGTCGCGCCGCGCGTATCGCCGCCTGGTGTACGAGGACCCGGGCTTCGCGGGCTTCTTCGCGCGGATGACCCCGATCGACGAGATCGCGGCCCTCCAGCTCGGCTCGCGGCCGGCGCGACGGGCGGTCCGCGACCGCCGCTCGATCGACGACCTGCGGGCGATCCCGTGGGTCTTCGCCTGGTCCCAGTCGCGCGTCGAACTGCCGGCGTGGTTCGGGCTCGGGTCCGCGATCGAGGCGTACGCCGCCCGCGAGGGCAACGCCCCGGCGGAGAAACGGCTGGCGGCGCTCTACGAGTCCTGGCCGTTTCTGCGCTCGATCGTCGAGCATGCCCGGCTCGCGATGGCCCGCGCGGACATGGTCCTCGCGCGCGGCTACGCGTCGCTCGCGCGTGAGCCCGGCGACGCCGAGCGCTGGGCCACGATCGAGACGGAGTACCAGCGCACCGTCGCGGCGCTCGAACGCCTGCCGGCACCGGCGATCGCGGGCGGCGCCGCCGACCGCGCCGAGGCCGAGGCCGTTCGGCGCTCCGCGGCGCTCCGCGCGCCATATGTCGACACGCTCTCCGTCGTGCAGCTGGAGCTGCTGCGCACGCTCCGCGCCCGCGAGGCCGCGGACCCGGCCGACCCGACGCTGCCGGTGATTCGGCCGCTGATCGCCCTGACCATCAGCGGCCTGTCGGCCGCGCTCCAGGGCACGGGCTAGGGATCGATCGCGCAGCCGTCGAATCGACCCTGACCGTCGATCGACCCTGACCGTCGATCGATCGACTGACGTCGAGGCGGGCACCGTTCGTGCGGGCGTGCGCCGCGCCGCCCGTCGACGTCACAGGCGACCAACGCGACGATCGGACAGCCGCTACGCTCCGCGCGTCGCCGCTGGCGGAAATGGGCACAACAGGTGGAGAGATATTCGAATGCGCAAGCGCCTGGTCGCGGGACTCGGCCTGGCGGTCCTCGTCGCGGGATGCGGCGGGTCCGGAGGGGATGGTGGCAACGGGGGCAATGGCGGGAACGGTGGGAACGGTGGAGGCCCGACGCCGGTCGTCGGGGCGACCAGGATTGAGGTCTCGCTGAGCGACCGGTTCACGATCCGGCCTTCGCCCCTCAACGCCGCCGCGGGCGTGCCCGTGACCTTCGTCGTGACCAACGACGGCACGCTGACGCACCAGTTCTACGTCGGGGACCTGGAGGCACAGCGGGCGCGCGACGCCGAGATGGAGGCGGCCGGCGGGGTCGGCGAGGACTCGCCCGAGGGCATCGTCGTTGAGCCGGGACAGACGAAGGAGCTCGTGATCACGCTCGCGGCCGGGACGTACCAGGCCGCGTGCCACATCCCGAAGCACTACGGCCGGGGCATGTGGGCGCCGCTCAACGTGATCGAATGACCCCGTAGCGCCAGACGCTCCGGACGCCCCACCAGCTCGTCAACCACCGGCCGCATCCGCGGGCGGCTGCGCCTGGGCGCGGCGCGAACCGGGCTGGCAGGCCGGGACACGACACCGCTGCCACTGAAGGTGGGCTGGCAGCCCGCTTGGCGAGGCAACACGTCGTCTTGCCTCGAGCAGCGGCGGATCGGACGATCGGTTCGGTCGCCCAGGCCCGACCCCGGCCTCCTCGGCCGACACGCTATCATTCCGCGGCGGCGTGACGGAACTCGCGCCGCGTCTGCTCGGGCGGCTAGCTCAGCTGGTTAGAGCACTTGCTTGACATGCAAGAGGTCACTGGTTCGAGTCCAGTGTCGCCCACCACCCGTTTTCACGTTCTGATCGAGGCACTCCGACATTCCTGGCTCTCGGGTGGGCGAATGCCGACGTCCAGCCTGGCTCCAGCCATCACGCCAATATGGCGGCGCGCAACGGTGACGGCTCGAGCGCGTTCAACGACGCCACCGCACTTCCCAGCCGCTCCCGCGCCTCTCGCCGCGCCGGCTCCTCCGACCGGCGGTCGCGACACTGAGCCATTGATGGCCCGTCCCAATCGCTCGACTGCGTCACGGCGCAGCTCGTCGCCAGGCCGCGCATACCCGGCCGTGGTCGTCAGGCGCGTGTCGCTGGTTACGCACACCTAGTTCCGGCTCGCCCTGGTGGTGCTGACGAAGCCGAGCCCGGTCGCCCAGAAAGGGAAGGCCCGGGTCGGTGACCCGCGCCTTCCCTCGGACGCTCCAACCTGCTACGGCAGGGTCGGAACCCCCGACAGCGAGATCGAGATCGGGCCGTTCGTCGTCTGGTCCGTGACCTCGATCGAGAGGCCGGTGCCGGCCAGCTTGACCGAGTTCTGCGGATTCGACGAGTCCCAGTAGGCGTCCTCGCCGCTGTCGACGAAGGTCGACATCGCCTGCCGCTGCGCGGGCGTCGGCCACGCACACAGGTACTCGATTGTCGGGGCCTTCTTCGTCCCGCCGACAGCCTGCTTGTGCAGGCCGGCGCACGGGAGCGTGCCGCCCTCCATGTCCGAGGTCGGGCCGTCCGGCACGTACTGCAGCCCGAAGGTCGCATCGAACGGCTGGCGGCGGTTGCTCGGCTTCGTCCCGTCCGCCCAGAGGAACGGCGCGGGTCGGGCGTCCACCGGCAGAGCCAGGCCGCGGCCGGTGTGCTGGCTGTTGTTGTTGTCGGAGTAGCTCTCATCGACGACCCAGACCAGGAGGCCGTCCTCGAAGGCGAAGTGCTCGACCTTGTCCGGATCGGTCAGCGCGAAGCTGAACTGGTACGGGCCGACCTCGAGGCCGGCGTCGTAGCCGACGTACGTGCGGTTCTCGGCGATGTAGTAGCGGTCGCCCACCACCTGCTCGCTGCCGGTGCTGATCTTGAAGCCGCCCTCGCCGGTCCAGCCGTTCTCGCCGCCCTCGACGTCGTCGGTGAAGAGCGTCGCCCCGCCCGACCTGATGACGAAGTCGTCGAGGAACGCGCCGCCCTCGCTGACGCCGCCGTCGGTGTCGTAACGGAAGCGGACGAGCGTTTCGGCGCCGCCGGGGATCGTGTACCGCAGGCCCTTCCACCTGCCCTTCGACGAGCCGTCGAGCGGTGCGCCGACCTGGGTCCAGGTCTCGCCACCATCGGTCGAGTACTCGACGTACAGGAAGTCGTAGCCCGCCTCGATCTGGAACCAGACCTTCGCGGTGAGCGTGGCGCTGCGGAGGCCAGTCAGGTCGACGCTCCGCGTCAGGGTCGAGTTGAGGTCGTCGGCATTGCCCGTCCACCAGGCGTGCCCGCCGGCGGGGACGGTGTAATCGGTGACGACCGGCCGATCGTCGACGTCGATGATGCTCGCCTCCGACGGAGCGAGGGTCGCGGTGCTCGCGCCGGGGGCCGCGACCGTGTAGTCCAGCCAGCCGAGCTGGAGCTTCTCCCACGGGCCCATGAGGGACGGCCTGGTGCCGATGTCCTCAGTCCCGTCGCCGATCCACGAGCCGACCGACATCAGCGACCAGAAGGCCACGCCGTTCTCGCCGGCGTTGGTGTCGTAGAAGTCGGGCAGGCCGAGGTCGTGCGCGAACTCGTGCGCGAAGACGCCGAGGCCGCCATTCTCCGCCTCGACGGTGTAGTCGCCGAGCCAGAAGCCGGTGTCGCCGATCTGGGCGCCGCCGAAGAGGACGGGCTCGCCGTTGACGGTCGGGCCGGTCAGGCCGAAGTCAGTCGGATTGACGTACCAGCGGTGCGACCAGATCGCGTCGGCGCCCTGGGCCCCGCCGCCGGCGTCCTCGCCCTCACCGGCGTGGACCGCCTGGAAGTGATCGATGTAGCCGTCGGGCTCGTCGAAGTTGCCGTCGGTGTCGTAGTCGTAGCGATCCCAGACGTCGAACTGGGCCAGGTAGTCCTTCATCTGCGCGTCCGTCCACCCCTGGTCGACCATCGCCTGGTACCAGGCGTTGCCCGCGTCCTCGATGAACTGCCAGGCGCCGCCAAAATCCTCGACCGAGTTGTCGCCGTACGTCGAGGCGTTGCCGGGGACCTGGACCCACGGGCTGACGTCACCGGCGAGCGTGTAGGCGCCCGACGACTGCTCCTCGTAGAAGTCCTTGAACGACGGCCCGTCGCCGAAGAACAGGTCGAGGTAGTAGTCGCGGTTGAAGTCGGGCACCCAGTGCCGGTTGTTGTCAACGGGGGCGTTGGGGTCGTAGGAAGGGTTGGCCTCGCCGTGCACGATCGCGCGGTTCGGCTTCGGGATCTCGTTGTGGAGCGGGCCCGGCACCCGGCCGAGCCTGCCGCTGCCCTGGTCGCCGAACTCGGCCAGGATCGTGAACACCTGGGCCGTGCCGGTGAGCTCGGCCTGGAAGTACTTGTCCTCCGCCAGGGCGACGACGCCGTCCTCGTTCGGGGACGCCTTGCCGGACAGGATCAGCTCCATCGCCGCCTTGCGGCGAGCCTCCTGTCGCTCCGTGAGCGGGCCGGGCCGGTTGTCGGGCCGGTCGGCTCGATGGGCCGCGCCACCCCGCATCGGGGCCGCTCCCATCACGGGCGCTGCCAGGCTGGCGACCACAACGCCGACGACGGCGCCGGCCAGCGCTGTTCGCGCGAGCTTCCGCATGCTGCATTCTCCTCGGGCTGAAGGAAAGCCTGGTGCCGCGCCTCCGTCTTCGCCGGGAGCGGCGAGGCGGTCGAGGCTAGCCGATCTCGTTCGGGAAGGTGTTGCACCGGACCGCTGCAGTGGGTCTTCGTTGCCCGGAGACACCGCTTCCCGAATTGTCACGTCGGCGGGTGCGGCGCCGGCGCCTGGACGCGACGCGGAGACCGTCGGCTGCTGCTTCGGCGGGTCAGGCGCGAGCCCGGGTGCGCCGACCCTCCTCCTCGCCGATCCCGAGGGCCGCCCGGATCTGCAGCAGCCCGACCACGTCCGCGCGGGTCAGCAGCCCGAGCAATCGACCGCCGTCGACCACGGGCAGCTGCTCGAAGTCGCCCTGGGCGAGCCGCTCGACCGCGTCGCGCAGCGGCGTCTCGGGCGTCACGGTGACCAGGGAGTCCGGCCCGGACATGATCTCGGCCGCCGTCGTCCGCCCGCGGTCCTCGACCGGCACGCGGGCCACGTCCGAGAGCGTCACGATGCCGAGGAGGCGGTCACCCGAGACGATCGGCACGGCCCGCTGGCCGCCCGGGAGGATGTACCGCTCGATGAGCTCGGCGACGCTCGTCGCCGCGTCTGCCGGCGTGGCCGAGCGATTGGCCACGTCCCGGACGCGCAGGTTCCGAAGCTGCGACTCGACCCGCGTCTGGCGCTGGCTCGTCTCCGCGGCGTTCTGGAGGAACCAGCCGATCGCGGCCATCCACAGGCCGCCGAAGACGTCGCCGTTGAGGAGCCGCCAGAAGCCCAGGAGCATGAGCCCCCAGGCCACCAGCGTCCCGGCGCCGGCGGCGATGTCGGTCGCGCGCTGGAGGCTCCCCGTGGCCGACCAGACGATCGACCGCAGGACGCGGCCGCCGTCCAGCGGGAATCCCGGCACGAGGTTGAAGACGCCGAGCAGGACGTTGATGGCCGCGAGGTAGCCGGCGACGGCGGCGACCGGGGCGACGTCGACCGACTCCGCCACGAGAAACGCCACGACCGCGATCGCGAAGCTCGTGAGCGGCCCGACGATCGCGATCTGGAACTCCGTCCCGGGGCGCTTGGCCTCGCCCGCGAGGTTGGAGACGCCGCCGAAGATGAACAGCGTGATGGAGTGGACGCCGAGCCCCCGGGCCTTGGCGACGAACGAGTGGGCGAGTTCGTGGAGCAGCACGCTCACGAGCAGCAGCACCGCCGCTACCGCGCCGAGGATGAAGTGCTGGGCGTCGGTCGCGTCCGGCACGGCGGCCGGGAAGTACGACGTCCCCAGCGACCACGTGATGAGCAGGAAGATGACGAGCCAGCTGACGTGGACGAAGACGTCGATGCCGCCGACGGAAAGCACCCGGAGCGAGGCGCCCATGCCGGGCGATGCTTGGCGATCGGCGGTGCGGCGTGGTCCAGCCGCGCGGGTCGGCTCCATGCGCGGACGATACCGCCGGCGGGGGAATCGGGCGTGGTTCGGGTATAGTCGCGGGCAACGCATCGATCGGGACACGCGATCGACGGGAGATCGAGCAGCGAGCCGGGGCCGGTGGAAGCCCGGTGATCGATCGTCGGGACCGCACCACCCGTGAGCGGCCGGTGAACCGGCCCGGGTCCGCCCGTTAGCGCGGCACGAGCGCACGACCGCCCCGCGGGACCCCCAGGGTCGGGCGTGAAGGCGGGTGGAACCGCGGGAGATCGAGGCATCGACCTCTCGTCCTGTCAGACGGACGAGGGGTCGTTTCGATTCTCGGAGACGAAGACAGATGACGGACGAGACAGCGAGCGCGGCGTCGAGCGTTGCGCCCGGATCGAACGACACGTTGGTCGGCGGCGACCAGGCGGGCGGCGACGAGCACGAGCTGGTCGTCGAGCACGAGCGCGGGTCGGTCGAGGAGCTGCTCGACGCGGGCGCCCACGACGAACTCGACGCCATGCGCCACTCCACGGCCCACGTGATGGCCGAGGCGGTACTCGACCTCTTCCCGGGCACGAAGCTCGGCATCGGGCCGGCGGTCGCCGACGGCTTCTACTACGACTTCGACATCCCCCAGCGCCTGACGCCGGCGGACCTCGAGGCGATCGAGGAGCGGATGCGGGCGAGCATCGCCGCGGACCATCCGTTCGAGCGCAAGGAGGTCGACTTCGACGACGCGCGCGCGGCGGTCGAGGGCCAGGGCCAGGTCTTCAAGGTCGAAATCCTCGACGACCTCGCCGCGAAGTCCAAGGCCGCCGGCGAGCCGCTACCGCCGGTCAGCTTCTACGAGCACGGGCCGTTCAGCGACCTGTGCCGCGGGCCGCACGTCGCCTCCACCGGTAGGATCGGGCCGTTCAAGCTCCTGTCCGTCGCGGCCGCGTACTGGCGTGGCGACGAGAAGCGGGCCCAGCTGCAGCGCATCTACGGGACGGTCTGGCGCACGCAGGCGGAGCTCGACCAGTTCCTGTGGCGGCGGGCCGAGGCGCGCCAGCGCGACCACCGCCGGCTCGGCGTCCAGCTCGACTTGTTCTCGTTCCACGACATCTCGCCGGGCTCCGCCTTCTGGCACCCGAAGGGCCAGCTCGTCTGGCGGCTCCTGGAGGGCTCGATGCGCGAGCTCCAGGCCCGCCGCGGCTACCAGGAGGTCTCGACGCCGATCGTGGTCAGCGAGCGGCTGTGGCGCCAGTCGGGCCACTGGGACCTCTACAAGGAGAACATGTTCCTCGTTGAAAGCGAGAACCAGACGTTCTCGCTGAAACCGATGAACTGCCCCGAGTCGACCTTCATCTACCGCTCCAGGCGGCGATCGTACCGCGACTTCCCGCTGCGCTTCAGCGAGTTCGGCCGGCTGCATCGGAACGAGCGCTCGGGGTCGCTCTCCGGGCTCACGCGGGTCCGCCAGTTCATCCAGGACGACGCCCACATCTATGTCCGCCCGGACCAGCTCATGGACGAGATCCAGGCGCTGCTCGGCGAGGTCCGCGAGGCCTACTCATGGTTCGGGCTGCAGCCGCGGTTCACGTTCGCGACGAAGCCGGACAAGGCGATCGGCGACCCGGCCCTGTGGGAAAAGGCGGAGCGGCTGACGATGGAGGCCTTCGCCGCGGCCGACATCGCGTACGTGCTGAAGCCCAAGGACGGCACGTTCTACGCGCCCAAGATCGACATCTACATCGACGACGCCCTTGGGCGCGAGTGGCAGATGGCGACGATCCAGATCGACCTGACGATGCTGCCCGAGCGGTTCGACCTGACCTACGACGACGAGAACGGCGAGCAGGTCCGCCCGATCGCGATCCACCGGGCCATCTACGGCTCGCTCGAGCGGTTCATCGGCATCCTGATCGAGCACTTCGGGGGTGCGTTCCCGCTGTGGATCGCGCCGGTCCAGGCAGTGATCATCCCGATCGCGGACCGGCACGCCGAGCCGGCGGAGGAGCTCGCGGCCGTGTTGCGGTCGCGCGGCCTGCGCGTCGAGGTCGACACGTCCGCCGGCCGGATGCAGAACAAGATCCGGCTCGCCCAGGAGCAGAAGGTGCCCTACATGCTCGTGCTCGGCGACCGCGAGATCGAGGCCCGGACGGCGGCCCCGCGCACGCGGGCGGGGGAGCAGCTGCCCGCCGAGGGCTGGGAGGCTCTCGCGGAGCGTCTCGCAACGGAGGCTGCCGCGAGGACCGTGTAGCCGGCGACGAAGCGGCGGTCGACGTGCACGGGGTTTCGGTCGTCGGCACCGGCACGCTCGATGGCGACACGGACCAGATCACGGGCTGGATCACCCCGCGGGGCTGATTTCGTCCCGCCCCGGGGAGGCCGCCAAGGAACCGGCACCCAGCTGTCATTGCCTCCCTGGCGGTGGGCCTCCCAGGGGCCTGTGCTATAGTCCCGCGGCGACCCGGGAGGCCGCGGCTTCGCCGTTGCCCGACGGGTGGCATCCAGTTCGACGGTTCGAGAGGGGAGCAACCATCAGCCGAGACCTGCGCGTCAACGAGATGATCCGGATCCCACAGGTCCGAGTGATCGACGATGAGGGGAACCAGCTGGGCGTCATGCCCACGCCACGAGCCCTCGAGATGGCGCAGGAGCGAGGCCTCGACCTCGTCGAGGTCGCCCCGATGGCGGCTCCGCCGGTCGTTCGATTCCTCGACTTCGGGCAGTACAAGTACGAGCTGACGAAGCGCGAGAAGGAGAACAAGCGCCGGCAGCGGTCGGTGACCTTCAAGGAAGTGCGGCTCTCGCCGAAAATCGGCACGGGCGACTTCATGACGAAGGTCCACCGCGCGATCGAGTTCCTCGAGGACGGCGATCGGATCAAGGTGACGGTCCGCTTTCGCGGTCGCGAGCTGAGCCACCCCGAGCTGGGGCGGGTCCTGCTCGAACGGTTCGCGGAGCAGGTCAAGGAGCACGGGGTCGTCGAGCGACAGCCGGTGCTCGAGGGCAAGTCGATGTTCATCGTCCTGGCCTCGACGCACAAGCCGAAGGCGGTGGAAGCGCCGCAGCGGTCGGCTCGACCGGACGGCCAGCAACCCGCGGCTCCGGCGCCACCGGCGGCACCCGCCGCGCAGGCCGCACCGGCGGCACATCAAGCCGCGCCGGCGACGCGACCCGCCCCGGCGGGCGCAGCGCCCTCGAAGGGCACACAGGCGACGCCGGCAACGACGTCGGCGACGGGAGACTGACGAGACGACATGCCGAAGATGAAGAGCCACCAGGCGGCCAAGAAGCGGATCGGGACCACCGGCTCCGGGAAGGTCATCCGCGTGAACGCCTGGCGCGGCCACCACCTCGAGATCAAGTCGTCCCGCCGGACCCGCCGCTACGCCGGCAAGTCGACGATGGACGCGACGCATGCGAAGCAGGTCAAGCGCCTGCTGCCGTACCTCTAGGACAGGAGCAGGCGAGACATGGCACGGGTCAAGCGCGGCGTCACCGCGCACGCGAGGCACAAGCGCCTCCTGAAGGACGCGGAGGGCCGCAAGGGCACGCGCTCGAAGCTGATCAAGCCCGCGCGCGAGGCGCTCCTGCACGCGATGGCCTACGCGACGCGCGACCGCAAGGCCCGCAAGCGCCAGCTCCGCGGCCTCTGGATCGTCCGCATCAACGCCGCGGTCCGCGGGCACGGCCTCACGTACGGCCGGTTCATTCAGGGCCTCAAGGCCAACGACATCCAGCTGGATCGCAAGATCCTCGCGGACCTCGCGGTTCGGGATGCCGGCACGTTTACGAAGATCGTCGAGGCGGCGAAGGGCGGCTAGCGAGCCCTCCGCAAGCCCCGACGAGCCCTCGATCCCCGGATCGGGGGCTCGATCATTTCCGGGCCCGTGACGACCCGGACGAGCCCTACCATCGACCAGCCCGCCCACAGAGCGAGACCAGCAGCCGAGCCAGAGGAGTCGCAGCAGAGCCCGTGGACCTCGCCCAGCTGACCCGCGACCTCGAGACCCTCGCCCGGGAGACCGCCGAGCGCGTGCGGGCGGCGGCCGACGTCGCGTCCCTCGACGCGATCGAGCACGACGTGCTGGGCAAGAAGGGCCGCCTGACCGGCGTCCTCCGCGGCATCGGCGGGCTGCCGGCCGAGGACCGACCGAAGGTCGGCGCGGTCGCGAACACCGTCCGCTCGACCATCGAGACGGCGATCGCGGAGCGCCGCGACGCGCTCGGCGCCCGCGAGCTCCAGGCCCGCCTCGCCGCCGAGACGATCGACGTCACGATGCCGGGCCGCCCGATCGCCCGCGGCTCCCACCATCCGAGCATCACGGCGATGGACGAGATCGCCCGGATCTTCCGGCAGTTCGGGTTCGAGGTCTACGAGAGCCCCGAGGTCGAGGACGACGTCCACAACTTCCAGGCCCTCAACATCCCGCCGGACCACCCGGCGCGCGATCTCTGGGACACGATGTACGTGGACATCCCGGGCCACCTGCTGCGGACCCACACGTCACCCGGCCAGATCCACGTGATGCGCAGCGTCGCGCCGCCGATCCGCGCGCTCCTGCCGGGCCGCTGCTACCGCTATGAGGCGATCGACGCGTCGCACGCCTCGGAGTTCTTCCAGGTCGAGGGCCTCATGGTCGACGAGGGCACGACGCTCGGGGACCTCCGCGGCCTGCTGGACGCGTTCGCCCACGCGATGTTCGGGGCCGACAAGAAGACGCGCTTCCGTCCCGGCTATTACCCGTTCACGGAGCCGTCAGTGGCGTTCGACGTCGAGTGCCTGGTCTGCGGCGGCACGGGCTGCCCGGTCTGCGGGCGCTCGGGCTGGCTCACGATCCTCGGGGCCGGAATGGTCCACCCGGCCGTGCTGCGGAACGGCGGCCTCGACCCGGAGCGCTACCAGGGCTTCGCGTTCGGGATGGGGCCGGAGCGGATCTGGATGCTCCGCCACCGGATCAACGACCTGCGGTTGTTCCTCGAGAACGACCTCCGCTTCCTGGGGCAGTTCCGATGATGGCGACACCAGCCCGGCACCGCGTGGAACGCTGGGCGAGCGGGATGACGAACGACGGCCGTCGCGGGCGCCGGATGGCACGCTGGGCGAGCGGGATGACGAACGAATGCCACCTCGTGTCCCGGATGGAACGCTGGGCGAGCGGGATGACGAACGACGGCCGTCGCAGGCGCCGGATGGAACGCTGGGCGAGCGGATCGGCGGCGGAACCGTCCCATCGGACCGTGTTCGCGACCGATCTTCGACACACCGCACGCTTGGCGTTCCAACCGGCCGGCGGGCATGTGGGCTCAGGGCCGGGCGAGCAAGCGGAGCGATGCCCAGGCCGGCGTGCCGAGCCCCGTTCGCGCGGACAAGCGGAGCGACGCCCATGAGGGTGCCGCTGTCGTGGCTGCGCGAGGTCGTCGACCTCGACCTCACGCCCGAGCAGCTTGCCGAGCGCCTGACCCTGCTCGGGATGGAGGTCAAGGGCATCGAGCGGCGGGGAAGCGAATGGGCCAACGTCGTCGT
>DATLYV010000144.1:0-7262 GCA_035574535.1 Binatia bacterium
GGGCGACGCGTGCCTGGCCGCCCGCCGCGCCTGCCACGCGGACACTGTTCCTCGGAGCCGCGGGCTCGCTCGCCACGGAGCCGCGAGCGGAGCCCGCCGCCGACGCGTTCGAGCACCGCCCGACCGCCGGGATGCGCGGCGGCTCGCTGTGCTGGGGCGCCGGACACCCGCCCAACGGGCTGGCCCGGGACCTCCGCCTCGAGGCGGACGCCGGCCCCACCTGGACGTCCGAGCCGCTCGCGGAGCCGTTGGACATCCTCGGGTTCCCGGTGGCGATCCTCCACGTCGAGGCGACCCGACCCGTCGCGACCCTGGTCGCGCGCCTCGGGTGCGTCCTGCCGGACGGCTCGATCGAGCAGGTCAGCGAGGGCATCCTCAACCTGACCCATCGCGATTCGCACGCCGAGCCGGCCCCGCTGGAGCCGGGCCACGCTTACGAGGTCCGCCTGCAGCTCCGGTCGGCTGGCTACCGCTTCCCGCGCGGGCATCGGATCCACCTGGGCCTCGCCAGCGCGCACTGGCCGGTCCACTGGCCCTCGCCCGGCGCCGGTGAGCTGACGATCCACCACGGCGGCGACACGCCCTCGCGGCTGGAGCTCCCGCTCGCCCCCGGTGCCGTCGGCGACCCCGCGGACGCGGATGCTGCCGAGCCGCCCGCCTTCGGCGATCCGCCGACGCTCCCCGAGATCGGCAGCGAGACGAGCGAACCGCCGCGCTGGGAGATCGTCGAGCACGACGGCGAGGGCCGCGTCAGCATCCACGAGGCCGCGACGACGACCCTCCCGGACGGCGCCAGCACGCTCTACGTGAGCGAGACCATCGACATGGCCGCCTCGAAGCGCGCCCCGGGCACCGGCCGCTTCGAGAACAGTTGCGAGTACCGGCTCAGGAGCGAGGGCCACGACATCGACGTCGTCGCCGACGGCACCACGATCGCCGCCGAGAAGACCATCGACATGTCCGTCCGCGTCCGCGTGGCCCTCGACGGTGAGCCGTTCTGGGAGCGCGAGTCGCGCGATCGCATCGCCCGCGACCTCCTGTAGACGGGGCGTTCGCCGTCGGCGATCGTGTGGACCGGCCTACGCCTTGAGGTAGCGATCGAACCAGTCGAGCAGGCGGGTCATGTGGTCGATTCGGCGGTCCGGCCGGCCCGACGCGAAGTAGACGTGCGACTCCTCCGGGTAGAGCACGAACTCGACCGTCCGACGGAGGGCCCGGAGCGCGACGAAGAGCTGGACGTTGTCGGTCCAGGGGCAGCGCCGGTCGGCCTCGCCCTGGAGGAGCAGCAGCGGCGTGCGGACGCTCGCCACGTTCGCGAGCGGGCTCTGGCGCCAGAGCTTCTCGACCCCCTCGGGGTCCAGCGGCGCACCGAGCAGGGCCGCCCGGTTGAACTCGACGCCCGAGTCGCCCTCGGCCCACGCCGAGACCTGGTTCGAGACGCCGTTCACGCTCACCGCGGCCTTGAAGCGGTCCGTCGCCCCGACGAGCCAGTTGACCAGGAAGCCGCCGTACGACAGCCCCAGCGCCCCGAGCCGGTCCGCATCCGCGAGGCCGAGCCCGACGACGTGGTTCAGCGCGGCGTGGACGTCCTCGGCGTCGGGGCCGCCCCAGCGTCCGAGCAGCGGGCGGATCCAGTCGGCGCCAAAGCTCGTCGAGCCGCGGATGTTCGGCAGGACGACGCGGTAGCCACGGGCGCACAGCAGCACGACCTCGACGTGCGGCGCCGGGGCCCACGCGCCGAGGGGGCCGCCGTGGATGTCGACGACGGTGGGGAGCGGCCGGTCGCCGGCGCCGGGCGGTGAGGCGATCCAGGTGTGGATCGGGCCGCCGGGGCCGGGCGCCTCGAGCTCGCGCATCTCGGGCCACTCGAAGGCATCCGCCCAGCGGGCGCCGATCGTCGTCCGGCGGCGGGGCGTCGATCCGGTCGACCCGGCCGTCGCAGTCGTCCCGACCGTCCCGTCGAGCGGCACCGTGTGCAGCTCCATCGGCCCGCTGCCGACGCACGCCACGACGGTGACGCGGCGGTCGCGCGGGACCTCCGGGTTCGTGGTGGCGGCGAGGCTGTAGACGTCGATCCCATCGGGGGCGAGGGATCGTGGCCCGCTGGTCGGCCGCCCCGTCGACGAGTCGACCGGGTAGCGCCACGGGGTCGCGCGGCCGCGGTCGGTCACGACGGCGACGATCGTCGAGTCGTCGACCCAGGCGGGCGTCGTCCGGGAGCTCGCCATCCAGCCGTGCATGTCCGTGTCGTTCCAGGTGCCGAGCGGGCGGTCGAGGTCGGGCGCGAGCGGCCACGGTTTCGCTGAGCCGTCTGAGGGCGCGACGACCAGCTCCGGCATCGCGTCGTCGAGCGGGTCCTCGGGGAGGTAGGCGATCGCGGCGAGGTAGCGGCCGTCGGGCGACCAGGCGGGCTTCTCCGCGTGGCCGCCGGTCGCGAGGACCTCGCGGGGCGCGGCGCCGTCGGCATCGACGTCGACCGTCCAGATCGACCCCTTGGGCTGGAGGTCCGCGTCGGGCCGCTGGTCGCTGGTGAAGGCGACGGTCCGGCCGTCCGGCGACCAGGCGATGTGGCTGACCCCCCAGTCGCCCGAGGTGACCTGCCGCGGCGTGGCGCCCCTCCGGGCCTCGACGACGTGGAGGTGGGACCAGCGGTCGAGGTGGCCCTCCTCGTCCCACTGCCAGTCGATCCGGGTGATGCGTCGGGCCGTGGGGGCGTCGTCGCCCTTCGGCTCGGGCCCGACGAGGATCCGCGGCGGGTCGACCTCGATCGTCAGCGCCAGGCGCGAGGCGTCCGGCGACCACGTGACCTCGCCGATCGAGCGGTGCTTCGGCGCGCGGACGGTCCAGGGGGCCCCGGCGGGCCGGCCGTCCGCGGTGAGTGGGAGGATCCGGAGGCGCGCCACGTCGTCCTTTGAGTCCTCGCGCGTCCCGCGGCGGCGCCGCCCGGGCGCGGGCGCGGCCGTGCGCTTGAACGCGACCGCGGACCCGTCGGGCGCGAGCCTCGGGCCCGTGTCGCGGACCGGGCCGTGCGTCAGCTGGATCGCCCTGCCGCGGGCCGCCAGCGGGACCAGCCACAGGTGCGACCGGTACCGATCCGCGACGACGTGCCGCCGCACCACGACCGCGAACCGCCCGTCGGCGGACATGTCGTGCTCGTCCAGCACGACCTGCGCGCGGATCAGCGACGCGGGGTCCGGGGAGCGTGCCACGAGCTCAGGCGGTCTCGAGGCGATAGCCGACGCCGCGGAGGGCCACGATCTCGGGGCCGCCCGCGGCCTGGACCTTGCGCCGGAGGCGGGCGACGTGGGGCTTGAGCCACAGGAGGTCCGGGTCGGCCTCGGCGGGCCAGCCGGCGCGGACGAGGCGAAGGTGCGGGACGAGGTCGCCGTTGGCGCGGACGAGCGCCTCGGCGAGACGGAACTCGATGGGCGTCAGGTCGAGGCGGGCCTCGCCGACGAGCGCCTCGTGCCGGCCCAGGTCAAGGGTCAGGCCGCCGGCGCTGATGGTGGCCCCGGCGCCGTCGCCGCCCTCCGCCGCGACGGACGGACCCTGCGACCGCTCCGCGCGGCGCATGACCGCGGCGATCCGCGCCAGCAGCTCCGCGCGCCCGAACGGCTTGACGAGGTAATCGTCCGCGCCGATCCCGAGCGCCCGAACCTTGGCGGCCTCCGAGCTCTCGCCGGAGACCACGACGATCGGGGCGTCGCCCTCGGCGCGGATGCGGCCGGCGACCGTGAACCCGTCCGGGCCGGGCATCGCCAGGTCGAGGAGCACGATGTCCGGCCGCTCCTCGCGGTAGCGGCGCACGGCCGTCAGGCCGTCGTAGGCGGTGATGACCTGGTGCCCCTCGGTCCCGACGAGCGCCGTGATGGCGCCGACCATCGCGGGGTCGTCGTCGACGACGAGGATGCGGAGCGCGCGTGCCATTCGCTGATTCTGGTGGGTGCGCGACGCGGCCGCTGCGACGAGGAGGCCGCCGGCCCTAGACCGCGGCCGCGGCCGGCAGGGCGATCACGAATCTCGCGCCCTGGCCGTCGGCCGGCTCGCACCACAGCCGCGCCCCGATCAACTCGGCGAGCCTCCGCGCCGCGTACAGCCCGATGCCGGACCCGCGCGCCGTCCGCGTCTCGCGCCGCGCGTACGGCTCGAAGATCCGCTCGCGCCACTCCTCCGGGATGCCCGGCCCCTCGTCCGCGACGCCGACGCGGATTCCACCCTCGGCCATCCTCCAGTCGATCGTGATCGTCGTGTCCGGCGGCGCATACTTGACCGCGTTCTCGACGAGGTGCTCGAGGATCTTGCGCAGCCGCGCCGGGTCGGTCAGGGCGAAGAGCCGGAT
The DNA here is from genome assembly GCA_035574535.1 of Binatia bacterium. Taxonomy (GTDB): domain Bacteria; phylum Chloroflexota; class Limnocylindria; order Limnocylindrales; family CSP1-4; genus UBA5189. The sequence continues at coordinate 4,340 of DATLYV010000144.1, forward strand.
GCCCTCGCGCAGCTCGAGCCGATGGCGCGCGAGCAGCGGCTTCAGCTCCTCGCCCGCCTCGCGCACGACGGCACCGACATCGGTCGGCTGGAGGTCCGGGTCCGGCTCCGGCCCGACGCGCACGGACGCCAGAATCGAGTCGACCAGGCGGTCGAGCCGCTCGACCTGCTCCATCGTCGACCGGTGCCAGCTCGCCCGCCGCGCCCGCCGCTCCGGGTCCCGCGAGGGCCGGCCGTGCAGCGGCGGGTCCTCGGCCAGGAGGTCGGTGTACGCGCGGACGACCGCCAGCGGCGTCCGGAGCTCGTGCGTCACGAGGGCGATCAGTTCGGCCCGGGCGTCGTCGATCTTCTTCAGCTCGGCCGCCCGCTCCTCCGCCTCGAGCTGCATCCGGCCCTTCTCGACGATGCCCGCGAGGAGGTCGGCGATGGCGCGGAGGTGGGCCACGTCCGAGGGCGAGAAGTCGCGGTGCTGCTCGGTCTGGACGTTGAGGACGCCGACGATCCGGTCGTTCCAGACGAGCGGGACGGAGAGCATCGACGCGATGAAGCGCTTCTGGTCGATGCCGCGGACCCACAGGAAGCGCTCGTCGTTGCTGACGTCGGGAATGACGAGCGGCTCGCGGCTCGCCGCGACCCGGCCGGTCACGCCGCCCCCGAACGGAACCTGGGCCCGGCCGATCTGGTAGCGGTCGAGGCCGTTGGTCGCGGCGAGTGTCAGGTTCTTCGCATCGCGATCGAGGAGGTAGAGCGACGAGACGCTGGCGTGGAGCGCGTCGCGCGTCTCGTCCACGACGGTCTCGAGCAGCTCCTCCCACGTGCGCGCGGTCGTGGCCATGCGCGCAACGCGGTGCAGGAACTTCAGCTGCTCGAGCTGCTCCTGGGCGGCGTCGTTCCGGCCGTTCGAGGCGTCGATCGGCCGCCCGTCCGAGCCTTCGTTCCGGGCGGCGTCCTGGGTCGCGATGTCCGTCACGACGTTCACGATAGCCGAGCCTTCGGCGACGGCCCGCCGCGACCGTCGCCGGACCTGCTTTGACCAGGAGGAGGTTTTCGGGTATAGTCCTGGGCCTTCGCGGGGTGGAGCAGCGGCAGCTCGTCGGGCTCATAACCCGAAGGTCGGAGGTTCGAATCCTTCCCCCGCAACCAACGCACCTATCCAGAACCCCGGGTCCCGACCACCCGGGGTTCTTTCTATCTCGCGATCGAAATCGCTCGATCGGAGGCCTCGATGGACGGTGACCCGACGCAGGCCGAGACCATTCCGGCCCGCGACCCGCTCCTCGACGACCTGGCGTCGACCGTACCGGCCGACCTCCGGGCGTTCCTCGACTGCACGAGCGACACCGCCGTCATCGCGAACGGCCCGGTGACCTGGGTCGAGATCCCGCCGAACGTCCGCGGGATGCTCGGCGGCGCGAGCCACCCGACGCTGCAGGTCTCGCCCGGGTCGGCGCCCGGGACGGCGATCCTCCGCGTCGGGGCGGGCTGGGTCTCGGCGACGTTCCCGGCGGCCGTCGTCGACGGCCGGCTGTCGATCGACACGTCGCGGCTGCCGTTCCTCGCCCCGAAGTCGATCGCGACCGACATCCAGCGCTTCGTCGACGCGATCAACGTGCGCCTCGAGGCGAACGGCAAGGCGCTCGGCGAGCCGGCATTCGGGCCGGAGGGGATGACGCTGACGAAGGTCGACCTGGCGGGGTAGCCACGGGTCCGCTGCGGGTCGAGCGGTCGGGCCTCAGTCCCAGCGGAAGGTCCGGGCGGCGAGGACGGTCGCGCCGACGGCCCAGGCCGTGAGGATCGCGAGCGCGGTCGTCGGGTCGGTGGCCGCGGCCGCCGTGGTGCCGGCGTCGAGGCCGTGGCGCAGCAGGTCCGCGAGGGCCGACGACGGCAGGACGGCGGCGATCGGCCGGAGGAGCTCGGGGAGGTGGTCGACCGGGAGGACGACGCCGCCGAGCATCAGCAGCGCGAGGAAGAGGCCGTTCGCGATGGCCAGGACGGCCTCCGCGCGGAGCGCGCCCGCGAGCAGCAGCCCGAGCCCGACGAAGGCCACGGTGCCGAGGGCGACCGCGACGAATACCAGCAGCGGCTGCCCGGACGGCCCCGGCGTCCAGCCGAATGCGAGATTCGCCGCGGCCGCGAGGACCACGACCTGGACGAGCTCGATGACGAGGACCGCGGCGACCTTGGCCGCCACGAAGGCCCAGCGCGGGATCGGGGCGCCGCCGAGGCGCTTCAGCACGCCGTAGTGGCGCTCGTAGGCCGTGGCGATCCCGAGGTTGACGAGGCCCGCGGCCACGATTCCGAGCGCGATCGTGCCGGGGACGAGGAACGGCACGGGTTCCGCGACGGCGAGGAGCGACGTGCCGCCGAAGAACAGCAGCACGGCGACCGGGATGACGAGGGTGACGAGCAGGTTCTCGCCGCGGCGGGCGGCGAGCCGCAGCTCCTGCGACGTGAGGGCCGCCACGGCGCGCAGGGCCGGGGCCGGGCGCGCGCTCACGCGAGCGCCTCCACGTCGCGGTCGCCGGTGAGCGCGAGGTAGCGATCCTCGAGGCTCTGGGCGCCGGCGCGGAGCTCGGTGATCAGGAGGCCCTCGCCGGCGGCCCACTGCGCGAGCTCCAGGACGAGGTCCGCCGACGAGCGACCCGGCTCGATCTCGAAGGCGGTCTCCGACACGCGGTGCAGGCCGACCGCCGGGTGCGCGGCCGCGAGCCGCGCCCCGAGGCGCGCGATGGCCTCGGCGGGCGGGGGAGCATGGACGCGGAAGCGCGGGCCGTCGTCGGCGCCCGACTCGTCGGCCAGGGCGTCCGGCGGGCCGTCGAAGACGATCCGGCCGCGGTGGAGGATGGCCACGCGGTCCGCGATGGCCTCGACGTCCGCCAGGTCGTGGGTCGTCAGGAGGATCGTCCGTCCCTCGCGCCGCAGCG
>DATLYV010000145.1:0-2479 GCA_035574535.1 Binatia bacterium
CGCCGGCGACAGCCGCACCGAGGCCATCCGCGCCCTCCGACGGCGGATCAGTGACGAGGTGTTCCGACGGCTGCGCGCCGACGAGAGCGCCACGATCGCTGGTCTGGCGGTCGCGGCTTGACATAGGAGAAACCCATGCCCGCGACCCCCCGGCTGAACACCGACTACGAGCGCCGGCCGTACTGGCACGCCACGATGCCGCCGCTCCCCGACCGGCGCGGCCGCGACCTGCCCGACGGCGCGGATGTCGTCGTGATCGGCGGCGGCTACACGGGCCTCGCCGCGGCGCGCCAGCTGGGCAGGCAGGGCGCCAAGGTTGTCCTGCTCGAGGCGCGGACCTTCGGCTGGGGCGCCTCGACGCGCAACGGCGGGATCGCCCACCCCGGCTACAAGTGGGGTCCCGCGACGCTCGCGAAGCGCTATGGCGAGGCGGCCGGCCGGGCCCTCTACGAGGATTCGGTGCGGGCCACGCACTTCCTTGCCTCGACGATCCAGGAAGCCGGCATCGAGGCCGAGCTGCGTCTGACCGGCTACCTCGAGCTGGCCTGGTCCCGCCGCGACGCGGAGGCGTTTGCGCACGAGGCGCCGCGGCTGACCGCGTGGGGCACCCCGGCCCGCGTCGTCCCGCGCGAGCGCCTGGCCGCGGAGGTCGGCACGGCGGCGTATCACGGCGGCCTCGCGATCGACAGCGGCGGGCTCCTGCATCCGGGCAAGTGGTTCGCCGGGCTCGTCGGGCTGGCCGAGCAGGCGGGCGCGGAGCTGCACGAGGGCGTGCGCGCGACGTCGATCCGGCGCCAGGCCGACGGCCGCTTCGTCGTCGAGACGACACGCGGCGCGATCCTGGCCCGCGACGTTCTCGTCGCCACAAACGCCTACACCGACGGCGCCGCGCCGGCCCTGCGGCGGCGGATCATCCCGATCGGGTCGTACATCATCGCGACCGAGCCGCTGCCGGAGGACCTCGCGCGCGAGCTGTCGCCGACCGGCCGAGCCTTCTTCGACACCCGAAACTTCCTCTCGTACTGGCACGTGTCGGCCGACCGCCGGCTGCTCTTCGGCGGCCGGGTCAGCTTCTTCCCGACGACGGTCGACCGGACGGCAAAGCTGCTGTTCCGCCGGATGCTCGAGGTCCACCCGCAGGTCGCCGGGTACCGCATCGAGTACTCGTGGGGCGGCAAGATCGGGATGACGTTCGACCGGATGCCGCACGTCGGGCGGATGGGCGGCGTGACGTTCGCCCTGGGCTGCTGCGGCAGCGGCGTCGTGCTGCTGCACTGGCTCGGCACGAAGGCCGCGGAGTGGCTCGGCGGCGGCGAGGCGCCCGTGCTCTCGAGGCTGCGGTTCCCGCTCGTGCCGGCGCCGTACGAGGGACGGCCGTGGTTCCTGCCGGTCGTCGGGGAGTGGTTCCGGGCCCAGGATCGGCTCGCGGCGCGAGAGAAGCCGGGGGCGGGCGAGGCGGGCAGGCCCGGCTAGCCCGAGCCCGGGAGGTGCCTCAGCGTTGCCACGAGCCGCAGGCGTAGCAGCGGGCGCTGCCCACGACGTTGTTCCGGCCGCAGTTGCGGCACGTCCACCAGTCCTGCGCGTCGACCGGGTCCGGGTTCAGCGGCGCGGCGGCCCGGCGCCGGAGCACAAGGTAGCCGCCGACGAGGATGCCGACCCCGGCAATCGCCACGACGCCCGCGAGCGGCACGACGAACCCGAGGTCGAACCCACCGACGCCGTCCTCGGTGCAGGGATCGTCCCGGCCGGACGGGACGGCCTCGCCCTCGCACTCGTTGCCGGGGCCCGGCACGGCGAGGGCGACCGGGGCCAGCGCGGTCGCGAACCCCGCGAGCAGGAGCAGGAGCACGATCGGGAGTCGGCGCCGCCAGGCGCGTTGCCGCGGCCGCGGCCCGGGCTGCTCTGTCTCAAGCCGCGGCTCAAACATCGCGGGCGATCCTTCGCAGGATCGCGAGCAGGTCGTCGACGTCGTCGGCGCTCGACTGGGTGTTGAGGATGCCGGCCCGAAGGTACGTGGCGCCGCGCAGTCGGGTCGTGGTCACCCAGCCCTCGCCGGAGGCCTCGAGGGCCCGCTGGATCCGGTCCTGGTGCGAGTCGAGGGCGCGGGAGGCGTCGGTCCCGGGGGCCGGGCCGGGCCGGCCATCCGGCAGGTGGCGGAAGCACACGGCGGACAGCTCGGGCTCGGCGGGCAGCGCCTCGAAGTCGTCCGACGCGGCGATCCGGGCGGCGAGGTGCGCGGCGAGGTCGAGGTTCGCCTCGACGAGCCGGCCGAGGCCCGCCGTTCCCACGTGCTTCCACGACAGCCACAGCTTCAGCGCCCGCCAGCGGCGCGTGCCCTCGAAGCCGAGGCGCCAAAAGTTCAACTGCTCCTCCGAGCCGTGGCCGTCGTCGTGGTCCGCGGCCGGCGGGCGGGGGCCGTTGCCGCCCGTCGCGCCGTTGCGGCCTGTCGCGCCGAACCCGGCGCGGTAGTACTCCGGCC
>DATLYV010000146.1:0-14537 GCA_035574535.1 Binatia bacterium
CCGCCGCTACGGCAGCAACCACGTCCTCCGCGGCGTTTCGTTCGGGATCCGCCGCGGCGAGACCAAGGCGATCCTGGGCCCGTCCGGATCGGGCAAGAGCACGCTGCTGCGGTGCCTCGCGCTCCTGGAGCCCGTGGACGACGGCGAGGTCCGACTCGACGGCCACCGCGTCGGCGTCCGCGAGGGCCGCGGCGGACGCCTGGTGCCGCTCCCCGAGGCCGAGCTGGCCCGCCAGCGCACCGAGATCGGGATGGTCTTCCAGCGCTTCAACCTGTTCCCGCACCTGACCGCCGTGGGCAACGTGATGATCGGGCTCACCGAGGTGCGGAAGACGCCGGCGAAGGAGGCGCGGGTGATCGCTGAGACGATGCTCGAGCGCGTCGGGCTCGGCCACCGCTTCGATTTCTATCCCTCGGAGCTTTCCGGCGGCCAGCAGCAGCGCGTCGCGATCGCCCGGGCCCTGGTGATGAAACCGAAGGTCATGCTGTTCGACGAGCCGACCTCCGCGCTCGACCCGGAACTGGTCGGCGAGGTCCTCACGGTCATGGAGGAGCTCGCCCAGGAGGGCATGACGATGGTCGTCGTGACCCACGAGATCGGCTTCGCGCGGCGCGTCGCGAGCCGGGTCCTGATGATGGACGAGGGCGTGGTCATCGAGGACGCCGCGCCGGACGAGTTCTTCGGGAACCCGCGAGAGGAGCGGACGCGGCGGTTCCTCGAGGCGGTCCGCTAGCGTGCTGGCGGCTCCCGCCCGGCGGCGCCGTGGCGCCGTGGCGCCGCGGCGTCAGTGCGGCGCGAGGGCGAAGAGCGCGAGCAGCTCGTAGGCGAGATTCGCCGCGGCCAGCGACGTCAGCTCGGCGTGGTCGTACGGCGGCGAGACCTCGACCACGTCCGCACCCACGAGCGGCAGACCGGCGAGGCCCCGCAGGAGGAGCATCGCCTCCCGCGACGTGAGGCCGCCCGGCTCGGGCGTGCCGGTCCCGGGCGCGTGCGCGGGATCGAGCACGTCGACGTCGATCGAGACGTAGACCGGCGAGTCCCCCACCCGCTCGCGCACCCGCGCGATCGCCGCGTCGACGCCCGCCCGCGCGACGTCGACCGTCGAGACGATCTCGAACCCGAAGCTCGCGTCCTCCTCGAGGTCAGCTCGCCCGAAGATCGGGCCGCGGATGCCCACGTGAGCGCAGCGGTCGGCCGCCAGCAGGCCCTCATCGAAGGCCCGCCGGAACGGCGTGCCGTGCGTGTACTCCATCCCGAAGTACGTGTCCCAGGTGTCGAGGTGGGCGTCGAAGTGAACGAGCGCGAGCGGCCCGTGGCGCCCGTGGGCGGCCCGGAGGAGCGGCAGCGCGACCGTGTGGTCGCCGCCGAGCGCGAGCACGACATCGGCCCGCTCCAGGGTCGAGCGGGCGCCCGCCTCGATGGTCTCGATCGCCTCCCGGATGTCGAACGGGTTCGGGGCGAGGTCGCCGGCATCGGCGACCTGGTCGACCGACCAGGGCTGCACGTCGAGGAACTGGTGGTACGCGCGGAGGAGCTTCGAGCCGGCCCGAATTCCCTGGGGCCCGAAGCGCGCCCCGGGCCGGTACGAGACGCCCGCATCGAACGGCACGCCGAGCACGGCCACCCGGGCCCGGGGCACGTCCCCGAGGCGCGGCAGCCGCGCGAACGTGTCCGGCCCGGCGAAGCGCGGCCTGACGCGGCCGTCGGGCGCGCCGATCGGTCCGGTGGGCTCTTCCGGGTCCATCGGCGTCACCTTACGCCTTGACCGCGGCCGCCGGCTGCAACTGCTCGTCGTGGGCGATGAACCGGAACTCCCGCCACAGCAGCGCGAGGAGGATCGCCGAGCCGACGAACCCGAACCAGAACGGCCCCGTGATCCCGAACTGGCTGGCGATGTACCCGCCGATCGGGGCGCCGGCGACGAGCCCGGCGAAGATCCCGACGCGGTACACGCCGCTGACGCGGCCGTAGATCGCGTCCGGCACGGCCCGCTGCCGGACCGTCGTGGCCGTGGTCGCCCAGATGAAGGCGTGCGCGCCGAAGACGAAGAAGACCGCCATCGCCACCGCGGGGCTTCGCGTCAGCGCCAGAGCGAGGTGGGTGGCCGTCTCGACGACCAGCCCGGCGCGCATCAGGTCGCTCAGCATGAAGCGGCGGGTCAGCCGGCCGTAGAAGACCGTTCCGACGATGCCACCGACCGCCGACGCGGCCGTGATCAGGCCGTAGCCGATCTCGCCCATTCCGAGCTGGTCGCGGACGTAGAGCACCAGCACGGACCACGCGGCCCCGTAGGTCACGTTGAACGCGACGATGGTCACGGCCAGGGTCCGCATCGCGGGGTGGTGTCGCAGCCAGCGGATGCCCTCCGCGATCTCGCCGAGGAAGCCCTGGGCCTGCGGCGCCGGGTTCGAGGCCGGGTCCTCGGCAGACGGCTCCCCCAGTCTGCGCGTCGCGCCGGCGTCGCGGGCGAGGCGGCTGATCAGGATCGCAGCGACGAGGAAGCAGGCCGCGTCGGTGGCGAACGGGATCGCGGCACCGGCGACGAACAGGAACGCGCCGATCGGCGGCGCGATCAGCTGGTTCATGCCCAGGAACGCGCCGTTGAGCCGGGCGTTGGCCGTGGTCAGGTCCTCGCGCGGCACGAGGCGCGGCAGCAGGCTGCCCTCGGCGATGTCCGCGAAGGTCTCGGCCGTGCTCAGCAGGAACAGCGCCCCGAGGACGAGGGCGATGTTGACCGTGCCGGTCCAGATCGTCGCCGCCAGAAGGGCGAGCACAACGCCGCGGGCGAGGTTCAGCACGATCGAGATCAGGCGCCGGTCGAAGCGATCCGCGATCGCGCCGGCGACGATGCTGAACAGGAGGGCCGGCGTGACCTGCATGAAGTAGGCCATCGCCACCAGGAAGGCGTCGCTCGTCTGCGAGGCGACGAGGAGCGGTCCCGCGGCGAGGATGATCCCGTCGCCGAGGTTCATCACGATGGCCGAGGCGAGCAGGTAGCGGAAGCCGCTGCCCAGGCGCGTCGGCGCGATGGGCTCGGCGATTCGCGCCAGGAGGGAGGGGGCGGTCACGTGGCCGAATGCTAGGGCGCGGAGGCGAGCGTCCGCGCGGCCGCCCAGCCGCCCACGTGTGCGTCGGGGAGCGCGTCAGGTGCCCGTGACGAGCGCGTCGAGGATGGCCGCGTAGCCCGCGACCGCGATGCTCAGGTGGCCGTGCTCTGGGTGCAGGTGGACGCAGCCGTCGCCGAGGTTCGCCGCGAGCCATCGCCCGTGGGCGAACGGGACCATCCGGTCGTGAGCGCCCTGCCAGACGTGGACCTGACCGGCGATCGTTCCCATCTCGAAGCCCCAGGGCCGGGTGAACGCGATGTCGTCGTCGAACCAGCCGTCGAAACCGAGGCGCTGGCCCTCGCGCATGTTCGCGGCGAGGAAGTCGGCGTACTCGCCGGTGAGCGCCGCGCGATCGACGTCGTCGACCAGGTCGCCGAACATCGCAGCGACGTCCGCGCCGGACATCGCCAGGATCGTCTCGCGGGCAGGCCCGAGGAACGCGGCGAGCTCCCCGCCGCCCCGCAGGGCCGCGCCGAACTCGACGTGGTTCTCGTCGCCCATGCCGTCGAGCCAGTCGAGGCCCGCCGCGCCCCATGGCGCCACGCCGGCGATGAGCGCCGTCCCGAGAACGCGGTCCGGCAGCAGCGCCTCGCAGGCGAGCGCGTGGGGACCGCCGCCGGAGTGCCCCGCGACATACGCCTGCCCGGCGCCGAGATGGCCCAGGACGGCCGCGGTGTCGGCCGCCACGTCGGCGACGGTCCTTCCGGCCTGGCGGGTCGAGGCGCCGTAGCCGGGGCGGCTCCAGCTCACGGTTCGGAGCCCACGCTCGCGCGCGGCGGCGAGGAAGTCGGCGAACGGCAGCCCGGAGCCGGGCGTGCCGTGGAAGAACACGAGCGGCGTCCCGCCCGGGGCGTCGTCGTCGACCCACAGGTCGATCGAGCGCCCGTCCGGCAAACGGAGCCGCGTGGTCGGCGTCGAGGGCGCGATCGTCACGGCGCGCGCGACGTCGGCAACGGTTGGCGCGGATCAGGCGGACTGGCCGGCCTGGTTCGTCAACGCGTCGAGCATCAGCTGGGCCTGCCGGCGGTCCTTCTCGTTCGGCTCCGCGTGGTCGGCCATGATCCCGCAGTAGACGTCGTGGATCGCCCGGCTCATCGTGTCGACGCTCGCGATGGAATAGCCGTGCTCGCTCATGTGGCGGGCGATCGCCGCGTCGCTGGACAGGTGCATCGCGCCCATGAGGGCGTCGTGCATGGTCGTCGTCATGGTCGCAGCCTCCCGTTCGCCTGGCCTGCCCGAAGCGTACGCCCGCCCGCCCAACAATGGAACCCACCGCCGCCGCGCGACTGCGGCGACGGTCGAACCAGGCCTTGCCGCGGGCGTGACCGTCGCCGACCCTGCCTCGTGTCGTCGGTCGTGCGGGAGTCGGTGACGTGATCCGGGCCGAGGCTCCGCACGAAGTCGAGCTTGGGGCCGCTGGCGACGGCGGTCACCTCGTGGCCCATCGCCTTCGCAACCTGGACCGGTCGACGTCGCTGACGGGCACGAGCACGACCTCGAGGGTCCAGTCCATCGCCGGATGATGCCAGCCCGGCTTCGACGCCGAGATGTCGCCCCGCTGCGTCAGAGTCGGCGCGCGGCGGCGTTCGCGGCTTCGGCCGACCACCACGCGAGGTCCCGGGCGGCAGGCCAGCCGCAGGCAGTCGTGAGGCCGGCTTCCGCATCGAGGCCCTTGCGCCAGCCGCGGAGCAGCAGGCCGACGATGATCGCGAGGTCGCGCTCGGCGGCCCAGCCGTCGTCCGCCGGGCGACCGGCCGCGACGCGGTACCGCGCCAGGACGGCGTCCGGCTCGAGCGGCAGGCCGGCGACGTTGCACACCAGGAACCAGCCCAGCTCCACCGCGGCCGGCGCGACCATCGTCATCTGCCAGTCGGTGAGCCAGACGGTGCCGTCCGGCTCGAGCCCGACGTTGCCGAGCTTGAGGTCGCCGTGCAGGCCTGCCGCCGGGAGCGCTCGGAGCCCGCGCATCAGCGGCTCCGGGTCCGCGCCCAGCCTGGCGACCAGGTCGCGAGCGGCCGCCGGCGCGTGGCGTTCGAACGCCGCCCAGCCGGCCAGGAACCGCGTCCCGACCGGGTTGCCCTCGGCCTCGTAGGCGGCGGCGGACGGCGGCGCCAGGAGCAGGATCCGGCGGCGGACGTCGGTCCAGGGGAACCCGGCGGGCAACGCCGCGTGCCATGGCGCCCGATGGAGCGCCGCGAGCGCGCCGACCACCCGGTCGACCGCCGCGACGTCGACCGGTGCCTCCCACGCCAGAAGCGTCCCGGTCAGGTCGGGCATCAGGAGCGCCACGTCATCGCCGTCGACCGCCACCCCGAGGTGCGGCAGCCGGACCGGTGCGGGCAGCGCGGGATGCGCCGCGGCGAGCCACGCCTCGCGGAGCGATGGGTCGTCGGCGGTGACCCGGGCGATCCAGTCGCGCGCCAGGCTGTCGCGCTTCAGGACGAACCGCGCGCCGTCGCCGCGCGTCAGCCGCGTCAGGAGCGCGCCCGACCAGCCGTCGTGCTGGAAGGGCGCCTCGCTTGCGTGCTCGAGGCCGTACCGGGCGAGGAGCTCAGCAAGGGGCGGGAACGTCGTCGCTGCCATCCGGCCCCTCGTCCATGTACACGACGTGCGAGTCCGGGCAGTTCCGGGTGAGGACGACGACGAGCGGCTCGGAGTCCGAGGCGTTCTCCTCGACGTGGACCTCGCCCGCCGGGATGTACACGAAGTCGCCCGCCTGGGCGTCCATCTCATGCTCGAGGCCCGTCGGGCCCCACGTATACCGCGCTCGCCCAGAGGCGATGTAGATCGAGGTCTCGCAGGGGCCGTGGTGGTGGATGCGGGTCTTGCCGCCCGGGGCGGTCGTGACGATCGAGGAGTACAGGTTGACCGACCCCGCGACGGGCGCGGAGACGGCGATCGCCCGCTCCATGGCGGCATTCTGGCCGGTGCCGACGTGGAACTCCGAGGGCGAGATCCGCCTGGCCATGGCTAGCGCAGCCGCGTCCGGAGGCGGTCGATGGTCGCCGCCGTGACCCCGGCCGCCTCGAGGTAGCCGGCGACGGTCTCGTATGCCGCCTCCATGTCCTCCACGACCCGGCGCATGCCCGCGGCCGGCGTCTGGCTGATCTTCTCGCGCCGGCGGCGCTCGGCCGGGTCCGGGGCGCTCTCCAGCCACGGTCCGAGCTCCGCGGCGAGGTTCGGCCCGGAGAGCGCGTAGTCGTGGCCGATCTCCTCGGCGGAGACGCCGGCGAGCCGCAGCAGGAGGGACGTGACCAGGCCCGTGCGGTCCTTGCCGGAGGCGCAATGGATGACGACGGGCCCGTCCGCCTCCGCGACCGCGGTCAGGGCCTGCCCGAAGCGCTCGCGGTTGCGTTCCAGGAACCGGACGTACGACCAGGCGTAGTGGTCGGCGACGTCGTCGACGCTGTCGAGGTGCGCGACGAGCTCGGCGACGAAGTCCGGGCCGTCGTTCGCGCTCGGGCCCAGGACGGACACGTGGGTGACCTCGACGTCGACGCCCCGTGGCGGATCCTGGGTCCGCTCCTCCGGGAACCGCAGGTCGACGACGCGGGCGATGCCGTGGCGCTCGAACGTCCGCCAGCCGTCCGGCGTCAGCTTGCCGATGTTGTCGGCGCGGATGACGCGACCGGACCGGGTGGTGTCGCCGTCCTCGGTCGGGATGCCGCCGAGGTCCCGGACGTTGCGGCAGCCGTCCCACGTCAGGGTCCGGGGGAAGCGCTCCGAGATCACGTTCCGATGGTATCGACCGAGACGCCCGTGGTCGCTCGCGAGTGCACGGCCCCCTAGCATGGTCGACATGGCAACCTCGACCGGCGGGCCCGATTTGCCGTCCCTGCCCGAACTTCCCCGCGTGGCGCTGCTCGCCGGCCCGACGCCGCTCCAGCCGATGCCGCGCCTTTCGGCGGCACTCGGCGGTCGCGCCGAACTCTGGATCAAGCGCGAGGACCTTGGCCCGCTGGCGTTCTCCGGCAACAAGCTGCGGAACCTGGAGTTCCTGCTGGGCCGGGCGCTCGAGAACGGCGCCGACACGGTCATCACGTCGGGCCGGCGCTGGTCCAACCACTGCCGGCTCACCGCGGCGGCCGGGGCGAGGCTTGGGCTCGCGGTGCACGTCGTGGTCAGCGGGCCACCGGTCGAGGCCTCGGCCAACCTGCGGCTCATGCGCGAGCTCGGCGCGACGATCCACCAGGCGGCGACGGACGCCCGGGAGGAGCGCGAATCGCTCGTCGAGCAGGTCGCGGCCGCCGCAGCGGCCGAAGGCAGGCGTGTCTCCGTGCTTCCCGTCGGCGGCTCCTCGCCGGTTGGGGCGTGGGGGCAGGTGCTCGCCGCGCTCGAGGCGCTGGAGCAGGCCCGGGCGGCCGGCATCCAGCCGAGCACGATCGTCCTCCCGAGCGCGACGGGCGGGACCCAGGCGGGCCTGATCGTCGGCGCGGCCGTCGGCGCCGCGCCGGGCAACCGGGCTGCCACGGCATCGGTGCGCGTCGAGGGCGTCGCCGTCCACCCGGACCCGGCTCTCCGCGCCAGGATCGAGGGACTGGTCGCGAGCCTCAGCGAGATGGCCGGCATCGAGCCGCCCGCGGAGCCGGTCGCCCTGGACGCGTCGTGGGTCGGGCCCGGCTACGGCCTCCCGACCGCCGCGTCGGAAGAGGCCTCGGGCCTGCTGGCGCGGACCGAGGGCATCCTCGCCGACCCGGTCTACACCGCGAAGGGCCTCGCCGGGCTCGTCGCCGGCATGCGTGCCGGCGCGCTCGACGGCCGGCAGGTGATCTTCTGGCACGGCGGCGGGCTGCCGGCGCTGTTCGAGCCCGCGCTCGGCCGCTGAACAGCCCGCGCCGATGGTCGATCGGCAGCCGGGTCAGCCGTCCTTCGGAAAGCCCCGCTCCTGGGCGTCGTGAAAGGCGTCCCGGGCCGCCTTCGCAGCCTCCCGAGCACGTTCCGCGGCGTCGCCAGCGCTCGCGGACTCGCGCGTTGCGGCCTTCGCGGCGAGCTCCGCCGCCTCCGATGTCCGTTCGGCCGCCTCCTCCGCTCGTTCCGCGGCCTCGATGCTGCGCCGGACGGCTTCGGCGGTCTCGGTGGCAGCCATCGCCGCCTCGTTCGCGGCCGCCGCCGTCAGGGACGCGACACTGGCCGACTCCTCCGCCGTCGTCGTGTCCCGCTCCGCTGCCCGCCAGGCCGCCAGGAGATCGGCGGCCGAGCTCTTGCCGGGCTTCGCGCCTTCCTGTTCTGCCATCTGACCTCCGTCCGCAGTTCCGGCGTGCCTCGGCGCGCAGGTCGGCTGATGGCACGCAGACCGGCGCCATGGTAATCGCACCTGTCCAGATCGTTGTGCTCGCCGGCGGGCTCGAGGCGAGATGCCGGTACGCCGCCTCCGCAGAAAGCATGCCCCGCGCGGCAGGTTTCCGCTCGGTCGCCAGCGTCGGCCTGTTCATCGAACCACGGCAGGGCGAGATCCTCCGTGCCGCCCCTTCGTTCGATGGAGACCGCCACGCTGGCCGGTGGTCGAATGCCGGCCTCGCAGGCGCGGTTGCAGCCCGGAACCGACCGACGGCCGCTCCGGTCAGCCCTCGGCCAGCCGGAAGCAGACCTCGATGTCGTCGCCGCGACGGATCGCGTGGAACTCGATCGCGGCCGTCGTGCCGTCCTCGCGGACCACCAGGACCTCGCTGCGGACCGCGTCCTCGTCGCGGACCGCCTCGAGAATGGCCTGGGCAGGGACGCGCGCGTCGGGCAGGACCAGGTCGAGGAAGTGCCGCCCGATGAGGCCATCGACCTCGGCGCGCATCAGCGTCGCAAACTCGCCGCTGACGGCCGTCAGCCGACCGTCACTTGTCGACACGTGGACGCACGGGGTCGCGGGGTCGGACCACCACGCCTCCGGCCGCTCCGGCTCGTAGCGGCCGTCGCGGTAGACGTAGAACTGGGTCCCCTCGCCGCTGAGCTGCCGCTCGAACACGGCGACCCGCGGAAAGAGGGGCCGCAGGCGGGTTGCCAGCTCCGCGGCGGTTTCCGGGGCGGCCTCACGCGTGACCCGCTCGACGACGCGACGCAGTGCGGTGTCGTGCGACGGAATCGTATTCACGACCCTGCCAGCCAGCGCTCGCCTCCTCTCGCCACGTCACCCTTGGTGGACCGGGACGCGCACGGCCAGCTTGGGTCAGGCGGCGGCCATCGAGCGAGGCACCCGAGCGCCGAGAGGTTACAGGAGGCTGTCGGGCGCGTTGCTGCAGCCGGGTCGGTCGCCCGGGTGTTGACAGGATTGGGACGGGCTTCTATAACTACCTTGTTCCATAACCCGATGGTTATGTGAATTGCCCAGGCGGAGGGACACGAGGCGACATGCAGGTCGACCAGCTGAGCCAGGTGTTCGGGGCGCTCGCGGATCCAACCCGCCGGGCGATCCTCATGCGCCTGGCCGACGGCGACCTGACGGTCGCCGACCTCGCCGCGCCATTCCCCGTTTCCCAGCCCGCCATCTCCAAGCACCTCAAGGTGCTCGAGAGCGCCGGTCTCATCTCGCGCACCCGGCGGGCGACCGCCCGCCTCAGCCACCTCGAGGCCGAGCCCCTGCGCGACGCCGCGAAGTGGCTCGCCCGCTACCAGGCCTACTGGGACGCGCGCTACGACCAGCTCGACGAGCTGCTGGCCAGGCTCCAGCATCCAGAGGACGACGCGGAAAGGAAGGACGACCGATGAAGACGAAGATCACGGCGCCGGAGGGCCTGCCGTTCATCGACATGGAGCGCGAGTTCGACGCGCCGGTCGAGCTTGTTCACCGCGCCTACGTCGAGCCGGAGCTCGTCAAGCAGTGGCTCGGCCCGCGGAAGTACGAGATGGTCATCGAGCAGTGGGACGCCCGCGACGGCGGCGCGTACCGGTTCGTGCAGACCGACGGCGAGAACCGCTACGGCTTCCGGGGCGTGTTCCACCGGATGGCGCCCGACCTGATGGTCCAGACGTTCGAGTTCGACGGCGCGCCGGGCCATGTCTCCCTCGACACGCAGCGGCTCGAGGCCGTCGGGGACGGCCGCACGCGCATGACCTCCCGGTCGATCTTCATGTCCGTCGAGGATCGCGACGCGATGATCGAGGCCGGGATGAGCCAAGGCGTCGACGACGGCTACAACCGGCTCGACGAGCTCCTGCCGACGCTCATGGTGGCCGCCGCTCGCTGATCCCGGGCGCCGGTTCCGCCGGCGCTCCTCCCTCGTGCGCCCCGCGCCCCGCCGGCGCCACGCCGGCGGGGCGCATCCGCGCTGCCGCCCGATCGGTGGCCGAGCCTCGGGGGCTTGCGCCCGGTGCGATGATCCGCACGTGATCGAGTACGGCGGCGGTGTCAGTCATGGCCCCGCGGGCCAGGTCGGCGGTGGCGGCAACGGGACTCCGAGCCTCGGGACGGAGACCGATCTCTTCGGCACCGTCGGTGCGTTCGTCAATGACGCCGCGAACTTCCTCGGTGCGCAGCCGCCCGAGGTCCTGGTGGCCGGGTTCCTCGCGGTCCTCCTCGGGCTCGTGATCCTGAAGCGGGCGTTCTGATCCGTCGAGGCCCCTCTCAGACGATCCTCATCCAGTGCGCGGAACGTGCGTTCCGACGCGCGTCATGCCCGACGCGGAGCATCCCCCTTCCCCGAGGAGTCGATCGATGACCACGGTGCCCTTCCCCGAGCAGCGAACATTCGAGGGTCGTTCGCTCCCCCGTCCCGATGAACCGGTCTTCGACCAGGGGCTCGCGTTCGATGTCGGCACCATCAGCCGACGCCGCGTCATCCAGGCCCTCGGCTTCGGGGTCGTGAGCGCGGGCCTGTTCACGATCGCCGGCTGCGAGCCAAGCGGCGCCGGTTCGAGCGCCAGCGCCGGCGCCCAGGCGACGATCGACGCCACGGCCGCCTCGTGCGCGGTGATCCCCGGAGAGACAGCCGGGCCCTACCCCGGCGACGGGACCAACGGCCCCGACGTGCTCACCGAGAGCGGCGTTGTCCGCCGGGACATCCGTTCAAGCATCGGCGGCGCGTCCGGCATGGCGGCAGGAATTCCGCTGACCATCCGCCTCCAGATCGTCGACGCCGCGGACGGCTGCGCCCCGATGGACGGCGCCGCCGTCTACCTGTGGCACTGCGACCAGGCCGGCCGGTACTCGATGTACAGCGCCGGGGTCGAGGACGAGAACTACCTCCGCGGCGTCCAGGCGAGCGGCGCCGATGGCATCGTCGAGTTCCTGACCGTCTTCCCGGGTTGCTACCAGGGCCGCTGGCCCCACGTCCATTTCGAGGTCTATCCGGACATCGCGGCGGCGACGGACGCCAGCAACATCATCGCGACCTCCCAGCTTGCCCTTCCACAGGCGATCTGTGACGAGGTGTACGCAACGACCGGATACGAGTCGAGCGCCAGGAACCTCGAAGGCCAGACCATCGAGTCTGACAACATCTTCGGCGACGAGAACGGCGCGACGCGCCAGCTCGGCATCGTCAGCGGCTCGCTCGACAGCGACCTCGCGATCGAGCTGGTCGTGCCGGTCGTCGCCGACCGCGGCTGATGTCCCGCCCGTGGACGGCCCGTCAGGCCCTTCCGCGGGCGAGGTCGAAGAGGCGGCCCAGCACGTCTGCCCCGCCGGTTCGCAGGCCGTCGTGGAGGTACTCGTTCGTGATCCATGGCCGGAGGCCCCGGATCTGGGCCGCCGCCTCCATCGAGTACTCACGGAGCACGTACGGGTCGTCGTAGTAGACGGCGGCCGCGGCGGGCACCTCGTTGCGCGCGAGCTGCTCCGCGTCGTAGAGGCGCGGCCACATGTGCTCCGCCAGGATGTCGGCGGCCGCGGCGTGCTGGCGCAGCGCGCCGTAGTCGTCCCACATCCACCGGAAGATGTGCTCCCCCGTGAACCACAGCTGCTCGCGGAACTCCTCCGGGAACAGCCGGTCCGAGGACCAGCGCGTGGCCCCGCCGTCGGCGTAGCAGGCCTCGTGGATCGTGGCGTAGATCGGGTTCCGCGCGAAGCCGGGCTGCGACTGGATGTCGTGGAGGAAGGCCCGCGAGCGGACCGGCAGCTCGAGCAGGTGGTGGACCGTCTCGTTGCCGTAGCTCATCCCGAGCGCGTGGCCGACCTGCAGGAACCGCCGCGACGTCAGGCGGTCGCCGTTGGGCAGGCGGACGTCCTCGGCCTCGAGCTGGGTCACGATCTCGCGGACGCGGGCGCGGTCGCCCGGGTAGCGTCCGAAGTAGTCGCGGTTGCGCTCGACCATCCGGGCGTAGGTCGCGGCGTAGACCTCGTCGACCGGCCTACCGATCGGCGCCAAACCGCCCGTGACGTAGGCCTCGGACAGCCCCTCCGGCGCGAAGGACAAGTACGTCATCACGCAGAAGCCGCCGAAGCTCTGGCCCAGCACGGCCCACTTGTCGACCCCGAGCTCCTTCCGGATGTGCTCGGCGTCCCGCACGATCGAGTCGGCGCGGAAGTGCGTCAGGTACTCGGCCTGGGCCTCCGGCGTGTCGCCGGGGATGTCGCCGAGGGGCGTCGATCGGCCGGTCCCGCGCTGATCGAGCAGGAGCAGGCGGAAGTCCTCGAGCGCCCGCTTCTGCCAGCCGGTCGGCGGCGCGCTCGGTCGAGCCGCCTCGAAGCCGGGGCCCCCTTGGAAGAACACGAGGTACGGCTTGTCCTCCTTGCCGACCGCCGCGACCTCCCGGGTGAAGACCGTGATCTCGCGGCCGTCGGGCGCGTGGTGGTTCAACGGAACCCGGTGCTCGCGCTCGGTCAGGATCACGCCGGGGGCGCGGTACGTCACCGCCATTCGATCGACCTCCCTGGGGGTGCGGGCCGGGCGGCCCTAGCGGATATTCGAACCCCATCGCGGTCTTGCGGGTCTGCCGGACGGTCGTGCCGGAAGCGGACGCTCACGCGGTCGATTGTGGGGCACGCGACTCCGGCGTGCCTCCAGCGCGGCGCGTCGGCGGCGTCAGGCGTGGCTCGCCGGCGTCAGGCGTGGAAGGCCTCGAGCGCCTCTCGCTCCCGCTCGACAGCCCTGCGGACGCCCCCCGGGATCGGCTCGAACTCGTCCAGCACGACGCGGTCGTCTCTGACCGACCAGCCCGCCACCACCCGCCCATCGACCAGGACGGTCCCGACGGAAAACGGGTCCTTGATCGAGAAGACCTTCGGCCGGTGCTCCTCGGGCAGGAGGCCGGTGCGGCGCGCGTGCACGAGGAGGTTCGCGTCCCAGTGCGGCAGGAAGCGCACCGGCGCGGGCGTGTCCGGATCGGGGAGCGGCATGTCGGGCAGGTCCACCAGCGCGCCGCCGCGCTCGTCGCGGTACGACACGAGGGTGAGATTCGCGGCTCCCCGCTTCGCGTCCTCGACCGGGATCCCGGCCCAGCCGGCGATGTCCTTCCACCCGGCCGGCCCGAAGGCCCGGAGGTACGAGCGAACGAGGTGCTCGAGGCCCTCGTCCTCGGTGGAGTCATCCGGCCCGACCCAGTCCTCTGCGAGCGCAAGCCGGTCCGCGCGCCGGCGCTCCCAGGTGCCCGACGGGGGCACGCGCACCAAGTCGACCCAATAGCCGAGGGCCCCGATGAAGCCCTTCGCGGCCTCGCCCAGCTCCTTCACCGTCCTCGGGCCGTCGCGGAGGGCCTCGCGCAGCCTCGCCGAGGCGGCCGGGAGCTCGTCCTCGGGCGGCAGGCCCGTGGTGCGCCGCGCCCACTCCTGCCGCGCCCGCCGGACGCCCGCCACGAACCGCCAGTACTCGCGCCGCGAGACGACGTGGATCGTCGTCCGCATCAGGGTCGCCTGGATCAGCGAGCGATCCTCGAGGGCCCGCGTCAGGTCGTCGCGGCGGAAGCCCGCCACGCGCGTCCAGAGCCCGACGTACGCCGAGGGCGCGTACTGCGCCTGCAGCCCACCGATGCGCTCCACCGCCTCCGGCAGCGAGACCTCCGCGCGCTCCAGCAGCAACTGGCGCGCCAGCAGCGCGCGATTCAGGGCCCGCGTCGTGAGGACCGGACCGTCCGGCTTTGCCCTCGCCCGCGCGCTCGAGCCGGCCTGCGTCACCCTCGTGCCCAGCGCCGGCTCGCCCTCAACGCAGGCTCGCCAGGAACCAGAAGACCGGCACGGCCGCCGCGTACGCCTCGGCCAGCCGATCCTGCAGGTCCGGCGAGAGGACCTCGGTGGTCGGCGAGCATCGGCACGCCGCGGGCCGCGAGGCGCTCCGCGAGCGCCGCGATCAGCGCCTTCAGCGGCTCCTTCTGGAGGTGTTCGAAGTCGACCGTGCGCGGCTGGAACCAGGCGCGATCGTTGTTGACCGCGAGGTCGGCCTGGAACTGGATCGCATCCGGGGAGAGCCCCCGGAACGCGAGCGCGGTCGATGTGGTCGCCATGGCTGTCCTCCACGGGGAGTCTACGACCGCCCGCGGTCGAGGCGGGCGAACGCGCCGTCAGCTACC
>DATLYV010000147.1:0-2112 GCA_035574535.1 Binatia bacterium
CGTTCGTCTCGCGCCGCCGGGTGCTGCCCGCGGACGGCATGCCGCGCTTCACCGGAGGCGCAGTCGGGGCGCTCGCGTACGACGCCGTGTCGATCTTCGAGCCCTCGGTGCCGCTCCCGGAGCGGGACCCCGTCGCCGTGCCCACGGCGGCGTTCATCGAGACGGACCTCGTGCTCGTGTTCGACCACCTGACGCATACCCTGAGCGCGATCGCGTCGCTTCACACCGAGGCCCCCGACCTCGAGGGCCGCTACCGAATCGCCGAGGAGGCGATCTTCGACGCGCTCGAGCGCACCGCGCGGCCGTCCGCGAGCGAGCTCGCCGGGCCTGGCGGCGCGGGCGGTCGAAACGGCAGCCGCGGCGCCGACCCTGGCGCGCCGGCCCCCGACGCCCGGGCCGGTGACGACGCCACCGGCCTCGCCAAAGGCATGGCCGTCTCGGCGGCGAGCCAGGGAGCGCCCGCCGCCGCAGGAGCCGCCTCGAACGGCCTCGTCGCCGACGCCTCCCTCGGTCGCGACCAGTACATCCGCGCCGTCCAGACCGCCAAGGACGCGATCGCCGCCGGCGAGGCCATCCAGGTCGTGCTCGCCCGACGCCAGTCGTTCGACCTGCCGATCGACCCCGCCACCCGCAAGCCCCTCGACGGGATCGGCCTGTACCGCAGCCTCCGCCGCGTCAACCCCAGCCCGTACCTGTTCTTCGTCCGCTTGCCCGCGTTCGAGGTCGTTGGCGCGAGCCCGGAGCTCCTCGTCCAGGTCGACGGCGACAAGCTCACGACCCACCCGATCGCCGGCACCCGCCCCCGCGGCGCCACCCCGGCCGAGGACCAGCTCCTTGCCGAGCAGCTCCAGCGGGATCCCAAGGAGCGCGCCGAGCACGTGATGCTCGTCGACCTCGGCCGGAACGACCTCGGCCGCGTGGCCCGGCCCGGGACCGTGACCGTCAGCAAGTACATGGACGTCGAGCGGTACAGCCACGTCCTCCACCTCGTGTCGCACGTCGAGGCGCGAATTCGGCCAGACATGGACGCGCTGGACGCCCTTCGCGCCGTCTTCCCCGCGGGCACGCTCACCGGCGCCCCGAAGGTCCGGGCGATGCAGCTGATCGCCGCGGCGGAGCGCGAGCGGCGCGGCCTCTACGGCGGCGCGGTCGGCTATCTCGGCTACGACGGCAACCTCGACACCGCGATCACGATCCGCTCGGCCGTGCTCCGCGAGAGCCGCGCGCACGTCCACACCGGCGCCGGGATCGTCGCGGGCTCCGTTCCGGAGAAGGAGTTCGAGGAGACCGAGCACAAGGCCGCCGCCCTCCGCCGGGCCATCGAGGAGGCGGTCGCGCCGCAGGGCCGGCGCCTCAGCGCCCGGACGGAGTTCGAGGTTCCCGCGGAGGCGGCGGTCGCGCCGGAGCCATCCCGATGATCCTCGTGATCGATAACTACGACTCCTTCACGTTCAACCTCGTCCAGGCGCTCGAGGCGGCGGGCGCGGACGTGAAGGTCGTGCGCAACGACGCGATCGACCGGGCTGGCCTGGAGCGGCTTGCGGACGACGAATCGGCCGGCCTCCGGGGGATCGTCATCTCGCCGGGTCCGTCGGACCCCGACCACGCGGGCGTCTCGATGGACGCCGTCCGGATCGCGAGCGAGCGGCGGATCCCGCTGCTCGGCGTGTGCCTCGGCATGCAGTCGATGGCCCAGGCCTACGGCGCCTCGATCGTCCGCGCGCCGACACTCGTCCACGGCGAGGCGGCCGCGGTCACCCACGACGGCGCGGGCCTGCTCGAGGGCATGCCGCCGGAGTTCCTGGGCGCACGCTACCACTCGCTGTGCGTCGATCCGTCGACCCTCCCGCCGGAGCTCCGCGTGACCGCGATGAGCGAGGAGGACCAGGTCGTCATGGGCCTGCGACACATCTCGCTGCCGCTCGAGGGCGTCCAGTTCCACCCCGAGAGCGTGCTGACGCCGCACGGCCCGCACCTGCTCGCGAACTTCCTCCGGCTGGCGGGAGAGGGGGAGGCGTCGCGGCTCGATGCGGCCACCGGCACGTTCGCCACGGCGGGGCTGGCGGAGGCGGCCAGATGAGCGACGCGGTCCGGGCGGCGCTGGCGACGATC
>DATLYV010000148.1:0-6918 GCA_035574535.1 Binatia bacterium
GAGCGCCCGCCTCGTCGCCCGCGCGCCGTGATCGCCCATCGATCCATCGAAGGTCGTCCAGGCGCCGTCGGGGGCGTCCCGCAGCCGATCGAGGATGCGGCCGCGGAGCCAGCGGGTCGTCGCGCGGAACGGGACGGCGTCGCGAACCGGCGTGGCCGGCCCCGTCGGAGCCACTCGGACGTCGCCCTGAGCCGCCGAGCAGCCCTGGCGCAGCGGACATGCGTGGCAGCGGGTCTCGCGGGCCCGGCAGAACGTCGCGCCGATGTCCATGAGCGCGTGCGTCCAGTCGGCCGCCCGATCGAGCGGAACCAGCGTGTCGGCGAAGGCCTGCCGGTGCCGCGTCGACGCCGGGAGCCCGCCGAGGGCGCGGTCGAGGACGCGCGTGATGTTCGTGTCGAGCGCGGCGACTCGGCGGCCGAACGCGATCGCGGCCACCGCGCGCGCCGTGTACGGGCCGATCCCCGGCAGTGCCTGCAGGGCGTCGAGGTCGTCGGGCACCCGCCCGCCATGGCGCTCGACGATGCGGATCGCCGCCGCGCGCAGCGCGATCGCGCGACGGTTGTAGCCAAGCCCACGCCAGGCGCGGATTGCCTCTGCCGGGGCGACCTCGGCGAACCTCGCGGGCGTCGGATACCGCTCGATGAAGGCCTCCCAGGCGCGTGCCGCCCGCTCCGCCTGCGTCTGCTGGGCCATGACCTCGGAGACGAGGACGGCCCACGGGTCGGCGGTTCGACGAAAGACGAGGTGGCGCGCGTTCAGGGCGTACCAGTCCAGGACGACCGCCGCGAGTCGCCTGGCGGAATCCTGCGACGCGGGCGATTCGATGGGCGACCGCGAGACGCCCGGGACGGTCATGCCGCGACGAAGCCGAGGTGAATTCATATCCCTGAAAGGCCCTCGAGCTCCGGGGGGCAGCGCGACCGGCGCGACGATCGCGCTGCGGTTTCCCGTGAAGGCCACGACCCCAGCGTCCGGGTCGCGGCCGTGCTGCGCGGGCGGCGGCTGCCCTCGCCGCCCCTAGGCGCCCGAGTTGATCATCACGTGCTTGATGAACGTGTAGTCCTCGAGCGCGTACTTCGAGCCGTCCTTGCCCCAGCCGGACTGCTTCACGCCGCCGTGCGGCGTCTCCGACGTGAGCGTGAAGTGCTCGTTGATCCAGACGTGGCCGAACTCGAGGGCCTTCGCGACGCGCATCGCCCGCCCGATGTCCGAGGTGAAGACCGACGAAGCCAGCCCGTAGGGCGTGTCGTTCGCCCAGGCGATCGCCGTCTCCTCGTCGGAGAAGCGCTGGACCGTCACGACCGGGCCGAAGATCTCCTCCTGGATGATCTCGGACTTCTGGTCCGGGCCGGCGATGACGGTCGGCTCGTAGTAGGCGCCGGGGCGGTTCGGGCGGTTGCCCCCCACGACGATCTCCGCGCCGTCGCGGGCCCGGTCGACCAGCCCCTGGACCTTGTCGGCCTGGGCCTGCGCGATGAGCGAGCCCATGTCGATGTCGTCGGCCTCCGCGGGGTCGCCCCACTTGATCGACTTGACCTGCTCCGCCAGCTTGTCGATGAAGCCGTCGTAGACCTTCGGGCCAGCGAGGACCCGGGTCGCGGCGGTGCAGTCCTGGCCGGCGTTCCAGTAGCCGGCCGCCTTGAGCGTCTCGGCCGCGAGGTCGAGGTCGGCGTCGTCGAAGACGATGACCGGGGCCTTGCCGCCGAGCTCGAGGTGGAGCCGCTTGACCGTCTCGGACGCGATCCTCGCGACGCGCTTGCCGGTCGCGGTGTCGCCCGTGATCGAGACCATCCGGACCTTCGGGTGGCCGACGAGGTGGTCGCCGATCGCGTTGCCGGAGCCCGAGATGACGTTCACGACGCCCGCGGGCAGGTGCTCGGCGAGGATCTCGGCGAAGGCCAGCGCGGTGAGCGGCGTGCGGATCGAGGGCTTCAGGACGCAGGTGTTCCCGGCGGCGAGGGCCGGCCCGAGCTTCCACGTCGCCATGTACAGCGGGTAGTTCCAGGGCGCGATGCTCGCGACGACGCCGATGGGGTCGCGGCGGACGAACGAGGTGTGCCCGGCCATGTACTCGGTCGCGGCGAGGCCCTCGGGGATGCGGGCGGCGCCGGCGAAGAACCGGAACAGGTCGACGCAGACGTTCATCTCGTCGATCGCGGCGCCGACGGGCTTGCCGGCGTTGCGGCTCTCCAGGCGGCCGAGCTCCTCGGCCTTCGCCTCGAGGGCGTCGGCGATCTTCAGGAGCAGCAGCGAGCGGTCCTGCGGGGTCGTCTGCTTCCACGACGCCCAGGCCTTCTCGGCGGCGTCGACCGCGCGATCGACATCCTCCGTGGACGACGCGGGCACCCTGGCGATGACCTGGCCGTTCGCCGGGTTCTCGATGTCGTGGGTCTCGCCGCTGGCCGAGTCGACGAACTTGCCGTCGATCAGCTGCTGGTAGGTCTGGACGCGCTCCATGACGTCGGTCATCGACGGGCTCCTCGCGTGCTGGTCCTGGGGTTTGACCCTGGTTGCGGATTGGGAGGTCGCGATTGCGGAGGTCGTGCGCGCGCCGTCCTCCCGGCGCGCGATTCGCACGGATCAGGGCACCATTCTAGCCATGCCGAACGCATCCACCCCGGCGCTCACCCGCCCCGAGGGGCTCATCTTCGACCTCGACGGCACGCTCGTCGACACGGTCCCCGCCCGCATCGACGGCTGGCTCGAGGCGCTGACCGCGGCCGGGCTGGAGGTCCGGCGCGAGGACGTCGGGCCGATGATCGGGATGGACGGGAAGCGCCTGGCGCGGCTCGTCGCCGAGGCAAACGGCCGCCGGCCGAGTGAGGAGGAGCTGGAGGCGCTCGACAAGGCGGCCGGGGCGGCCTTCGACCGGCGGAACCGCGCGCCGCGGCCACTGCCTGGGCTGCGGGAGGTGCTCGCGGCGATCGACGAGCTGGGGCTGCGGTGGTGCATCGCGACGTCCAGCCGGGCCGAGCAGGTGACGACGTCCGTCGCTTCGCTGGCGTTGGGGCGGCCGCCGCTGATCGTCGACGGGAGCCACGTCGAGCACGCCAAGCCGGCGCCGGACCTGCTGCTGCTGGCCGCCGAGCGACTCGGGCTGCCGCCGGGGCGCTGCTGGGCCGTCGGCGACTCGACGTGGGACATGCGGGCCACGGTCGCGGCGGGCGAGACGGCGATCGGCGTGACGGCGGGGTCGGCGGTCGACGAGCAGGCCCTCGCGGAGGCGGGCGCCGGCCGCGTGCTGCCGACGCTCACCGAGCTGGCGGCGCTGGTGCGCGAGGCGTCGCCCCGGGATTGAGCAGCTCCAGAGAAGCGGCCAGCGGGCGGCGGTCCCAGGGTGGGTCGACCCGTCCACGCAGTCGTGGCGACCGCCGTCGCCGCAAGGGTGCTGGCTAGCGCGTGGCGAGCAGCGCGCCGACGAGGATCGCGAGCGCGGCCGCGAGCACGACGGCGTCGAGGAACTGCCAGCGGACCACCCGGTAGCTCGTCCGCGGGCCCGTTCCGAAGCCGCGGGCGTCCATGGCGATCGCGAGCTGGTCGGCGTGGCGGATCGCGCGCACGAGCAGCCCGACGACGAGGCGCGGGTGCCACTCGCGGAGCCCGCGGAGACGGCGCGTCGCACGCAACGTCCCGAGGTCCTCAGCGAGCCGCGGCAGCGCCTGGTAGGCCGCGAGGGTGCCGTAGGCGAAGCGCGGCGAGACGCGGGCGAGCTGGACCATCGAGTCGATGAGGAAGGTGGCGTCGGTCGTGAGCGCGAAGACCGCCCCGACGCTGACGATCGCCACGACCCGCGCGCCGAGGCCACCCGCCGCGAGGAGCGCCTCCTCGGTGATCCGCAGCGGCCCAATTCGCAGCAGCTCGATCGCCAGCGGATCGGTGTTGCTCCGGGCGAACAGCAGGTTCGCGAGGAAGATACCGATGACCGCGAGCCAGAGCGGCGCGAGGCGGCGCGCCAGGGCTCCCGGGGTGAGCCCGCCGATCGACAGGCCGGCGAGCAGCGCCGCGAGCGCGAGGAGCAGCGGCGGCCGGAGGTCGACCGTCAGCCCGAGCCCGAGCAGCCAGGCGAGGGCAATCGCGAGCTTGGTGAGCGGGTTCGTCCGGCCGAGGATGCTCTCGCGCTGGGCCTGCGCGATCTCCGGAACGATCGTGGCGGCGCTCACGCGGCGGCCTCCGTGGCAACGCTCACGCGACGGCTTCCGTGGCGGCGCTCACGCCGCGGCCTCCCGCCCGACCGGCTCGTCGGCGATGATCCAGCCGCCCGCGAGCTCCACCCGGCGGGAAGTCGCGTCCCGGACGAAGCGCTCGTCGTGCGTCGCCGCGAGCAGCGCGCTCCCCTGCCAAACCAGGTCGTCGAGGGCGGCGACGAGCGCCTCGTGGCCGCGGCGGTCCTGGCCGAACGTCGGCTCGTCGAGGGCCAGAAGGAGCGGCCGGCGCGCGAGCCCGGTCACGAGCGAGAGCCGGCGCTGCTCGCCGCCGGAGAGCCGGTACGGGCTTCGATCGGCGAAGGTCTGGAGCGGCAGGTTCAGCCGCTCGCACAGCTCGTGGGCGAAGCGGACCTGCTCGCGGTCGAGGCCCAGGTCAACCTCCTCCCGGACGGTGTCGGCGAGGAACCCGAGCTCGGGGTCCTGCACGACGTAGCCAGCGAGCCGTGCGACCTGGACCGGCGCGAGCCGCCATGGGCTCCGCGAGCCGAGACGGACGACGCCGGCCGTCGGGCGCAGCAGGCCGAGGGCCAGGCGCAGGAGCGTGGTCTTGCCGCTGCCGTTCGCGCCGACGAGCGCGATCCGCTCGCCCGGCAGCACGGTCAGCGCGATGTCGCGGAGGACCGGCTCGGTGTCCGGGAAGGCGAAGCGAACGTCCTGGAACTCCAGGATCGGGACGGAGGCCGCCGGAGCGGCGGCGGCACGTGACGCCCAAGCGGTCCTCGCGCCCGCCACGGCCTCGCGATCCTCCGGCAGCCAGATGCCCGCGTTCCGGAGCGCGGAACCGGAGCGCTGCAGGACCGCGTCGGGCGGGCCGACGTCGATCGGCCGGCCGTCGTGGCCGAGGGCCAGCACGACGTCCGCGAGCGGCCACGCGAGCTCCGCCCGATGGTCGACGAGGACGATCGTCGCCGCCTCGCGCTCCCGCAACGACGCGAGGATCCGCATGACGACCTCGGCGCCCTCGGGGTCGAGGCTCGCCGTCGGCTCGTCGAGGACGAGCAGGCCAGGCGCGGGCGCGAGCACGCCCGCCAGTGCCACCCGCTGCTGCTCGCCGCCCGAAAGCCGGGTCGACCGACGGTCCTCGAACCCGGTCAGCCCGACCGAGGCCAGCGCCTCCGGCACGCGTCGCCGCATCGCGAGCAGCGGCCAGGCCAGGTTCTCCAGGCCGAAGGCGACGTCGTCCCCGACGCGCTCCATGACCAGCTGGCTCGCCGGGTCCTGGAGGACGATCCCGGCCCCGAGGTCGACCGGCGTCAGCGGCGGCGCGTTCGCCGCCTCGACCGCGACGTGGAGGCCGCCGGCGGCGGCCGCATCGACCGCCAGCTCGACCGCCCCAGCGTCGACCGCCCCGCCGGGCCCGACCGCTCCGGCCGCCGAGCCGTCCTTCGCGATCTCCCGGCCATCGATGCGCACCGAGCCCGACCACGTCCCCGGGAACTGGCCCGGGAGCAGCCCCGCGAGGCCGCGCGCGAGGGTGCTCTTCCCGGACCCCGACGGCCCGACGACGAGCAGCACCGAGCCAGGCTCGACCGCCACGTCGACATCCGAGAATGCCGGGCGGATCGCCCCCGCGTACGTGTAACCGGCGCCCGCCGCCCGGATGGCTCGGGGCGGCGCGACCGTGGGCGTCCCGCTCAGCCGGCCCGACCCTCGAGCACGCCGGCCTTGCGCAGCGACCGCTCGATCGCCAGCGCGCCGAACCCGGCGAGGACCACCGCGGACACGGCCATCAGCGCCAGGCGGATGAGCTGGATGTCAATCGCGGTCTCGGCGTAGTAGATCGCCCAGTCGTGGAGCCACGCCCCGATCGCCGACCCGACGGCCGCCGCCGCGAGCACCGGGAGCGACCAGGTGCGGTAGCCGGTCATCGCGAAGACCAGCTCCGCGGCTGCGCCCTGGACGAAACCGGAGAGCAGCACGTCCGGCCCCCACGGCGTCCCGAACAGCACCGACACGCCGGCCGCGACCATCTCGGCGAAGACCGCCGCGCCGGGCTTTCGGATCAGCGCCGGCGCGAGCACCGCCGGGATCAACCAGCCGCCGTAGACAACGTCCTTCAGGACGGGCGGCTGGATGAACTCGAGGCCCGCGTAGAGGCCGTTCCAGACGAAGAAGAACAGCCCGAAGGCCACGCCGATGATCGCGGCGAGGAGGATGTCCCAGGTGCGCCAGGCCGCGAAGGGACCCGTCGGGGCCGCGACCCGGGTTCGATCTGCAACGGTCATGCGATGGCTCGCCTCCGAAGACGAAATGACGCCGCCCCTCGAACGGGAACGGCGTGCATCGAGCCTTGGGCCTGCTTCCTTCGCCGGTACGAGCCGGATCAGGTTCCGCGGGTCTGTGGTCGGGCCACACTCTCAGCGCGTCGGCGCTCCCCGGAGGCGGTCTTCAGTTGCCGCCATGGTAGCCCGCGACGGTTGCGGGCGCCGGATTCGAAGCCTGCGTCTCCTGCCAGCGGCCGGTCAGCCTGCCGATCAGCCCGCAACGGGGGTGCGAATGCGACTGACCCGGTCCCGGATCCACGACAGCACGTCCTGGAGCACGACAGGCCCGCCCGGCTCGTTGTGGAGCTCGTGCTTTCCCGCATACGTCCGGCGCGTGACGCCGGGCAGGCCGTCGAGTGACTCGCTCGCCGCCGGCGGCACGATGCGGTCGTCGGTGCCGTGGACGCACAGGGTCGGGATCGAGAGGCGGTTGACCGCCGCCGCAACCC
>DATLYV010000149.1:0-5461 GCA_035574535.1 Binatia bacterium
AAGGTGGTCCTCGCGGCGCTCGCGGCGACGCTCCGCCTCTACCGCGCGGGGGTTGCGCGCACCGAGATCCCGGTCTGGCGCCAGCTCGCGGCGCCGATCAGCGAGCTCGAGGCGAGGGCGAAGCGCCTCGCGGACGCCACCGGAACGCGTGCGGTGGAGACGGAGTCGACGGTCGGCGGCGGCTCGCTGCCGGGGCAGGTGCTGCCGTCGTGGGGCGTTGCGATCGACGGATCGGCCAGCGCCGCGGGCGCGCAGGGGCTTCTCGATCGGCTACGGGCCGGTGAGCCGTCGATCATCGCCCGTATCGACCGCGACCGCGTGCTGCTCGACCTCCGGACGGTCGGCCCGGCCGACGACGAGCGCCTCGCCGTGGCGATCCGGGCGGCGATCGCCTGAGGATGGCCGCCGCGGAGGGCGTCGTCGCGCAGGTGGTCGCCGAGCGAGCGAGCTGGGAGCCTGGGAGCGTCGAGGGCGCGCAGGTCGGAACCGTCGTCGTCGGCACGGCGGGGCACATCGACCACGGCAAGACGACCCTGCTGCGAGCCTTGACCGGCATCGACGCCGACCGGCTGCCCGAGGAACGGGCTCGCGGCATGACGATCGACGTCGGCTACGCGCACCTGGCGTTCGAGGATGGGGTCGAGCTCGACTTCGTCGACGTCCCGGGGCACGACCGGCTGCTCGGCAACATGCTCGTGGGGGCGGGCGAGGTCGATGCCGCGATGCTGGTGGTCGCGGCGGACGACGGGCCGCGGCCGCAGACGATCGAGCACCTCCAGCTCCTCGACGCGCTCGGCATCGGGGTCGGGCTCGCGGTGGTGACGAAGGTCGATCTGGTGGAGGCGGACCGGGTCGAGGCGGTCGTCCGGGAGGTGCGCGGGCTGCTCTCGGGCACGTCGCTCGGGGGCGCGCCGGTCCTGGCGGCCTCGGCGGCCGACGGCGCCGGGGTCGTCGACGTGCTGCGCGAGCTCCGGGCGGTCCGGGATGCCGTGGTCAGGAGGTGGGGCCAGCCCGGCGCGCGGGGGCCGCTGCGCCTGTCGATCGACCGGGCCTTTGCCGTCAAGGGGCGCGGTGCGGTGGTCACCGGGACGCTCTGGGGCGGGGCGCTGGCGCGCGGGGCATCGCTGCGCCGCGAACCGGGCGGCGAGGAGGTCCGGGTGCGCGAACTCCAGGTCCATGGGCAGCCGCGCGACCGCCACGACGGCGGGCGGACCGCGGTGAACCTCGCGGGCGTGCCGGTCGAACTGCTCCGGCGCGGCGACGTCCTGACGTCGGATCCGCGTGTTCATGCGACGGACCGGCTCCTGGTTGACCTGCGGCGGCCGAGCCTCGTCGGCGCCGGTGCAGGATTTGGCGGCGCAGGGGCCAGCGGGGCGGGGCTCGCCGGTTCGACGCTCGGGCCGTGGCCGCCGCGGGCGGGCAGCGTCGTGCGGCTCCACGTCGGGACGGACCAGGTCGGCGCAACCGTGCGGCGGATCCGCGGCGAGGAAGCAGCCGCACTGCTCACGCTCGGGCGCGAGGTCGCGGCGTTCGGGGGTGCGCGCGGGGTGCTGCGCGAGCCCGCGAGCGGGCGCATGGTCGCGGGGGTGCGGGTGCTCGACCCGCGGCCGCCGCGAGGCGCCTCGCGGCGGCGTTTGACCCCGGAGCGCGTCGCGGCCCTTCGAGCCGCCGTGGACCGGGGGCTCGACAGGCTGACCGAGCCCCTGGTCGATCTGCACGGGGCGCTGGTGCTCGAGGCTGGCTCGGGAGCGGGCTCGGATCACGCGGGTCGCACGCTCGCGCTCGCCCGCGACGTCCGCGCCGCGCTCGACGCGGCGGCCCTCGAGGCCGTGGCCGCGCACCATCGCGACACGCCGCTAAGCGCGGGACTGGCACTCCCACGAGCCCGGGCCGCGGTCCTCCGACGGCTCCGTTCCCTCGCGACGATCGAGCGCCAGGACCTCGACCTCGTGGCCCAAGCGGTCGCGCACGTCGTGAACGACCTCGTCGAGCAGGGCCGGCTCCTGCGCCGCGACGACCTCCTCCGGGACCCCTCGATCGCAAGCGAGCAGCCGACCGGCCTTCTCGAGGCGATGGATCGCCTCGAGAAGGCCCTCGACGTGCCAGCCCCGCCGCCGCTCGAGACCGTGGCGAGCGCCGCGGGCTGCCCGCCGGAGGGCGTTCGCGCCCTTCAGGCCGCCGGACGGATCGTCCGCCTCGCCCCGGACCTCGCCTGGTCGACCGCCGCGTACCACCGTCTCGCCGCGCAGGCCCTCGAGCTGGCCCGCCGCGCGCCCCTGACGCCCGCGGCGCTCCGGGACGCCACGGGCACGAGCCGGAAGTACGTGCTGGCGATCCTTGAGGACCTCGATCGGCGGGAGCTGCTCACGCGCACGCCCGAGGGCCACATCCCGGGTCCGCGCGCGCCGCGCACCCCCGGGTCGAGCGGAGCGAATCCGTCGAACGGGACCGCAGCAGGCGACCCGTGATCACGGCGATTGTCCTCGCCGGCGGCCGATCGAGCCGCTTCGGCGCCGACAAGCTGGCCGCCGACCTCGGCGGGCGATCCCTCCTGGCCGCTACGATCGCCGCCGTCGCGTCCATCGCCGACGGCGTGGCCGTCGCGGGGCCCGACCTTCGGGACGCGGCCGACGTCGGTGAGACCCCGGTCGCGCTCTTCCGCGATCCCGACCCGGACGCCGGCCCGCTCGCCGCGCTCGACAACGTGCTCGGCCACGCGATCCTGACGCCTGGCCACCTCGCGATCGTCGTCGGCGGCGACATGCCCCTGCTCGTCCCGTCGGTCCTCGTCCGCATGCTGGACGTCCTCGACGTCGATCCGACCGTCGACGCCGTGATCCTCGCCGCGCCGGGCGATCGATCGCCACGCCGCCAGGTCCTGCCGCTCGCCGTCCGCATCGGGCCCGCCGCGGAGGCCGCCCGCGCCGCCGTCGAGGCCGGCGATCGATCGCTCCGGGCCCTCGTCGACCGGCTGTCGACCGTCGAGCTCCCGGCGGCGTCATGGCTGCCGCTCGACCCATCCGCCCGGACGCTGACCGACGTCGATACGCCGACAGATCTCGACCGCATCCGGGCAACGTAAGTTCGCGAACCCCTTTCGGCGCGCGCGCTCGAGGGTTACGCTCACTGGTGCACGTGCCGCCGATGTGCCGTCGCGCACGGACAGGGAGGAAGGTCATGCCACCTGCGGTCCAGGAGTTCTGGAACAAGCTGAACGCGAACGAGAAGCTCGTGATGTACGGCGTGATCGCCGTCTTCATCGCGTTCCTCGTCGGAATCGTCGCCGGCGGGTATTTCGGCGGAACGGGTTCGTTCGGCCTGGTCGGGGCGATCGCGATCGTGGTCATCTACTGGCTGAAATACGCCCCGAACACGAACATCAGCTGGCCGGCCCCGATCCCGACGATCGTCCTCGTCATCGCGGGCATCGACGCGATCTTCGCCGTGCTGGGCCTGCTCAGCTGGCTCGGCATCTTCGGGTTCAGCCTGTTCGCCTTGGCGATCGTCATCAACGCGATCGGCTGCGGCCTGATGGCCTATGGCGCGTGGAAGGAGTACCAGGCCACGCCCAAGGCCGCTCCGCCCTCGACGCCACCCTCGTCAGCCCCGCCGGCACCGCCAGCCGCCTGATCGGAGGCTCGACCCCTCCGGTCGGAACCCTCGCGCGCGGATCGCGCGCAGCTGCTGCCCAGGGAGCGGGTCGGGCTCGGCGCCCGGCCCGCCTCAGCGTTCTCTGGACCCTTCGCCGGATGCCCCGCCGGACGTTGCGCCGGCGGTCGACTCAGTCCCCGGCCGCGGGCCCGGCCGCAGCCCCACGTAGTTGACCGCCGCCCCGGCGAGCATGAGCGCGGCCGCGGCAAGGTAGGCGAGGTGGAAGGCGTCGGTCGAGGCCTCCTTCGCCGCCGCCGCGAGCTGCGGGTCGGCGTCCGGCGGCGGCGGGTTGAGCGGCTGGTACGCGGCCCGGAGCGCGGGGTCGTCGGGGTTCGTGCCCGGCACCGCAGCTGCCAGGCTCGCGTAGAACGTGCCGGTCACGACGATGAACACCGCCGCGGCCACGAGCGGCTGCCCGACGCGCGACAGGGCGTTGTTGATCGCCGAGGCGATCCCGCTGTTCCGCGCGGGCACCGAGCTCATCAGGGCGGTCGTGAGCGGCGCCACCAGGATCGAGATCCCGATCCCGAACACGACCGACGCGAGGAACGGCCCGACGATCGCGTCGACCGGTGGCACCACCGCCCGCATGTCGTCCAGGCTGACCGTCCAAGGCGCGGACGTCGACGGCACGAACTGCCACCAGAGCAGGCCGACCGCCATGACCAGCGGTCCGATCACCAGGAACGGCCGCGGCCCGAATCGGCCGGCGAGCGTCCCAACCCGTGCGGACAGGAACGTCAGCAGGATGCCCGTCGGGAGCCCGACGATCGCCGCCCCGAGCGGCGAGTAGCCGAGCGTCGACTGAAGAAACAGCGCCTGGAACGCCGCGCTGGCGTACAGGGCGCCGTAGATCAGGAAGGTCGACAGGTTGATCGTTGCGAAGTCGCGGCGCCGGAAGAGGCCCAGCGGCACGAGCGGGTTCGGGCGCTTCAGCATCAGGATCGGGAAGGCGAGGAGGGCGACCACGCCGAGGCCGATCGCGACGAACCCCGCCGGGTCCTGCCATCGAGCCTCCTGCCCGCGTGTCAGCCCGAACGCCAGACCGCCGATCGCGATCGCCGCGAAAAGCGCGCCGAGCCAATCGAACTGACCGGTCGCCTGGTCGTCCTTCGACTCGGCCATCGAGCGCCACGAGAAGGACAGGCCGGCGAGCACGAGCGGCGCGTTGATGAGGAACATCGCGCGCCACCCGGCGACCTCGAGGAGGATCCCGCCGATGGGTGGGCCGAGGGTCGCGAGGGCCGAGGTGACCGCCGCCCACAGCCCGAACGCCCGCCCGCGGGCGGAGCCTTCGAAGGTGTTGGCGATGATTGACAGGGACCCCGGGACGAGCAGGGCGCCGGCCACGCCCTGGAGGACGCGGCCGAACACGAGGAGCTCGAAGTTCGGCGCGAAGCCGCAGAGCATCGAGGTCAGGCCGAACAGGGCAAGCCCCATGATGAAGATGCGCCGCCGGCCGTAGTAGTCGCCCAGGGCGCCGCCGAGGAGGAGGAACGCGGCGAGGGTCGCGAGGTAGCCCGAGGTGACGTAGGTCTGGGCCTCGAGGCGGCCCAGCAACGAGCTCTCCAGCTGCGCGCCGATCCTCGGGAGCGCGAGGTAGACGACCGTCGCATCGAGGAAAACGATCGCCGACCCGATGATCGCGGCCGTCAGGGTCCCGCGCTGCGCCGACGTCATCGGCTGGGTCCTCGGCGCGGTCATCACGTCGAGTCTATCCAGCGGCCGCGGTCAGTCGGGCCACGCCACTGCGCGCATCGCGGAGCACGATCCATCTGTGGGTGCGTTCTTCGGGGAGGGACACCGCCGG
>DATLYV010000150.1:0-16468 GCA_035574535.1 Binatia bacterium
CGCGCTCACCGGCCCCGCCTCGTCCGGCACGCGCACCACCGATTCGACGTTCAGCCTCACCTGGACCGTCATGGTCGACGGCACGCCGGTGACGTTCACCTCGAGCGACGGCGAATGCACGATCGGCATGGCCGTCCAGCCGAAGGCGGTGACGGGCTCGTTCGTCTGCAAGAAGCTCAAGAGCGCGGACGGGAAGATCACCATCGACGTCCGGGGCACCTACCGCACCTAGCTGCGCGTCGATCGCGCCAGCGCACCCCGATGCCGCTCGGGTACCTTGGCCTGCGGCCGGGATCGGGCGCGCCGCGGCGCGCACGTCGATCCCGCGAGAGGGTCGAGCAAAGGGGAACTTCGCCACGTGGACGCGTTCGAGCGCATCGACCGGCCCGGGAAGCGGGTGATCATCGTCGGGGCCGGCATGGCCGGCCTCGTCGCCGGGTACGAGCTGCTTCGGGCCGGCCACGACCCGCTCATCCTCGAGGCGCAGAACCGCGTTGGCGGCCGCGTCTACACGCTCCGCGCCCCGTTCGCGCCCGGCCTGTACGCCGAGGCCGGCGCGATGCGCATCCCGCGGGTCCACGACCTGACGCTCGGCTACATCGAGCACTTCGGCCTCCAGACCCGCCCGTTCGTGATGGGCAACCCGAAAGGCCTCGTCTACGTGGGCGGCAGGCGGATGACCGCCGAGCAGGCCGACCGGTACCCCGACGAGCTCGGCTTCAGCGTCGCCGAGCACGAGCGCGGCAAGTCGTACGGGCAGCTCTGGGAGGACGCGACGCGCGAGCTGCGCGCCTGGATCGAGGCCGACCCCGTCGCCGGCTGGGACCGCATCTACCGCGAGTACGACGGCTACACGATTCGCGAGTTCCTGGAGTCGAAGGGCTGGTCCGAGGGCGCCATCGAGATGTATGGCGTCATGAACTTCGTCGAGACGGGCATCCACAACGCGGTCGTCGAGGAGTTCCGCGAGGACTTCGGGCGGCACTTCGAGGACATGCAGGAGATCGTCGGCGGCTCCGACCTGCTCCCGAACGCCTTCTACCGGGCGATGCCGGAGCGGATCCGCTTCGGCGCGGAGGTCCACGCCATCGACCAGGACGCCGACGGTGTGACGGTCCACTTCAAGACCGAGGCCGGCCGGTGGGCGGAGCGCGGCGACTACATGATCGTGACGGTGCCGTTCTCGGTGCTCCGCCAGATCGAGGTGCTGACACCGTTCTCGCGCGAGAAGCAGCGCGCGATCCGGCAGCTCAACTACTCCGCCTCGACGAAGATCCTGTTCCAGGTCCGCGAGCGGATCTGGGAGGCCGAGGACGGGATCCTCGGCGGCGCGACGGTCACGGACCTGCCGGTCCGGCGCCTCAACTACCCGACACCCGACCCGACGACCCCGCGCGGTGTGCTCCTCGCGAGCTACACCTGGGACCAGGACGCGGCCCGCTGGGGCGCGATGGACGAGGAGACCCGCCTCGAGGAGGCGCTGGAGGACGTCGCCAAGATCCATCCCCGGATCCGCGAGGTCTACGAGGTCGGCGCCTCGCACGCCTGGTACGACGACCGCTTCGCCAACGGCGCCTTCGCGATGTTCCAGGCCGGGCAGCAGACCGCGCTCCAGGCGGACATCGTCCGGCCGGAAGGCCGCATCCACTTCGCGGGCGAGCACTGCTCGCTGCATCACGCCTGGATCCAGGGGGCGCTCGAGTCCGGGCTCCGGGCCGCCCGCGCCATCCACGAGGCGCCGGTCGCCGTCGCGTCGTGACGGACGAGGCCCGGCCCTCGCTGTTCCAGCACGGCGTCGCGAGCGGTGACCCGACCCCGCGGCGCGTCGTCATCTGGACCCGCGTCACCGCGCCCCCACCGCACGCGCCCGCCGCCGCCTTCTGGCGCGTCATGGAGGCGGACACGGGCCGGCCGGTCGCGAACGGCCAGACGCGGGTCCGGGCGGAGGCCGACAACACGATCCGGGTCGATGTCGGCGGGCTTCGCCCGGACACCCGCTACGTCTACGAGTTCGAGGTCGACTCCGAGGCCTCGCCCCGGGGCCGGACGCGGACGCTGCCGGAGGGCGACGTCGCCGCGATCCGCTTCGGCCAGGTGTCGTGCGCCAAGTACATCGCCGGGCACTTCAACGCCTACGCCCGGCTTGCCGAGCGCGACGACCTCCAGTTCGTCCTCCACCTCGGCGACTGGATCTACGAGGCCTCGCAGACGCCGCCGGCGAGCCAGACGGCGTCGAGTGACATCGGCCGGCCGTTCGACCCGCCCCACGAGTGCGTGACCCTCGACGACTACCGCCGGCGCTACGCCCAGTACCGGAGCGACCCGGACGTCCAGGCGGTGAGCGCCGCCCACCCGATCGTCGCGACCGTCGACGACCACGAGTTCGCCGACGGCGCCTGGCGCGACGGCGCGACCGAGCACAAGCCGGAGCGCGACGGCCCCTGGGCGGAGCGGCGCGCCGCGGCCTTCCGCGCCCGCGAGGAGTGGTTGCCGGTGCGTCGGCCGGTCATGACGGAGCCCGAGCGGGCCTTCCGCTCGGTGCAGATCGGCGACCTGGCGGAGCTCTTCCTGATCGACACGCGGACGCGACGCGACCAGCCGGTCCCGCCCCCGGCCTCGAACAAGCCCGGCCGCACCGCGCTCGGTCCCGAGCAGAAGGCCTGGCTCGTCGACGGTCTCCGCTCGTCACGGGCCCGCTGGCGCCTCATCGGCAACCCCTCGGTGATGACCAGGACGTGGAACGACCGCCTCCCGAGGTCCGTGCGCGATGCGCTCGTCAAGGTCAAGCTGATCGACCCTGACGGCGTTGGGCCCGACTGGGACCAGTGGGACGGGTACCCGCACGAGCGGCGGGAGCTGCTCGACCTCATCTCCAGGCTCGACGTCGCGAACGTCGTGGTCCTGAGCGGCGACGTGCACGTCTGCCTCGCGGCGGAGCTCGCCGAGACGCCGGCAGAGCCGCCCGTGGCGGTTGAGTTCGTCAACACGAGCCTGACCTCGCAGAACCTCGACGACAAGATGGGCTGGGCGCTGCGCCGGGAGTCGCTGGAGGTCGAGAAGGCATTCCTTGCGGGCATGCCGCACATCCGCTACGTCGACTTCGACAGCCACGGCTACTCGATCGTCCATGTCGACCGGGATGCCGTCCGGTTCGAGTGGTGGAACGTCGGCGGGCTCGAGACACGGGTGCCCGAGCAGGCGCTCGCGGCTGCGATCTCGGTCCGGCACGGGACGCCCCGGCTGGTCGTCGAGGGCGAGCCGGCATCGGGCGCGACCGACCCCCCGGCCGCAGGGTCGGCCGCGAAGCCCGCGAAGGCGCCGAAGCCGGCCGCGCAGACGCCCGCCAGCGCATCGAAGCCGGCCCCGACGGCAACGAAACCGGCGCCGTCCATCCCGCCCAGGCCCGCCAAGCCGACCAGGTCCACGAAGGCCCCCACGTTGGCACCGTCGACCGAGCCGGGGAAGCCGGGGAAGCCCGCAAAGCCCGCCAGGCCGGGGACGCCCCCGAAGCCGCCGACCACGCGGACGCTGAAGCGCCCGCGCCGCTCGAAGCAGCCCTAGCCGGCGTCCCTGCCGGCGTTCCGGCCGGCGCGAGACCGCCGCAGCGCCTCCTCGATCGCCCAGATCGCCAGCGGCCGCAGGTACAGGCTTGCGCGGTAGTTGCCGTCCGCGTCGAAGGCCTCCGGCGTCCGGAACCACAGGCCGCGCTCGTAGGTGACGCGCGCCGCCCCCGACGCGGTCCGCCAGGCCTCCTCGACGAGCCCGCGCCCCAGCATCAGCGCCGCGAGCGAGTACGTCGTCCCGACCCAGACCTCCTCGGACTGCTCGCTCGACCGATCGACCGAGCCGTCGGCCAGGATCCCGTTCACCGCGCCCATGTCCCCGCCCTGGAAGCCGAGGACGTTGCGCCGGAAGATCGTGCGCAGGGCCGTGACGGCGCGCGTCGGGTCGACGAGGTCGCCGAGGCCCGAGACATCGGCCGCCCACTGGCCGCCGAGCTGGTCGGCCATGATCGTGTCGGGGCTCGGGCCCTCGGCGTCGAAGGCGTAGAAGCCGTCCTGCCAGAGCATCCGCTCGAACGAGACCTGCCCGCGCTCGAACATCGCCGCCCACGCGTCGGCCGCGGCGTCGTCGCCGTCGAGGCGCGCCAGCTCCTCGGCCGCGCGCAGGGCGCCGAGCCAGAGCAGCCCGCCGTACGAGCTCGCGCCGTGCATCGGCCAGGTGTCGTACGTCTGATCGGGAATGCCGCGGTGGTCCGGGAGCCCATCGCGATCGAGGTCGCGGGTCGCCAGCGTCCGGAGCGCGGCCTCCACCGCGGGGCGGGCCTCGTGGGCCAGGGCCCGGTCGTCGAGGCGGACGACGTCGCGCCAGACCTGGAGCGCGAGCTTCGGGGCGAGGTCGATCCAGACGTTAGGATCCTGGAAGCGGTAGCGGTTGGAGCGGTAGAAGGGATCCTCGTCCGGCCCGCCGACGTCGTGCGGCACGGTCCAGGGCAGCTTGCGGGTCACGCGCGCGCCCGTGGCCTCGATCGTCACCTCGGCCGCGTCCGACTGGCCGACCGTCGCGAGCAGGTCGCGGATGCCGCGGCGCTCCAGCTCGGGCCACAGCTCGAGGATCGCGCTCGAGGCGGTGAAGTCAACGTCGACCGTGTCGTAGAAGGGGTAGTCGAGGCACTCGAGGAGCGCGAACCGCCCGATGTCATCCGGGTCCGGCGCCGGCCCACCGACCTCCCCCGCCTCCCAGAACGAGCCGCCGTCGACCAGGAAGTACAGCTCGTTGAACAGCGCGGCCTTGTACCAGTCCGGCCGGTCCGGGTCGACGAGGATGGGCGCCTGCCAGGCCTCGATCGCGGCGCGCCACGCGGGGACGCTGCGGAGTGCCGCGCGGGCGATGTCCCAGGCCCGGTGGCCGTCGCGGCCCCACGCGCGGGTGTACCGCTTCCACCAGCGCCGGCCGCCGCCGAACTCGGTGACGGGCAGGTCCCAGGCGATGGCGAAGCGGACCGAGCGGGCCTCACCCGGCTCGAGGGTGATGGTCGCGCAGGCCGCCCCGCCGAGCGCCTCGCCGCCCGCCGCCGGTCGGGGGTCGTCCTCGGTGTCGAGCGCCCCATCCGCGGCGAAGTCGGCCCAGAGGACCTCGTCGGCGACGGCGTCGAAGCGCGACCGCGCGGTGAGCGCGATGGGCGGGCGCGCGGCGCCATCGTCGGCGCCGGCCACGGCGATCGCGAAGGTGCCCCGCAGCCCTGCCGGCCCGGCGCCGCCGTCGTGGAAGAGGACGCCGAGCGCGCCGTCGTCATGTGCGAGCTCCGCCCACGCGCCGGCGGGCGGCGGCTCGTCGACCCGGGCCCCGAGCGGGTTTCGCCAGGTGAGCATGAGCCCGATCGTCACCGGCTCCGCGAACGGGTTCTCGACCCGCCACTCGTAGGTCCCGACCGGCAACGCGCTCGACTCGTAGTCGCCGGCGATGACCGGCGACAGCTGCTCGCCGGTGAGCCGGACGCCGACCGCCCCGGGCTCGAACGTCCACCACGCACGGGGAAACAGCGCGTGGTAGGTCCCGGCGCCGACGGGCAGGCCCCAGCCCCATGCCGGCAGCTCGTCCGAGCCGGGCCGCAACGCGGACAGCACGCGCGCGGTCCCGACGCCGGGGGCGTCGCCCCTGGGGCCGCCGTCCCTACCGCCGCGCCGCACGAACAGCGAGAACCCGTCCGCCGCGACCGGGCGGAACGCGTGCCGCCCGACCTCGAGGTGCCAGCGCGCGACGTCGCCCCGGAACGTCGGGCCGATGCTCCCGCTCCCGAGGCCGCCCAGCGGGACGCCGGCCCACTCGCCGTCGTCGATCATCGGCCGGACCCGCGGCCGGCTCCGGTCGGGGCAGGGGAGCCCGATCGGCCGTCGCCACGCCACCGCCGGGATGACCAGGCCGCCCCGCCGGATCGCCCCGGGCGAGCCGGTCGAAGCCGGGGCTGCTCCCCCGACCTCGCGCTCCGCGCGGGTGGTCACTTCTCGACGCCGCTGAAGACGACGCCGCGCATGAACGCCCGCTGCGCGAAGAAGAAGATCGCGACCGGCAGGGCCATGGCCATCAGGGCGGCGGCCTGGATGAGCGTCGGCTGCTGGGAGTACAGGGCGTTGAACTCCGCCAGCCCGACGGCCAGCGGCTGCAGCTCGG
The DNA here is from genome assembly GCA_035574535.1 of Binatia bacterium. Taxonomy (GTDB): domain Bacteria; phylum Chloroflexota; class Limnocylindria; order Limnocylindrales; family CSP1-4; genus UBA5189. Next base: position 6,172 of record DATLYV010000150.1, read on the forward strand.
GCGTCGACTGGAGGTAGACCAGCGGCAGGAAGAACTCGTTCCAGGCGAAGAAGAAGTGGAACAGGGCCACGGCGACGATCGCGGCCTTCGCCTGCGGCGCGACGACGGACCGCAGGATCCGGAACGAGCCCGCGCCGTCCATCATCGCCGCCTCGTCGAGTTCGCGCGGGATCGTGAGGAAGTACTGCCGCAGGAGGAAGACGTTGTAGGCGTTGGCGAAGAAGTGGGGCACGATCAGCGGCAGCCACGTGCCGACCCAGCCGAGCTGCAGGAACACCGCGTACTGCGGGATCAGCGTCACCTGGAACGGCAGGATGATCGTGGCCAGCATCAGCATGAACAGGCCGTTGCGGCCCGGGAAGCGGAAGCGGCTGAAGCCGTAGGCGACGCAGATCGCCGACAGCACCGCGCCGATCGTCGACAGGCCAGCGATCGCGAACGTGTTGAAGAACAGGCGCGGGAAGTCGATCGCCTCCCACGCGGCCGCGAAGTTCTGCACGTTCAGCGCGAACGTCCAGTGCTTCTGGAGCGTCCGCCACCGGCCGATCCACTCGATCTCGCCGGCCTCGGGATTCGCCGGGTCGACGAAGATCGCGTCCTCGCGATGGCCCTCGACGAGCGCCCAGGCATGGACCTGGCCGTCCGGCGTCGGGACGTCGTAGACGTCGAGCGTCTCGCCGTCGTACTCGAAGGTCTCCGGCACGGCCGGGTAGAGCGGCGCCCCGACGGCCGTGAGCTGCTGCTCCTCCTTGAGGGACGTGGCGACCATGTAGGCCAGCGGCATCAGGAACGCCGAGGCCAGCATGACCGCGAGGAGGGTGATGCCGGCCGTCGCCGAGAAGCGGCGCAGCTGTCGCCCGAGCGGGCCGGTGGCCCCGCGCACTTGGACGCGCTGCCCCGCGATCGCCGTCACCGGCGGCCGCCCTCGAAGACCCACGAGCCCGACTTCCGGAACAGCACGATCGTGAGCGCCAGCACGATGACGACCAGGAGCCAGGCGAGCGCGGAAGCGTAGCCCATGTTGAAGAACGGGAACGCCTGCCGGTACAGGTAGAGGTTGAAGAACAGCGTCGCCCGATCGGGGTCGCCGCGGCCGTTGCTGATGACGAACGCCTGCGTGAAGAACTGGAACGCCGCGATCAGCGCGATGATCAGGTTGTAGAAAAGGACCGGCGAGATCTGCGGCAGGGTCACGTGCCGGAAGCTGCCCCAGGTGCCGGCCCCGTCGCACCTGGCCGCGTCGTACAGCTCGGACGGCACGCCCTGGAGCCCCGCCAGGAAGATCAGCATCATGTTGCCGATCCCCCAGATGCTCATGAGGGCCAGCGCGGGCCCGACCCAGGTGGTGCTCTGGAGCCAGTTCGGCCCGTCGACGCCGACCGCCGAGAGCGCGATGTTCAGCCAGCCGGTCGTGGCGTGGAGCACGCCCATCCAGACGAGCGTGCTGGCGACGACCGGGATCTGCATTGGCATGTAGAAGAGCGTCCGGAAGATGTTCCGGCCCGCGAGGCGGTGGCTGTTCACGAGCAGCGCCGCGCCGAGCGCCAGCGCCAGGGTTAGCGGCACGGCCAGCAGGGCATACCGGAACGTGACCAGCAGCGAGTCGAGGACGTTCGGGTCGGTGAAGAGCCGGGCGTAGTTGTCAAGCCCGATCCACTCGATCTGGTCCGGCTCGCGGGGGTCGAAGTTGGTGAACGACAGCGCGAGCGACGCCAGCATCGGCAGCGCCGAGAACAGGACGAAGCCGATCACGAACGGGGCGACGTAGATCCAGCCGCTGATCGCCTCGCGCCGCTCGGCCGCGGACTGCGGCAGCCGCGGGCGCCCGGAAAGGCGGAGCCGCCGGGGTGCGTCGGCGGCGAGCGGGACGGCCGGGGTGGCGTCAGGGGTGATCGTGGCCATGGCAGGTCGGAGGTCGGCTCACGCTGCGGCGGGTGGTACGCACCCCGGAAGGATGACCGGCGCGCTCGGGGCCGTGGACCCGTCGCGCGCCGGTCGCTGGAGGAGTGAAGCTCAGTCAGCGGCGTCGAAGATCGCCTGCAGCGCCGCGACGTGGGCGTCGATCGTCGCCTTCAGGTCGAGGTCCGGCGTCGTCCAGATCCTGCTGCCGAGGTCCTTGTTGGCGGAGTCCGCCTCCTGGAAGTTCGGCATGAAGGCCTCGTGGCTCGGGTTGTCCGGGTACTGGAGCATCAGCGACGAGACGTTCCAGTCGATGTCGAGCGGCGCGAAGCGCTCGTCGAGACCGGCGAAGAAGGCCGCGCGCTGGCTCTCGATCGCGGGCATGGCACCCCACGTCTGGACCAGCTCGGGCGACGCGGCGAGGTACGACAGCGCCTCGAAGGCGGCGTCGGGGTTCGCCGTGCTGTCCATGATGCCGATCGTGTCGGCGTGGAGCTTGGATGTGATCTTGCCATCCGGCCCGACGGGCAGGACCGCGATGTCCCAGTCCTTCACGGGCGGCTCGCCCTCGGCCGGGTACACGCAGCACGTGTACCACTGGTGGACGACGTCCATGGCGATGCGCCCGGACTGGAAGGTGTTGCCGTCGGCGAGCGCCTGCACGGCGGTCTGGTCGGGGATGAAGTGGTCCTTCCAGATGCCGTCGTACATGTACTGGAGGCCGGTCCGCCAGTTGTCGGGCCACTGGGCCGTCGTGCCGTCGGCGCCGACCGCGGAGCCGGAGCCGCCGAAGATCGTCGACCAGGCCCGGGCGTCGTTCTCGGTGAACTGCGCGTCGAGCCCGTACTGGACGATGTTGGCCGGGTCGAAGTCGGGCGAGGTCGCGTCGTTGCCGTTGGCATCGACCGTGAGCTTCATCGCGAGCTCGCGGACCGTGGCCCAGGTCCAGTCCTTGCCGTCGTACTGCTCGCCGACGTTGTGCGGCGGGTAGGGGAGCTCGGCCTCGTCGAAGAGGTCCTTGTTGTAGTAGATGAACGATGAGTAGACCGCCATCGGGATGCCGATCTGCTTGCCGTCGACCTTGTAGACGTCGATGAGCGACTGGTCGATCTCGGAGAGGTCGACGTTCGCGATGTACGGCGTGAGGTCGAGCAGCTGGTCGCCGAACGACTGCAGCCCGCGGATGCCGATCGGGCCGATGATGTCCGGCGCGTCGCCCGCGGCGATGCGGGTGGCGAGCGTGTCGGCCGCCACGGTGTTGTCGACGACGGTCAGGACCAGGTTGATGTTCGGATGGCTGTCGTTGAAGGCCTTGACGACGGCCTGCTCCGCCGGGATCTGCTCTTCGTTCTCACCGGTGCCCAGGCCGACGTACCACTCGATGTCGACCTTGGCCCCGGTCGTCCCGGGCGGCTGCGTCGCCGGCGCCTGGGTCGGGGCGCCGCCCGTCGGAGCTGCGCTGGGCGCCCCCGTGCAGGCCGCCACGACGAGCGCGACGGTCGCGAAGCCGGCGGCGAAGCGCCCGAGGCCTCGAGTTGCTTCCATCGATGAGCTCCTCCTCTGCAAGTCGGATCCGGGCCGTTTCGTCGGCCGCCCGGCGGGCCCCGGTCACGGGTGCTGGCCGCGTCTCAGCGCTGCGCGCCTCCTCCAGCGCTGGAACGGCGCTGCACGAGCTCGGTTGACAGCAGGACCCGGCGCGCGGGACGGCCGGCGTCCTCGAGGGAGGCGACGAGGAGGCGGACGAGCTCGCGGCCCATCTCCTCGATCGGCTGGCGGACGGAGGTCAGTGGCGGCTCGGTGGCCGCGGCGAGGGGCGAGTCGTCGAAGCCGACGATCGCGATGTCGTCGGGGACGGCGCGGCCGGCGGCACGGAGGACGTTGAGGGCGCCGGCGGCCATGAGGTCGGAGGCTGCGAAGACCGCGTCGAGGTCGGGGGCCGTCTCGAGCAGGCGGCGCATCGCCGTGGCCCCGCCCTCGGAGGTGAAGTCGGCGATGGCGACGAGGTCGTCGTCGGCCGGGAGGCGGGCGTCCGCGAGGCCCTCGCGGTAGCCCTCGAGGCGATCGACGCCGGCGCCCATGTCCTGGGGGCCGGCGATGGTGGCGATGCGCCGCCGCCCGAGGCCGGCCAGGTGGCGCACGGCGCTCCGGGCCGCCTCGCGGTTGTCGACGTCGACGTAGCTCGCGGTCACGCCCGCGGGCGGGCGGCCGCCGACGACCATCGGGACGCGGCGGGCCTGGAGGTGGGCGGGCAAAGGATCGTCCCCGTGGAGCGAGACGAGGACGACGCCGTCGACGTGCCCGGCCGCGAGGTAGCGCTCCAGGCGCTGCTCCGCGTCGTCGTCCTCCGGCATCAGCAGGACGAGCTGGAGGCCGTGCGCGGAAAGCTCCGCGCTGATGCCGCGGAGGAGGCGCGGGAAGAACGGGTCTTCGAACAGCCGGCCGGCCGGCTCCGTGATGACGAGGCCGACGCTGTCGCTGCGGCGCGTGACCAGTGACCGGGCGGCCGGGTTCGGAATGTAGCCGAGCTTCGCGACCGCGCGCTCGACGACCCGGCGGACCTCGGCGCTGACCTTCGGGGAGCCGTTGACGACGCGTGAGACGGTCGCGCGGGAGACGCCGGCCTCGCGGGCCACGGCGTCGAGCGTCGCCCCGCGGCCGTCGCGCTCGGCGGCGGTGCCGGTGCTGCCGGTGGCGGCCGTCGACGGCGGCACGGCTCGGTCCGGAATCGGTGGCGTGAGAGCGCTCTCACGAGTCATGCGGACCATTCTGCACCTGCTTGTCAAGAGAGCGATTACACGGACGTCAGCCGTGCTGGGGCCTGTCCGCCGTCGCCGGCGCCGGGCGGTATGCGACACTCGGCCGGCAATGTCAGCGAGCACCCGATCGGCCGCCGCCGCCGTCCTGGAGCGCTACGAGGCCGTCATCGGCGTCGAGGTCCACTGCCAGCTGCGGACCGAGTCGAAGATGTTCTGCGCCTGCTCGACGGCCTACGACGGCGCCCGGCCCAACAGCCATACCTGCCCGGTCTGCCTGGGCCTGCCGGGCGCGCTGCCCGTGATGAACCGCCGGGCCGTGGAGCTGGTGCTCGCGACCGGCGCGGCCATCGACGCGCAGACCCCGGATGCGACCCGCTGGGACCGCAAGAACTACTTCTACCCGGACCTGCCCAAGGGCTACCAGATCAGCCAGTACGACCTGCCGCTCGCGTCGAACGGGCGCCTGACGTTCGACACCTCCGAGGGGCCGGTGACCGTCCGGATCACCCGCGCCCACCTCGAGGAGGACACTGCCAAGCTAGTCCACGGCGAGGGCCCGAACGGCGAGCGGATCAGCCTCGTCGACTTCAACCGCTCCGGCGTGCCGCTGATGGAGATCGTCACCGAGCCGGACATTCGCACGCCTGAGCAGGCCCGCCGCTACGCCGAGGAGCTCCAGCTGCTGCTCCGCACGATCGGCGCCTCCGACGCGGACATGGAGTGCGGCCAGCTCCGGGTCGAGGCGAACGTCTCGATCCGCCCGCGCGGGACGGAGGCCTTCGGGACGCGGATCGAGATCAAGAACATGAACTCGTTCCGGTCGGTCGAGCGGGCGGTCGAGCACGAGATCCAACGGCAGGCCGCGGTCCTCGACGCAGGCGAGCAGCTGCGCATGGAGACGCGCGGCTGGTCAGACGACCGCGGCGAGACGTATCACATGCGGTCGAAGGAGACCTCGGACGACTACCGCTACTTCCCGGAGCCGGACCTGCCGCCGCTGCGCGTCGACGCCGCGTGGCTGGCGAGGATCCGCGGCGAGCTGCCGGAGCTGCCCGCAGCGCGCCGGGCCCGCTACCGGGAGCAGCTGGGGCTCTCCGCGTACGACGCGGCGGTCCTGACCGCCGATGCCGACGCCGGCCGGCTGTTCGAGGCGACCCTCGCCGCCGCGCCGGGCCTCGAGGCCAAGCCCGTGGCCAACTGGGTGACCGGCGAGTACCTGCGGATCCGGAACGCCGCAGCCGCGCCCGTGCAGGTGGAACCCGCGCAGCTCGCGCGGCTCATCGGCCTCGTGGCGGACGGCACGATCAACCGCACCTCCGCGCGCGATGTCCTCGACGCTCACGCCGCGGACGGCGCGCCGGTGGACGAGATCGTGACCCGCCTCGGCCTGCGCCAGATCTCGGACGCGGATGCGCTCGGGAAGATCGTGGACGAGGTCCTGGCAGCCAACCCGGCCGCGGTCGCGGATGTCCAGGCCGGCAAGCCGCAGGCGATCGGGTTCCTCGTCGGGCAGGTGATGAAGGCGACCCGCGGCCAGGCGAACGCGGCGCTGGCCCAGGTGGCCATCCGGGCCCGCCTGGGCGGTGGCGGCGGCTGATCGGGGGACTCGGCGGTGGGGATCGTCAACTTCGTGCTGATCGCGTTCGGCGTCGCGTCGATGGCCTTCGGCTACTCGCGCGCCCGAGGGCCGTGGCGCCGCTACCAGGCGCTGAAGGCCCAGGAGGAGAACATCGCCCGCTACGAATCGTGGCGCGGCGGCATCCGCGACTCCAGCCCGACCGGCGCGTCGGTCGCGATGGAGCTGGCCCGCAAGGAGGCCCGCCTCGGCGGGATCCTGATGGCCGCGGGTTTCGTGATCACGATCCTGGGCTTCCTCATCTCGTCCTGACCGTGGCCCGCGAGCGCACCCACGGCCGCGGCTTCGCGACGCGCGCCATCCATGCGGGCGAGCGGCCGGACCCGGTCACGCACGCCCACAACACCCCGATCTACGCGACGGCCACGTTCGCTTTCGACACCGCGGCCGAGAAGGAGGACGCGGTCGACCGGGCGATGGCCTGGGATCCCACCTCGTACTTCTACTCGCGCACCGGCAACCCCACGACACGGGCGCTCGAGGAGAAGCTCGCGTCGCTCGACGGCGCGGAGGACGCGGTCGTGGCCGCGTCCGGGATGGCCTGCGTCTCGTCGACGCTGCTCGCGCACCTCGGCCAGGGCGACCACGCCGTCGTCGGTGATGAGCTGTTCGTGATCACGAAGACGCTCCTCGAGGACGACTTCCCGCGGCGCGGCATCGGCGTCACGCCGGTCGACATGACCGACCTCGCGGCCGTCGAGGCGGCCATCACGCCGCGGACCAGGATGCTGTTCCTCGAGACCGCGACCAACCCGCGGCTCCGCGTTGCCGACATCGACCGCCTGACCGAGCTGGGACACCGCCACGGCCTCATCGTCGTCGCCGACAACACGTTCCTCGCGCCGGCGCTGCTGCGGCCGATCGAGCACGGCGCCGACATGGTCGTCCACGCCGCCACGAAGTGGCTCTCCGGGCACGGCGACGCCGTCTCGGGCGCGGTCACCGGCCCGGCGGAGCTGCTGCAGCCGATCCGCAAGCAGGTCGACACGCTGGGCCAGGCCGCGAGCCCGTTCTCGAGCTGGCTCGTGCTCCGCGGCGTGCGCTCGCTCCCACTTCGGTCCTTCGCCGCCTCGGCGAACGCGAAACGCCTCGCCGAGTTCCTCGAATCGCAGCCCAAGGTCGAGTGGGTCCGCTACCCGGGCCTCGCGTCGCACCCGGACCACGAGGTCGCGAAGCGGCTCATCGACGGCCCCGGCGGCGCGATGCTGAGCTTCCGGATGCACGGCGGCATCGCCGCGATGTCGGCCTTCACCGACCACCTCCGCCTGTGCGACGTCGGGGTCAGCCTCGGCGACGTCTTCACGCTCGTTTACCCGCAGCCGAAGCGCGACGGGCTGATCCGCGTCTCGGTCGGCTGCGAGGACATCGGCGACCTGCTCGAGGACTTCGAGCGCGGCCTGTCCTTCGTCGACTGACGGGCGCAGGTCGCGCGCGGTCAGCCCCGGCCCAGCGCGGCCGCGGCCTTGAGGGCGGCGCCGATGGTGCGGTCGACCCGGGCGTTGACCTCGTCCTCGGGCGGGCGGAAGAAAGCCTTGCCCTCGACGCCGGCCGCCTGGGGCGAGTCGGGGTAGTAGAGGACGTCCGAGACCGTGAGGATCGACCCGGCCCGGACGGGCCGGCCCTTCGCGCGCTCGCGCATCGCGAGCAGGAAGATCGCCGCCGACTCCATCTCCATCGACAGGTAGCCGCGGCGGCCCCAGCGGGTCACGCCGAGCGGGTGCGGGTCGCCGTAGAACGTGTCCGAGGTCGCGATCGGGCCGACGTGGGTGGTCAGGCCCTCCGCCCGCGCCGCGTCGCGCAGCGCCAGGACGACGTCGAGGTCCGCCGTGGGAGCCGTGGGCTCGCCGCCGCCGACGACGTTCGCGAAGCCCGTCCAGCCCGCGGACGACATCGCGACGACGACATCGCCGATCTGGAGCGGCGGGAACGCGCCCGTCGTGCCGACGCGGATGAGCGTCGTGACGCCGAGCATCAGGAGCTCCTCCACGACGATCCCGGTGGTGGGCGAGCCCATCATCGTCACCTGGACGGAGACGGGCACCCCGTCGACCGTGCCGGTGTAGCCGACGAGCCCACGGTTCTGGTTGACCTGGCGGGTGTTCTCGAGGCCGCCGTCGAAGCGGGCGGCGATCTTGGTCGCGCGGATGGGGTCGCCGGGCAGGATCACTACGGGGGCGTAGTCGCCGGGCTCGGCGTGCAGGTGGATCGGCATCGCGCTCCTCGGTTTCGATGGGTCCTGGGGTCTCGGTCGTTGCGCTGCGGATCAGCGGCCGTAGGCGTCGTCGGCCAGCGGCCGCTCCCAGGCGGTCGCCATGGCCCCGCCAATCATGCCTCGCGCGACGGCGGCCTCGTGGTCGCCGCTGCGCCACAGCTCGTCCAGGAACCAGGCGATGAACGCGTCGCCGCAGCCGAGGGTCGTGCCGGCGACCTCGACGGGCGTCACCGCGAACCGCCGGTCTGTGCCGGCGCGGCCGTCGAAGACCCGGACGGCACGCGCGCCCATCGTGATCACGAGGACCTTGCCGAGGCCGTCGGCGACGCGGCGCATCCCGGCGACCTCGGGCGCGTCCTCGGCGCCGGGCCAGCCGATGAACCCGAGGTCGACGTGGCGCATCGTGTCGGCAAGGCGCTCGACCGTGTAGTGGCGGAAGCCCAGGAAGTCCGCCGAGACCTCGAGGTGTCGCAGGACGCCCTCGTCGCCGAGGCGGGTCAGCTCGACGATGGCGCCCTCGACCAGCACGGCGTGGAGGCGGCGCGCGGCCGCGAGCGCCTCCAGCTCCCGCGGCGTGAGGCGGTAGTCGTCCCACACGCCGGGGACGAAGTTGTCCATCCACGGCTGGCGGTCGGGCTGGATCGCGATGTCGATGGTCGAGGATCGGCCCGGCGCGGCGAGCTCGTCCGGGACGGCCGGCTCGATCCCGTGGCGGCGAAGGAACGCCGCGATCGGTTCGCCGTCCTCGGCGCCGATGCGGGTCAGGAGGCGGAACGGGCGCCCGAGCCGGTGGCGCCAGTGCCAGGCCATGTTGAGGATGCCGCCGCCGGGCAGCTCGTCGCCGCTCGCGAGGTATTGGTCGAGGCTGATCGTGCCGAGGAGGAGGGTCTCGCCGGCCGGGCCGGCGGATCCGCCGACAGCGCCGGCGCCGAGAGGGCGAGCGTCGGTCACGGACCCATCGGGTCGGCGCGGCGCGCGCCGGAGGCGAGGAACCGGTCGTAGCGGACCTCGACGATCTTGCTCATCTGCCAGAACGCCTCGACCGAGAGGTGGCCGATGCCCTCGCCGTGGTACCACTCGCTCCGGTTCGGAAGGCTCGTGAGCAGCGCCGGGTCGTGGGCCGGCACGACCGCCGGGCTGACCATGAAGCCGGGGGAGTCGGGCTCGCGGATCTGGAGCAGGCCGTCGCCCCGGAAGCCGTAGGCGCGCGGCACCCGTTCGACCCGCCCCGTCCCGAAGTCGACCAGGTCGGCGTCGCCGGGCTCGGTCGGCGTGACCTCCGGCCAGGCCGGGTCGTCGGCGAGCTCGGCGATGACCCGCCGGACGGCGATGTCCTGGTAGTGGTTGGCCCTCGTGTGCGGTTGCTCGTAGGCCGCGTCGCGGACGTTCTCGACGCCCCAGTCGTAGACGTTGCCGCAGGCCTCGGCGAGGAACGCCACGAGCGGCCGGCGGTCGCGCAGGTACACGCGGTACGATTGCTCGTACTCCAGGATGGCGACCTGCGGCGGCACGACCCGCCCGCGCACGACGTGCGCGAGCCGCCAGCCGTCCGGCCCGAACCGCGCATCGAGGCGAGCCGCCCGCACGGCCTTCTCCTCGCCGGCAAAACCCGGCAGGCCCGCCGGGACCCAGACGTCCGCAAGGCGGGCCCGAACCGAGGGCGCCAGCGACGTCCACCAGTCTGATCGATCGGGCATCACGAGATTCCTCAGGCGGGCGTGGCGCGCCACTCGAGCACGCGGAGCGCCGCCGTCGGCGCAACCGCGCCGACGAGCGCCCGGAAGCCGGGTTCCG
>DATLYV010000151.1:0-19998 GCA_035574535.1 Binatia bacterium
AGGCGCCGGCTCGGCCGTTTCCCGGAACCACCGTAGAGTGAGCCGATGCCGACCGTCCTCGTCGTCGACGACGAGCCCAAGATCGCCCAGCTGGCGCGCGACTACCTCGAGCACGCCGGCTTCGGCGTGCTCCTCGCGGGCGACGGCCAGTCGGCCCTGCACGCGGCGAGCACGCGGCAGCCGGACCTCGTGGTCCTCGACCTCGGGCTGCCCGGCCTCGACGGCCTCGAGGTCGTGCGCCGCATCCGCGCGGCCGGCCCGACCCCGATCGTCGTGCTGACGGCGCGCGACACGGAGCTCGACAAGCTCCTGGGCCTGGAGCTGGGCGCCGACGACTACATCACGAAGCCGTTCAGCCCCCGCGAGCTCGTCGCCCGGGTGCGGGCGGTGCTGCGGCGCGCGGATCGGTCGAGCGCCCCGGCGGACCGGATCGCGGTCGGCGACCTCGTGCTCGACGTCCCGCGCCTGCGCGCCACCGTCGCCGGCCGGTCGATCGACCTGACCGCGACCGAGTTCGCGATCCTGGCCACGATGGCCCGCGAGCCGGGACGAGTCTTCACCCGCGCCCAGCTGCTCGACGCCGCGCACGGCGAGGCCTTCGAGGCGTACGAGCGCGCGATCGACGCGCACATCAAGAACATCCGCCGCAAGCTCGAGCCCGACCCCGCCCGGCCGCGCTACGTCGAGACGGTCTACGGGGTCGGCTACCGCGTCGCGGAGGCGAGCGCGACGCCGCCGGCCACCGGGGTCTCGTCGGCAGCCGGTCCCTCGCCGGCCGGTCCCACGCCCTCGCTCGCGGGGAGCTCGCCGGCACCGGATCCCGATTCCGCGAGCGGGGCCTGAGCCGTGCCCTTCGACCCCCGGAACCGCCCCCGGCCGCCGTGGTGGCCCGAGGACGAGCCGTGGCCGCCCGAGCGCTGGGGGCCGGGCCACTGGCGCCGGGGAGGGTGGGGCGTCGGCGGTCCCGGCGGCTCCGACGGCGCGTGGGGCCCGCCGTGGCGGCGCGGAGACCGTGGCGGCTTCGCACGTCGCATCGGCTGCGCGTTCGTGCTCGTGGCGCTCGTGCTGGCGTCGGTCGGCGTCATGGGGCTGCAGCTGCTCGTGGCGGTGTTCGGCCTCGGGGGTGGAGTCGGCGCGATCGCGACGCCCGCGGGCGTCATCGGCATCGTCCTTGGCGTCGTCGCCGTCCTGCTGACGATCCGCATCCTCCGGTCGATCGCCCGCCCCATCGGCGAACTCGGCGACGCCGCGGCCCGCCTGGAGCAGGGCGACTACTCGGTCCGAGTCGCGCCGCCGGAGCGCGGCCCCGGCGAACTGCGGTCCCTGGTCGCCGCCTTCAACGGCATGGCCGCCCGCCTCGAGGCCGAGGACGCCACGCGCCGCCGGCTGCTGGCCGACGTCAGCCACGAGCTCCGGACGCCGCTGGCGGTGATCCAGGGCAACCTCGAGGCGCTGCTCGACGGCGTCTACCCGCCCGACGAGGACCACGTCCGCCCGATCCTCGACGAGACGCGCGTCCTCGAGCGCCTCATCGACGACCTTCGGACGCTGAGCCTCGCGGAATCCGGGGCGCTGCCGCTGCACCCGGAAGCGGTCGACCCGGCGGTGCTGCTCGAGGACGTCGCGTCCGCCCATCGCGCGCGGGCAGGCGAGACGGGCGTCCTGATCGAGGTCGCGGTTCCCGCGGGGCTGCCGCCGCTCGAGCTCGACCCGATGCGGATACACCAGGTGCTGGCAATCCTGGTCGACAACGCGGTCCGCGCCATGCCCGACGGCGGGACGATCCGCCTCGCCGCGGCCGCGATCCCGAAGGGCGGGCTGGTGCTGGAGGTCGTCGACGACGGCCCCGGCATCCCCGAGGAGCTCCGCGACCACGTGTTCGAGCGCTTTGCGAAGTCCTCGACGTCGCGCGGATCCGGGCTCGGGCTGGCGATCGCGCGGGCGCTCGTCGAGGCCCACGGCGGCACGATCTCGGCTCGCTCCGGCAGCGACGCGGGCGCCGCGTTGTCCGACACGGCAGGTCGGCCCGGCACGATCATCCGGATCGAGCTTCCCGCTGGCGGCTGAACCCCTCGGCAGCGACCGCCGAGTCTCAAGGTGCGGTCGCAGCTGCCGTCCGCCACGCAATTCCGACCCCGGCGCTGGGGTTTCCGCCCGGCCTGCGGTACCCTGACCGCAGCATGACCGACACCGCCGATCCAATCAGCGCCACGAACGGCGTCACGAACAGCGCTGGGGCCACCGCCGGCGACGCCGCCCAGCCCTTGGCCGGCGATCCCGGCACCGGCACTGGCGTCGGCCCGTCGGCCCCGCCGCTGTTCGACGCGGAGCGTCGCGCAACCGAGCTCGCGATCCTCGACGCGCTGCGCGCGGTCGTCGACCCCGAGATCGGGATGAACGTCGTCGAGCTGGCCCTGATCAAGCAGATCCTGCTCGGCCAGAACGAGACAGAGATCAAGATGATCCTCACGACACCGTTCTGCCCGTATGCCGGCTCGATGATCCAGCAGGTCCAGGAGCAGGCCGAGTCGGTCGTCGAGCACCCGGTCAAGGTCACGCTCCTCGCCGAGCGCTGGGACCCGCGCGATGCGGGCCTGATGTGGTAGCCGCGGCCCGCCAGGACGCTCGACCCGGCCCCGCGACGCAGACCACGTGACCAACCGTCGAAGCCCGATCGACTCCGCCGTCGCGACGACACGCGGCGACGACGGCACCACCGGCCTGCTCTACGGCGGCGAGCGGATCCAGAAGGACGACCCGCGCGTGGAGGCCTACGGCACGATCGACGAGGCCATCGCCGCGCTCGGCCTGGCCCGGGCCTGGCTCGGTGTCAAGCGCAACCGCGGCACGCTCCCCGCCGGCCTCGGTGGCCTCGCACCGCTCATCCTGCGGTTCCAGCGCGAGCTGTTCGTCGCCGGGGCGGAGCTCGCGACGAACCCGGACGCGTGGGACCGGCTCGAGGACCACCGTACCCGAGTCTCCGCCGCGATGGTCCGCGGCGTCGAGGAAACGCTCGTCGAGCTGGAGCGTCACCTCGACATGCCGAACGAGTTCGTCGTGCCGGGCGAGACGCCGACGAGCGCGGCCCTCGAACTCGCGCGGACGATCCTCCGCCGCGCCGAGCGGCGCGTCGTCGCGCTCCGAAGGGACGGCCTGATCCCCGGCGACAAGCTCATCCCGTACCTCAACCGCCTCGCCGACCTCGTGTGGGTCTTGGCGCGCGCGGCAGAACGTGCAGAATCTCGCGCAGCGACCCCGGCCCGTCGGCCGGGCGTCGCCACTCGAAAGGGAGACCGAACGTGACGTTCCAGTCGAACCAGGGCAGCGGCTACGGCCAGAACCCCGCGATGCCGTTCCCGCGCGCCGACGCCGCCGTCCAGGGCGCGTTCCTGACCCAGGCCTTCTTCTGGATGTTCGCGGGCCTGCTGCTCACCGCGGCCGTGACCGCGCTCGTCCAGTTCAACGACGGGCTCGTCCGCTTCGCCGCGAACTTCTTCATCGTCCTGATCATCGGCCAGCTCGTCCTCGCGATCGGGATCCAGGCGCTGATCGGGCGCATGTCCGCGACGCTGGCGCTGGGGCTGTTCTTCGTCTACGCCGCCAGCCTCGGGCTGACGATCGGGCTGATCGTGGGCCTGTACCCGGTGTCGTCCGTCGCCACCGCGTTCCTCTCTGCGTCCGCGATGTTCGGCGGCGCGGCGCTCTACGGCTACACGACCAAGCGCTCCCTGGCGGGGATCGGCGGCATCGCCTCCATGGGCGTCTTCGGCCTCGTCGCCGCGATCGTCGTAAATGTGTTCCTCGGCAGCGACACGTTTGGCTGGATCATTTCGATCGTTGGTGTCGGGCTGTTCACGATCCTGACCGCCTGGGACGTCCAGCGGATCTCGTCGGGGCAGCTCGTGGCGGCCCTGGGGTCGGTCGAGAAGGCGGCCGTGATCGGCGCCCTCCACCTCTACCTGGACTTCGTCAACCTGTTCCTGTTCCTGCTCCGGCTGTTCGGCGGGCGGCGCTGACCGACGGCGGCGCGCCGGGCATCCGGACCGCAGCGGTCGGGTCCCGCACCTGACCGCGCTCCGCCGATTCCTGACCGCGCCTCGCCGAGCCGCTGGGCCACGAACCGGGCCGTCCGGATCGGGCCGGCAGGCTCGGCCCAGGCGAAGCCCTGGCCCATGTCGCAGCCGAGCTCGCGCAGCCGCCTGGCCTGCTCCTCGGTCTCGATGCCCTCGGCCACGACCGTGATGCCGAGGCCGTGCGCGAGCGAGACGACCGCCCGGATGATGCCGATGTTCGGGTCGCGGACGTCGAGGTCGGTCACGAACGACCGGTCGATTTTGATCGTGTCGAGCGGGAGCTGGCGCAGATACGCCAGCGACGAGTAGCCGGTCCCGAAGTCGTCGAGCACGACCCGGACCCCGAGCGCCCGCAGCTGCTGGAGCACCGACAGGCTCGTCTCGGAGCGATCCATCACGCTCGACTCGGTGATCTCCAGCTCGAGCGCGCACGGCTCCAGGCCGGTCGTCCGCAGGACCTGGCCGATGCCGTTGAGCAGGTTCGGGTCGAGGAACTGGCGCGGCGAAAGGTTGACGCTCATCGCGAGGTTCAGCTCGGGCCAGCGCTGTCGCCACAACTGGGCCTGGCGGCAGGCCTTCTCGAGGATGACCCGGCCGATCGCGACGATCAGCTCGGACTCCTCGGCCAGGGCGATGAAATCGACCGGCAGGACGAGCCCGCGCGAGGGGTGCTGCCAGCGGGCGAGCGCCTCGAAGCCCACGATCCGCGAGGCGCGGAGGTCGAAGATCGGCTGGTAGTGGACGGTCAGCTCGTCGCGCTCGAGGGCGGTCCAGAGCTCCGCCTCGACGTCGAGGCGCTCGAGCGCGTGGCGGCTGCTCAGCGGGTCATACATGCGGACGCGGTGGGCAGGGTCGCGCTTCGCGCCGACGAGGGCGATCTCGGCCTCCTGGAGGATGTCGCCCGCGCCGACCAAGCCGGGTGACCCAACCGCGATGCCCATGCTCGCGCTGATGAACCACGTCCGGCCGTCGAGGTCGAACGGCCGCTTCAGCTCCATCTGGACGCGCTCCGCGAAGGCCGTGGCCTGGTCCGCGTCGCAGTCGGGGAGCAGGATGCCGAACGTGTCGCCGCTGAAGCGGCCGACCATGTCGAACGGGCCGATGACCTGCGAGATCCGGCGACCAACCTCGCGGAGCACGCGGTCGCCGGTGGCGTGGCCGAGGCTCTCGTTGACGATCTCGAACCGGTCGACGTCGAGGAGTATGACCGTGACCGGCGCCGTCTCCGAGCCGGCGGACCCGGCACCCGCGGGGGCGGGCTCAAGCGCCTCGACGACGCGCTGGATCAGCGACTCGCGCGTCGGCAGGGTCGTGACCGGGTCGCGGGGCGAGAGGGCGGCCTCATGGAGGCGCGCGTTTTCGAGGGCGATCGAGGCCAGCTGGGCGAACTTCAGCAGCGCCTCGACCTCGGCCTGGCGGAAGACCCGCTCCGACGGGCCGGTCGAGAGGCCGATCACGCCGACGGTCCGCCCGCCCACGGTCAGCGGCACGCCCACAACCGAGCCGGCTCGCCCGACGAACCGCGGGTGGCGGCCCTCGAACTCGTCGTAGTTCTCGACGAGCAGCGGCCGGCCGGTCGTGAAGACCCGCCCGCTGACGCCCTGGGTCACCGGCATCCGAAACCCGACGTCGCCGGCGGTGTCGCCGATCCCGGCGCGAATCGTCAGGTGCGTGTCGCCCGGCTCGCCGAGGTAGACGTAGCCGTTCGGGACGCCGAGGAGGCGCGCGGCCCGGGTCAGGATCGAGTCGAGGAGCGTGTCGGTGTCGCTGCCGTCGATCAGGCCCAGCGTCATCTCGTCGAAGGCGGCCACGAACTGGTCGCGCGCGCTGCGGAACGGCGCGCCCTTCGCCAGGAACAGCGCCTGGTCGGCCGTCTCGACGAGCGTCTCCTTGTCGGTGCCGTCCTCGGGGTGGCAGGCGATGCCGATGGAGACCGAGACGTGCGGGCCGGTGTCGTCCGGGATCGCGTCGACCGCCTGCTGGATCCGGCGCGCGACCTCCTCGGCCGCCTGGCGGCCGCAGTCCGGCAAGATCACGCCGAACTCGTCGCCGCCGTAGCGATATGCCCGGTCGCCCTGGCGGATGCAACCCTCGATCGCCCGGCTAACCGCGACGAGAAGCTCGTCGCCGGCGGGATGCCCGTTGCGGTCGTTGTAGCCCTTGAACCGGTCGAGATCCATCATCAGCACGGCCACGGACCGGTTCGGCTGCCCGCTGAGGAAGCCCTGGAGCTCGCGCTGGAAGGCGCCGTGGTTGCGGAGCCCGGTCAGCGCATCGCGCTCGGCCTGGACCTTGACCTCGTCGTGGGCCTCGGCGTTGCGGAGCGCGATCGCGGCCTGCGCGGCGAAGAGCTTCGTCAGCTCGAACTCGTTCTGGGTGTAGTGCGCCTCCGGCCCGCCCATCCGGCCGATGTTCAGCGTGCCCAGGACCTCGCCCTCGGCCATGAGCGGGACGATGACCATCGACTCGGGCTCGAACGGCGTGCCGGGAATCTGGATTGACCGGGGGTCGAGGTGGGCGTCGTTGGCGAGCACAGCCTCGCGGTGCTCGACCGCCCAGCCGGTCAGGCCCGTCCCGAGCGGCGCCTCGTAGTCGAGGATCAAATCGGCGAAGCGGTCGCGGGCGATGAGCGGGCGGCGGACGTTCCGCTCGCGGTCGATGCGGTAGATCGTGAGCGAGTCGTAGGTGACAACCGACTTCAGGGAGTCCGCGATCATCTCGAGGACGCCCGTGGGGTCGAGGGTCGAGAGGAGGCGCTCGTTGACCGCCATGAGCCGGCGCTGGCTCACCAGCTGATGCTCCAGCTCGACCTGCTGGCGCCGCAGCTGCTCCAGCCGCTCGGCGTTGACCAGCGCCTGCGCGGCAGTCCCGGCGAAGATCGAGAGGGTCGTCTCGTCGTCCGGGCCGAAACGGTCCTTCCCGAGCCTGGACGCGGCGACGACGCCGCGGACGTGGCCCTCGTGGACCATCGGTACGATCAGCATCGATTCCGGCCCGGTCGCCTTGCCGACGATGATGCTCCGGGGGTCCTCGTGCGCGTTGCCGAGTATCAGCGCCTCGCCGTGCTCGGCGACCCAGCCGGTCAGGCCCTCGCCGATGCGGACGCGGAGGCTCTCCGGGTCGGGGTCGGCGCGACCCATGAACACGCCGTCGAAGGCGATGGGCTCGCACCAGCCGGAGTCGTGGTCGATGCGGTAGACGCGGAACGTGTCGTATTCGATGAGGGCGCCGGCCTCGGCGACGATCGTCTCGCCGATGGCGCGGACGTCCTGGATGCCGGAGAGCCGTGCCGACAGGTCCTGGATCGCCCGGAGGCGCGCGGCAAGATCCTCCACGGAGGCCATGAGCCGGGCGTTGCCGATGGCCGTGGCGATCGTATCGCCGAAGCTCCTCGCGAGCGCAGTCTCCTCGGGGGTCCAGTCGTACGGGATGTCGTGGTACAGGACGAGGAGCGCGAGGGGAGCGCCGCGGAAGACCGCGGGCACGAAGCAGATGGAGCCGATGCCGCTCTTCGCATAGACCTCGCGCATCTGCGGGGTGATCTTCGGATCGGTGACGTCCTGGTAGACGATCACGACCTCGCGGCGCAGGGCCTCGAAGCCGGCCAGGCGGCTGTCCCGGGTGGCCCGTTCGACGACCTCCTTGATCAGCGGCGGGTGGAGGCGCCCGGCGACGAGCTCGAGGGGGTGCTCCGCGGTCGGGTGCCACAGCCACAGGCCGGCACGGTCGGCGTGGAACAGCGCGATCGAGTTCTCGAGAACCTCCTCGAAGACGGGCTGGAGAGTCCGTGAGCCGGACAGTTCCGAGGCGAGGCGCCGCAGCGCGTCCGCGCCCGACGCCTTGACCAGGCGAGGCTGGTTGCGACCGGGTCGCCGGCCGTGCTTCCGGGGCTGGCCGACAGCCTTGCCGTTCCTGGTGGCCTCGCCTGCCTCGCTGCCCGTGGCCTCGCCGGCGCGCGCGCGACGGTCGCCTGCGTGGGGGCGCAGGGGCTCGTCCGCGCTCGCGGGTCGCGCAAGGGCCCGGCGGGGCTCGCGGGGGGCCGGCTGATCGTGCAGTCCAGCCTCGAGGAGGCGCTCGAGGTCGCGCCGCCGGAGGCGGACCTGCCGTCCCTGGCCGCTGATGAGCGCGAGGTCGCCGCGGTCGCACCAGGCCCGCACGGTCTCGCGGTCCACCCCCGCAAGGCGCGCAGCCTCGGACAGCGTGAGCAGCTCGGCGGCCGATCCCGGCCGCGCAGCGAGAGCCATGTGTCGGGCGGAGCTCCAACGGTGCGGGGAGGCACCCCGCGTTCAATGCGGAACCGTAGGGTTCCGGGTGGTTCCGGGGCGATAGGACGGGAGTACCGGGATCGGCTCCCGGGGGTCCCGGCGAGCGTGCGCCCGCCGGCGCACCCGGGGCAGCCGCCGCACACCCGGCGCGCTCGACGCATCCCAGTCAGGCGGGTGCGAGGTCCTCGATCGACGGCAGGACGACGTCCGCGAGCGGCCCAAGCGTCGCCGCGTCCCCGACCCCGGTCAGCACCGCGATGACCCGGCCGGCCCCGGCGGCGCGACCCATCGCGAGGTCCGCCGGCGAGTCGCCCACGACCGCGGTCCGCTCCGGTGGGATGCCCAGCGTCGAGCAGATCCGGAGCACCGGGTCGGGAGCGGGCTTGTTCGGGATGCCGTCGTCGGCGCAGGCGACCGCCGCGAGCTCGCCCGCGATCCCCAGGGACGCGAGCGTCCGCTCCGTCGGGCCGCGGTCGTCGCTCGTCGCCACGGCGAACGTCCCGACGCGCCGTCGGAGCCTCGCGAACAGCGCCGCGAGGTCCGTGACGGGCCGCGCCAGCGCGACCGGGTCCGGCGCGGTCCAGGCCCTCGACATGGCCGCCCCGGCGAGCTCGGCGCCGGCCCCCGCCGCCGCGACGTAGGCCTCCACGGCGTCCCGGATCCGGGCCATCGGCGTCGCCGCCAGCAGGCCATTCCAGCGGACCATCCCGGTCCCGGGGTCCACCCCGAGCAGCTCGTCGAGGCCGTCCCGGAGCCGCAGGCCGGTCGAGGCCTCCAGCTTGTGGGCGAGGTCGTCGACCCAGCCGCCCCACATCAGGTGGAACTCGATGAGCGTGCCGTCCTTGTCGAAGACGATGAGGTCGATCCCGTCGAGCGGGTCGGTCCGCGGGGTCCGCGGGTCGGGCGCTCGGTCGCGAACCCTCGGATCGGGCGCTCGGCCGCGAACCCTCGGATCGGGCGCTCGGTCGCCCGCTCCCGGTTCGGTCGCCTGCTGATCGCTCGTCACGTGGCCGCCCGCCGCGGCCGGTCGCGAAGCCTCGGCGCTCACGCCTCGGCGATCAGCTCCTCGACGGACTCCACCTGGGCCTCGGTGTCGAGCACGAGCGGGCCGTCCATGGGGAAGCTCACCGAGACGGTCTGGCCGACCTCGGGGACCTGGAGGCCGGGCTCGTTGAACTCGTCGAGCATGACGACCTGGCCGGGCTCGCTGCCGTTGCCGCCCGAGGCGCCCGGGCCGGCGCCCACCGCGATGCGGATCCGCACGAGCGAGCCGAGGAACGTCACGTCCGCGACCTGGCCGACGAGCCGCGTGCAGCCCTCCGGGCGGTCGGCGAGCGACGCCATCTCGGGCCGCAGCGCGACGCGGACCGGCTGGCCGGGCCGGCCCTCGAACTTGCGGGTCAGGGTGATCGTCTGGCCGTCGATCGCGATCTCGCCCCGGCTCGCGTCGACGATGGAGCCGTTCAGGACGTTCAGCGTCCCGACGAACGAGGCCACGAAGGCCGTGGCCGGGAAGTTGTAGATCTCGAACGGCGTCCCGACCTGCTCCATCCGGCCCTCGCTCATGACCACCACGCGGTCGGAGAGCGACAGCGCCTCCTCCTGGTCGTGGGTCACGTAGACGGTCGTGATGCCGAGCTGGCGCTGGATCTGCCGGATCTCGTTCCGGAGGGCGACCCGGATCTTGGCGTCGAGGGCCGAGAGCGGCTCGTCGAGCAGCAGGACCTGCGGCTCGAACGCGAGGGCGCGGGCCAGCGCGACGCGCTGCTGCTGTCCGCCCGAGAGCTGGTACGGGTAGCGGTTGCCACGGTCGGGCAGGTTGATCAGCTCGAGGAGCTCCGCGACCCGCTTCCTGACCTGGTCGGACGGCGCCTTCCGGACCTTCAGGCCGAAGGCGATGTTGTCGGCCACGGTCATGTTCGGGAAGAGCGCGTACGACTGGAAGACCATGCCCACGTTGCGGCGGTTGGGCGCGACCCGGGTCACGTCCCTGCCATCGATCCGGATCGTGCCCGACGTCGGCTGCTCGAAGCCCGCGATCATCCGCAGCGTCGTCGTCTTGCCGCACCCGGACGGCCCGAGGAAGGACACGAACTCGCCCCGCTCGGCCGACAGGTTGAAGTTCTCGACGGCAACGAAGTCGCCGAAGCGCTTCTGGATGTCGGTCAGGACGAGATAGCTCATCGAGGCGGGGTCCTTTCGATCAACGGGCGCCGGCGACCTGGACGCGAGTGCCGCGCGGGCCGCGGCCGACAAGCGCGATGACCGCCATGGCGAGCCACGTCAGCCCGAAGCTGATCAGCGACACCGCGGCGGGCTCGAAGATCTTGTCCCGGCCCAGCAGCGAGAGGTACGGGCCGAACCCGTACGGGGCCATGTAGTTGCCGATCGTGAACTCGCCGACGACGATCGCCAGGGTGAGGAAGGCCCCGGAGAGCGCCGCGGTCCGGAGGTTCGGGAAGATCACCGACCAGAGGATCTTCCGCCAGCCGGCGCCCATGCTCTGGGCCGCCTCGGTCAGGACCCGGACGTCCATCGCCGCAAGGCCCGCGTCGACCGCCCGGTACATGTACGGGAACGACAGGACGACGTAGGCCGCGACGAGCAGCCCGACGCTGCCGAGGTTCGTCGCCGTGATCAGGAGCGGCGGGCGGCTGTAGATCCGGATGAGCCCGAACACGAGGACGACCGGCGGGATGACGAACGGCAGCAGGGTGATGAACTCGACAACCGGGCGGAGGCGCGGCATCCGGAGCCGCACCCAGTAGGCGGTCGGGACGATGATCAGCAGGCTCACCGCGATCGTCGTCAGCCCGACCACGAACGAGAACGTCAGCGTCGAGAAGAACTGGCTGTCGGCGAAGGTGTTGGCGTAGGCGGAGAAGTCCGGCGTTGAGCAGGGCTGGTTGGGCGGGGCGCAGGCGCGCAGCGAGAACTCCGCCGCCGCGATCAGCGGGACGAAGAAGTAGAGGATCCCGAGGAACACGACGAGCCAGGCCCACCAGGCCCCGAACCCGCGTCGCCCCTCGCCGGCGCTGCTCACGGCGCCCTCACGACCGCAGCCAGCGCTCGGAGCGTCGCTGCAGGACGCTGTAGCCCACGATGCAGATGGCCATGATGAAGACCATCCCCATGGCCACCGCGTACCCGAGCCCCGGGTTGAACAGGACGTCGCCGGACATCTGCGACGAGATCACCAGGGTCGCGAGCGGGATGGTGCCGCCGCTCAGCTGGAAGGCGGTCGCCTGGGCCCCGAAGGCGTTCCCGAACAGCAGGATCCCGGCGCCGAGGATCGACGGCGTGAGGATCGGCAGGGCGACCTTCCGCCAGAACTGGAACGGCGTCGCCCCGAGGTTCTCCGCGGCCTCGCGCCACTCGCGCCGGAGCCCGTCGATCGAGGGCGCGATCACGAGGACCATGAGCGGGAACTGGAAGTACAGGTAGACGAGGATCAGCCCCTCCATCGAGTAGAGGCTGAACCCGGTCGCGCGAAGGTTGAAGTCGAAGGTGTCGCGCAGGAGCTTCGTCACCATCCCGAGGTTGCCGAGGGTGAACGTGAAGGCCAGCGCGAGAGGGATGCCGGCGAAGTTGCTCGCGACGCCGGAGAAGGTCATGAGCGCCGACCGCATGAATCTGGGGAGGCCCCCGAGGATGACCGAGGCCGCGAGCAGGAACCCGAGGATCGCGCCGATGAGCGCGCTCATGAAGGACAGGTAGAGGCTGTTCTCGAAGGCGGGAAGGATCGCGCCTGTGGTGATGTCGGCGTAGTTCTTGAGGCCGACGGACCCGTCCTCGAGGATGAAGCTGCCGACGAGCAGGAACGCGCCCGGCAGCCCGATGAACATCACCGCCCAGAGGAAGAACGGCAGCACGCCCAGCCAGGCCCAGATGGACCGGGCCCTGGCCGGGCGTGCCGGAGCGGTGGCCGGAACGGCCTGCTCCGCGCTGCTCATCGCTGGGCGGTGTGCTCGCTACTCGATGTGGTCCGTCACTCCGCGACGTCCACGCCGACGACGCTGTCCCACTGCGTGGTGATCAGCTCGCTGGCGGCCGTGACCTGGTCGAGCGACGGGAAGACCGCGCCCGTGACGTCCGGCAGCTTGGCGAGCTGGTCGGCCGGGACCTTGTTGGCCCCGACGAGGGCCTCGTAGCGGATCGGGTGGCAGTAGCCCTTGAGCCAGAGGTTCTGGCCCTCGTCGGAGTACAGAAACTCCATCCACAGCTTGGCGGCGTTCGGGTGCGGCGCGTAGGCGCTGATCGCCTGGACGTACACGCCCGCGAAGCGGCCGGAAGCCGGGACCACGACCTCGATCGGGGCGCCGCCGCTGGCAGCGGACTGGTCCCGGTTGGCGAGGGCGTTGTAGGTCCAGCGGATGGTGATCGGCGTCTCGCCGTTGGCGATGAGCGCCGCGTTCGCGATCGTCGGGACGAAGTTCCCGGCGGTGACCACGTCCTTCCAGAACTGCAGGCCCGGCTCGGCGTTGTCGAGCGAGCCGCCGTTCGCGAGGGCCGCGGCGTAGACCGTCTGGATCGCCTGGCTCGACAGCCGCGGGTCGCCCGCCAGCGCGATCGAGTTGGCGTACTTCGGATCCTTGAGATCGGCCCAGTCCTGGGGCACGTCGTCGATGACGTCCGTGTTCACCTCGAACGCGAGGACGCCGTAGTAGTCGCCGTACCAGTAGCCGTCGGGGTCCTTGGCGGAGTCGGGGATGTCGTCCCACGTCGCGACCTTGTACGGCTGGATCAGGCCGCGCTCCTTGGCCTGCGGGCCGAACGCGAGGCCGACGTCGATGACGTCCGGCGCCTGCATGCCCGGGTTGTCCTTGTTGGCCTCGATCGCCTGGAGCTCCTCGGCGGAGCCGGCGTCCGGCGTGATGCCGTTGTACTGGAGCCCGGTGCGCTCGATGAAGGTCTCCCAGACCTCCTGGTAGTTGCACCACGAGGCGGGGAGGGCGATGGTCGAGATCGTCCCCTCGGCCTGCGCGGCCGTGAGCAGCGCCGGATCCGGCACCCACTCCTCGTAGGCGCCGCTGGCCGCCGTGCCGGCCGGCGTGGCGCCGGGCTCCTGCGTTGCCGCCGGGCCGGTCGGCGCGCTGGTGCTGCCACCGCCGCCCGGACCGCACGCGGCGAGGACGAAGATCGATGCCGCCCCGAGCGTGAGCAAACGGGGCAGCGTGCGCGTGGTGGTCAAGTGCTCCTCCAGCTCTGTCGCGGCTCCTCTGCGCGACCTCTCGACGATGGGCGCGGGCCACCCGCCTGCTCGCACGGCGGAACGGCGACGGATCCTCCGATCCGTAAACACCCGGTCCCGGAGCCGATCGTCCGCGCCATCTTCGCCGCCGCGCGAGCGGGATGCAAGCCGTTTCGCGCGTTCCCGGTGCCTATACTCCGACCGGATGGAGGCCGAGCCCCGCACGCTCGAGGATCCGCTCGCCGAGGCGCTGCGGATCGTGGCGGCCGCCGATCGGGCGGGCATTGTGCTCCGGCTGATGGGCGGCATGGCAGTCCGCGCCCACGCCCCAGACTGGGCCCACCGGACGCGTCGCCGCGAGGTCGACATCGACTTTGCCACCCGTTCCAGGGACCGCAGGGCGGCGTTCGACCTGCTCGAACACGAGGGCTACACGCCGGACCGGCGCCACAACGCCCTCTTCGGGCAGCACCAGGGCTACTTCATGGACGTCGGGCGGCAGCGCCCGGTCGACATCCTCGTCGACAGGCTCGAGATGTGCCACCGGATGGAGTTCGGCGACCGGCTGGGCCTCTCGACCCCGACGCTCCCGGTCGCGGAGCTCCTCCTGTCGAAGCTCCAGATCGTGACGATCAACAGGAAGGACGTGCTCGACGCCCTGATCCTGCTGGCCGAGCACCCGCTCGGGCAGGACGACGGTGAGGTCGACTCCTCGAAGGGGCTGTCGGCGGTGAACGTGCCCCGGATCCTGGCCCACACCTCGAACGACTGGGGCTGGTGGCGGACCGTGACCGGCAACCTCGACAAGCTCCTCCAGTACCTGGACTCCGAGTTCACCGAGGCGGACGTGGACGTCGGCGGGAAGCGACCGGTCCGCTTCGACCCGCGCGCCCAGGTCGTCGCCCTGCGCAAGGCGATCGACGACGCGCCCAAATCGACCCGCTGGAGGCTGCGTGCGCGCATCGGCGAGCGCCAGCAGTGGTACCGGGAGCCGGAGGAAGTGGCCCACAACTAGCCGGAGGGGCGCAGGTGCGGATCTTCTTCGCGACCGACATCCACGGATCGGACGTCTGCTGGCGGAAGTTCCTGAACGCCGGCACGTTCCACAAGGCCGACGTCCTGATCATGGGTGGCGACATGACCGGCAAGGCCATGGTCCCGATCACCGGCTCCGGGTCGACGTGGCGGGTCACGCTCCAGGAGCAGGAGCACGTCCTGGAGGGCGAGGAGGCCCTCGCCGCGATGGAGAAGCGGATCCGGGACCGCGGCTATTACCCGATCCGCCTCTCGCCCGACGAGATGGCCGACTGGCAGGCCAACCCGTACAAGGTCGACGCGCGGTTCAAGCAGGAGATGCTCGACCAGGTCGAGCGCTGGATGGCCCTCGCGGACGAGCGCCTCGCCGGCAAGGGCATCCGCTGCATCGTCTCGCCGGCGAACGACGACATGTTCGAGATCGACCCGATCATCGATGCCGCGAGGCTCGTCGACCTCGGCGAGAGCAACCTGATCGACCTCGACGGCTTCTCCCTCGTCTCGACCGGCTGGGCCAATCCGACGCCCTGGAAGACCTTCCGCGAGCTGCCGGAGGACGAGCTGCGAGCGCGCATCGACGGGCTCGTTGCCTCGGTTTCCGACCGCGGGCGGGCGATCTTCAACTTCCACGCGCCGCCGTACGGCTCCAACCTCGACAACGCGCCGAAGATCGGCGATGACCTGCGCTACGTGTCGGGCGGGCAGGCCCTGGTCCCGGTCGGGTCGAAGGCGATCCGTGACGCGATCCTGGAGTACGGGCCGGTCCTGTCGCTCCACGGGCACATCCACGAGGGCCGGGGCGCGGTGAAGCTCGGACGGACACTCGCGGTCAACCCGGGCAGCACCTACGAGGACGGCGTCCTCCAGGCGGCGATCGTGGACCTCGATTCGAAGAAGGGCGAGGTCACGCGCTACCTGCTCGTCAATGGCTGAGGTGTCCGCGACGGCCGATTCGCGTCGCAATCGCCCGCGCGGCACTTGCGCGGCGGATGACAATGGCGCAACGGGGGAGCGCGCCCACGCTCCGAGGAGGGATCTAGCGACAGTCACCGCCTAGAGGAACCCAGGGATGGAGGAGTCCATGACATCGGATGCGACCGCGGCGCCGATGGAGAAGGTTTCGGCGCCCTCGATGTTCCTGCGAAACGCCACCGGCCTCGTGAAGGGCTGGTCGGGGTTCGACGCGTTCGTCTACTCGTTCATGTCCGTGAACCTCGTGACGCTGGGCATGTACTACAGCTTCACGGTGTTCGGCTGGGTGCCCGACGGGTCGCCCATCGCGTCGATCGTCCTGTCCGCGATCGCGATGACCTTCCTCGCGATCACCTACGCCGGCCTCATCGCGGTCATGCCCCGCGCGGGCGGTGACTACGTCTGGCAGACGCGCATCTTCGACGGCCTGCCGGGGGCGGTCGTCGGCGCCGTCTTCGGCGGCATCGCCGCGTACCTCGTCTCCCAGGCCTTTGGCGTGGACCAGACCGTGGCGCTCATCAGCGGCGCGGTCGGCTTGGTCGCGGGCGGGTTCATCGGGCTGAAGCGAGGCGGCATCGGCTTCGTGCTCTCGGCCACGGGGTGGTGGTTCATCCTCGCGCTCTGGGCGCCGATCTACGGCGCCATCTTCAACCTCGAGATCGCCCAGCCGCTGGCGGCGCTGTCGGGGGCCACCGGCCTGACGGAGTTCCTCGCGACGCCGATGGGCAACTTCACGATCTCGCTGATCGTGATCGCGCTCGTGACCGTGCTCGTCGCCCTCGGCATGGCCGGCTACGCGCGCATCCAGCGGTGGTCCTTCTACATCGGCCTCGGCGTGCTCGGCCTGGTCATGATCCTGATGCTCGTCTCGAGCCAGGAATCGTTCCAGGCGGCCTTCGATCGGGAGGCAGCCGCCCTGTTCGGCGTCCAGAACGCCTACCAGGCGACGATCGACGCCGAGACCGCGTTCTACGGCGCCGAGTTCCCGGCGCTCGATCCGCTTGCGTTCGGGGCCGGCACGCTGGCCCTGATCCCGCTGATGCTGTTCTGGATCCTGTACCCGAACTGGGGCGCCACGCTCTACGGCGAGGTCCGCGGGGCCGGCGACTTCCGGAAGGTCCTGAACGGCATGCTCGGCGGCATCTGGATCACGACGGTCCTCGCCGTCCTGTTCATCCTGCTGGCCGCGAAGACGTTCGGCTGGCAGTTCTTCCAGGCGACGAACGTGAACTTCCTCGATCCGCTCTACGCGGTCGAGGGTGCCCCCGAGCTGGTGATCCCGATCTGGAGCTACCCGATCCTGCTCGGGTCGTTCCTCATCGACAGCCACCTGATCCAGATGGCAATCATCATCCTCGGCGGGGCCTGGTTCATCGGCTGGGCCGGGACGCTGTTCCTGTCGTCGACGCGGATGATCTTCGCGGCGGCGTTTGACCGGATCCTGCCCGAGGCGGCGGCACGGGTCAGCGACGGTCGCGGCGTGCCGTGGGTCGCGCTGCTGCTGATCATGGTCCCGTCGGTCGTGCTGGCGTACTTTTACGCCTTCGATTCGAACTTCGTGGGGCTGACGCTCGACGCCACGCTCGTCATCGCGGTCACGTTCCTCGGGAGCTCGATTGCGGCGACGATCCTGCCGTGGTGGAAGCCGGACATCTACAACAGCTCGCCGATCGCCCGGTACAAGGCGCTCGGGCTGCCGCTGATCTCGCTGGCCGGCGGCATCACGACGCTGTTCCTCGGCTGGGTGCTGTACCTCTGGCTGTTCGAGCCGCTCTACGGGATCGGCGTCGGCAACGCCGACTCGATCAAGTTCCTCGGGATCCTGTACGGCGCGGCCGCGATCCTGTACGTCGTCGCGCGGTTCTACCGCCGATCGCAGGGCATCGACCTCGACGCCATCCACGCGACGATCCCGGCGGAATAATCCGCCTCCTTCCGCGCAACGTCGAAGGGCGCCCGCCGGGCGCCCTTCGTGATTTCCCCGCGACGTGCCGCATGCCAGGCGACCGGCCGCCGCTGACGCGCGCTGCCGCGGTCGGGCGCCTTGGTGCGAGTTGCGCTTCAAGCGGGGGACGCGGCAGACTGAGAGAGCGACCGGAGGCGTCCGGATCGCCTGGGGTGCAGCAAGCCCGCTTCTCGATCCCCTGCAGGAGCTCCTGTGCCCTCCAAGACCGCGGTCCAGGCGGACACCGCCGCCGTTGCCGTGACCACCGACGCGTCCGCGTCGACCCTGTACATCGATGGCGCCTGGCGGCCCGCCGCCGACGGCGCGACGTTCGAGGCGACCAGCCCCGCCACGGGGGCGCGGATCGGCAGGCTCTCGAGCGGGGGCCGGGCGGACGCCCGTGCCGCGATCGCGGCGGCCCAGCGGGCGGCCCTCGCGTGGGGCCGGACGTCGCCCTTCGAGCGCGCCGCGAAGCTCGACCGCGTCGCCGCGGAGATCGAGGCGCGGCGCGACGAGCTGGCACGGCGCCTGACCGAGGACCAGGGCAAGCCGCTCCACGCCGAGGCCTACGGCGAGGTCGAGGAGCTGGTTTTGTACTTCCGCATGGCCGCGGCGGACGCGACCCGCATCGAGGGCCTCATCCCGCCTTCGGTCGACCCGCAGAAGCGCGTCCTGATCTACCGGGTCCCGAAGGGCGTGGTCGGCATCATCACGCCCTGGAACTGGCCGTACACGATGGCCGCCGAGCTGATCGCGCCGGCCCTCGCGGCCGGGAACACGGTCGTCTGGAACCCGGCCCGGTTCACCTCGCTCTGCTCGATCGCCCTCGCCGAGGCGATCCTTGCCGCGGAGCTCCCGAATGGCGTCCTCAACGTCGTCACGGGGCCGGGCCAGGAGGTCGGGGACGAGATCGCGGGCGACCCGCGCGTGGCCGCGGTCGGCTTCGTCGGTTCGACGCGGACGGGCGAGGTCATCTCCCGCCGGGCGGCCGGCAAGGAGCAGCTCCTCGAGATGGGCGGAAACGGACCGCTCGTGATCCTCGACGACGCCGACATCGACAAGGCGGTCGAGGCGACGATCACGGCCTGCTTCCTGAACGCCGGCCAGAGCTGCACCGCCGGCGAGCGGGTCCTCGTCCAGCGGGGGATCCACGACGCGTACCTCGCGCGGCTGCTCGAGGCGGTCGGCACGGAGGTGCGAATCGGCGATCCCCTCGATCCGCGGACGACGATGGGGCCGCTCAACAACGAGCGCACGGCCGACAAGACCGAGCGCCACGTGCGCGACGCGCTCGAGAGGGGCGCGACGATCGAGCGGGGCGGTCGCCGTGACCCCAGCCTCGGCAGCGCGCTCTTCTACGAGCCGACCGTCCTCGACCGCGTCACTGACGCGATGGCGATCGCCCGCGAGGAGACCTTCGGGCCCGTCGTGCCGATCTCGACCATCGACTCGGAGGACGAGGCGCTCGCCGTCGTGGAGAGCTCCGGCTACGGCCTCCTGGCGAGCGTCTTCACGCGCGACCTCGGCCGCGGCCTGCGCTTCGCCGAGGCCGCGCGCGCCGGCTGGGTCAACATCAACGAGGGCACCAACTACTGGGAGTCGCACCTGCCGTTCGGCGGGCGCGCGGGCTCGCAGAGCGGTCTCGGCAGGGTCGGCGGCCGGTTCTCGATCGAGCGCCTGACCGAGCTCAAGACCATCGTGGTGAACCTCGGCTGAACGGGCCGAGCGCCTGAGCGCCCGAGCGGCTGAGCGGCTGACGTGCGCGTCGCGGTCATCGGCGCCGGGATCATCGGGCTCGCGACCGCGTACCAGCTCTCGCGCCGCGGCGTCGAGGTCGCGATCATCACGGACCGCGACCCGGGCGCGGGTGCCTCGACGAACAACGCCGGCTGGGTCGTCCCGGCCGAGAGCGCGCCCATCCCGGCACCGGGCGCTGTCGTCCAGGGGCTGCGCTGGATGCTCCGACCCGATTCGCCCGTCTACGTTCGGCCGTCGCTGCGGCCGTCGACGCTGCGGTTCCTGCTCGGCCTCGCGCGCGCGTCCCACGCCCGGGCCCACGCGGCCGGGTTCGAGGCCACGGTCCGCCTGGCGGCCGGGACGATGGACGAGCTCGACGCCTGGGTCGCCGACGGCCTCGGGTTCGAGATGCACGGCGCGGGCGAGCTGCGGGCGTACGTCGACCGCGCGGAGCTCGATCGGGCCACCCGCGAGCTCGACCGCCTGGCGCGCGCCGGCTTCGAGCCGGAGGCGCTGACGGGCGACGCGGCGCGGGAGCGGGAGCCCGCGCTGTCCGAGGCGGTGGTCGGCGCCATCCGCTTCCCGAACGAGCGGCACCTCGACCCGGCGAGCCTCGTCCGCGCGCTCGTCGAGCGCCTTCGACGCGACGGCGTCGACTGGACGGAGGGGCGGGTCACCTCGGCCCGCGCCCGCACGGGCGCCGGCCTCGGCAGCGGCGTCGAGCTTGGCGGGGCGTTCGGCTCGGTGCGTGCGGACGCCGTCGTGCTCGCGAGCGGCGCC
>DATLYV010000152.1:0-26011 GCA_035574535.1 Binatia bacterium
CGCCGCGCTCCTCGCCGCGGCGAGCACGCGACTGGCCGGGCGAGGTGGACCCGCCGCGGCTACCGGACCAGCTGAATCGGGCGGGTCGCGATGACCTTGTTCTGCCCCGTCACGTAGCGGACCTCGTACGCGCCGGTCGCGTCCGGGGCCGTCAGCGTGCAGGTCGGGCCGTCGCGCGTGTAGCAGTAGTCGAGGTAGGCGGCCTCAGGAGCGCCGGCCTCCACGATGGTGATGAAGTCGCCCGCCCCGTCCGGGCCGGTCCAGGCGACCTCGAAATCGCCGTTGGCGACAGCCGTCTCCGGTGCCGTCAGCGAGACGACGACCGGCAGGACCGTGATCGGCGCCCGAGCCCCGATGGTGTCGTCGGCACCGAGGACGTACCAGAGCTCGTACGCGCCGTCCTCGATCGGGGCCTGGAGCGTGCCCGGGTTGCCCTCGGTCGTGTAGAAGTAGTCCTCGTTCGTCCACCGGGTCGCGCCGGACTTCACGATCGTGACGTAGTCGCCGGGGCCGTTCGGGCCGGTCCAGCTGACCTCGAAGATCGTGCCCGCGCCGACCTCGTCGGGTCCGTCCACGGAGCCGACGAACGCCTCGACCGTGATGTCGAAGCGGAACAGGATCGAGTCGTCGTCGCCGTCGACGTACCACAGCTGGTAGGCGCCGGGCTCGGTCGGGCCGGTCATCTTCTGCGGGCTTGTCGCGCCGTTCGTGTAGAAGTACGGCTCGTTCGTCCACTTCGTCGCGCCGGCCTTGACGATCGTGATGTAGTCACCCGAGGCATTCGGGCCGGTGAACTCGACGTCGAACTCGACGCCGGCGCCGACGGTCGTGGGTGCCTCGATGTGGGCGGGCCCGGTGGCCGGGTCGGTCGCGGTGGGGGCCGTCGGCCCTTCGGTCGGGGGCACGGCCGTCGCCGGCGCGTCGGTGGAGGGCGCGGCCGTCGGGGTGGCCGGGGCGCCACCGCCGCAGGCGGCAAGGAGCGCGGCGAGGAGCAGGACCGGCGCGGCGCCGAGCGCCATGGACTTCGCGGCGCCGGGCGCCATGGACAGCGCGCCGCCCCGGCGCGCCCGATCGTGCAAGCGGTGCATGAAGCCCTCCCCGGCTCGACCACACGGCGGGTGAGCCGCGGGCTCGATGGTACGGGCAGGGTCGGCCCTGTCACCGTCCAGTTGCGCCAACTTCGGAGGACGTTCCGGCCGGAACGTCCCGCGTCCGGCGTTGGTCGACGCGCCGGACGGCGTGCTGGATCGGGTGCTCCTGCAGGTCGCTCATCGGGTCGCCTCCGTCGCGAACGGCTTCGGAGATGCGACGCGGCGCTCGGCCTGGGCAGGAATTCGCTCAACCGGCACCCGAGCGGGCTCGATGGCGCGCCGCCCGTCGGCTTCGTGCCTCGATCCGCCGACCGCGACATGCTCGGCGACGACTCCGATCGGCCCCGCGACATCCGCACCGAGTGCGGGCTGGGTACCGGTGCATCGCCTGACGCCGCGAAAAATGGGGTGGCCTACGGGGCTTGAACCCGTAACCTTCGGAGCCACAATCCGATGCTCTGCCGATTGAGCTAAGGCCACCGCGCGACGCGACGCTCGACCAGGCCGGAACGATCGTCCGGGAGGCCCCGCGGGCCTGCGGAGTGTACGGGGAATCGGCCCGGTCGATCCACCGACGGCCGTTCAAGCGTACCCTCGGGCGATGACCGCGCACCTCGATCGCATCGTCGAACCGCAGGGCATCCACCGTCGAACGTTCCTCGCCGATCTCGGGCGCGGGGCATTCGCGATCGCGCTTGTCGGCGTGTCGGGCTGCATGCCCTCGGCGCAGCAGACCTCGGCCCCGACCGGAGCCGGCTCGACGCCTGGCGATGCGACTGCCGTCCCGACGGGAGACATTGCGACCCCCGGCGCCACCCAGCCCGCCGGCTCGCCGGCCGCCCGCGGCACGTCGTGGACGCGCGTCAACCTCGGGTTCGTCTCCGCCTATCTGCTCGTCCGCGGCAGCGAGGCCGCCCTGGTGGACACGGGCGTCGGCGGGAGCGCCGACGAGATCGAGGCCTCGCTCGGGACGCTGACCCTCGGCTGGGATGCGGTCGGCCACGTGATCCTGACCCACCACCACGGCGACCACGCGGGCAGCATCGCCGACGTGCTCGCGGCCGCGCCCGGGGCGACCGGCTACATCGGTGCGGAGGACCGCGCCGCGGTCGGCGTGGTCGGGCTGACCGACGTCCGGGACGGTGACGAGGTCTTCGGGCTGCGGATCGTTGGCGCGCCGGGCCACACGCCGGGCAGCATCTGCGTGTTCGACGAGGCGGCCGGCATCCTCGTCGCCGGGGACGCGATGGGCACGAGCGGCGGCGTCCCGACGCTGCCGGGCGCCCAGTTCACGGCCGACATGGACCTCGCGAAGCAGTCGATCGTCAAGCTCGGCGGGCTGACCTTCGAGGTCCTGCTCCCGGGGCACGGCGACCCGATCGAGAGCGGCGCCTCGGCCCTCGTCGCGGAGCTCGGCGCGGCCGGCTGACCAGCGCCTCGAGGGGCCGATTCCGGGAGGAGACGGCCCGACGGGTCCTCGGCGCGCCGAAGACGATCCGCGAGGTCCCGGCTCCTCACCGCCCAGTTCCCGGCGAGCGTCACGACCCACCGGGTCGAGGTGCGCCGGCCCTTCGGGGCTGGATGCTGCTCGAGAAGCTCCCGGGGGTGACGGCCGGCGAGCAGTGGCTCCGCGTCTTCCAGTCGGCGCCCGTGACGGGCATCCGCTGGATCAGGATCAAGACCCAGAAGAGCCCGTCGTGGGTCGGCTGGCGGGAGGTCCAGGTGTACTGAGCCGCCGACGGGCGGGCTCGGTTCCTGCGCTGCTCGGCTCCTCCGGCCCTCGGTTCCTGGGCCGCGCCTCCTCGAGGGCGACGCTCGCCGGCCGGCGCCCGCTGGTGCGGAAGCTCGCGCGGGCGCCCCGGGGCTTGATCGCGAATCGATCGTCCGGCGGCGCGAGCTCGCTCGCCGTGGCCGCATCGTGGGTGACCAGGGCGGCGAGGTACTCGCCGATGACCGGCCCGTGCTTGAACGCGTGGCCGGTGCCGCCGCCGGCGATCCAGACGTCACCGAGGCGTGGGTGCCGGTCGATGACGAAGTGCGCGTCCGGCGTCACCTCGTAGAAGCAGGTCCAGGTCCGCACGACCGGCTGCGCGGCGATCCCGGGCAGGCGCCGGGCCAGCACCTGGCGCGAGGCCTCGACCGTTTCGTCGGCGCACTCGCGGGCGGACGCGTCGCACCGCTCGACGGGCCCGAGCCAGTCCGGGCAGGCCTTGATCGTCAGGCCGTCGAACGACGGCAGGCCGTAGAACGAGCCCTCGAAGTCGATCCAGGCGGGCATCGCGGGCGCCACGTAGCGCGTGTCGCCCGGCGGGACCTGGAAGTACATGACGTCCTGGCGGTGCGGCTCGATCAGCGGGCCGATCGTCGACGGGAAAAGGTCCGGCAGCCACGGGCCGGCGGTGAAGACGAAGGCGTCGGCCTCGAGGGTCGAGCCGTCGGCGAGCGAGACCCACCCGAGCTGGCCATCGCCGGGTGTCGAGCCGTCGGCGGCCTCCGGCGGGTCGACCCGCGCGGTCAGGACGGTCCCGCCCTCCGCCTCGAAGCGCTCGATCGCGGCGACGACGCCGCGCCGGGCCAGGAGGGCGCCGGCCTCGGGCTCGAAGAGTGCCCACGGGACACCCTCGGGGTGCATGACCGGGACCCGGCGAGCGAGGTCGTCAGGCGTCCAATCCTCGGCCGGGATGCCCAGCGCGCGAAGGGTCGCGAGCGACTCGGGCTCGAACGTCTGCGCCGGGTTGGCGAGCCAGACGACCCCGGATTCGACGAACAGCTGCCGGCCGGCCTCGCGCTCGAGGGCGCGCCAGTGCCCGAGGCCGCGCCGCTGCCAGCGCGGGTAGTGCCGGTCCGACCCGTGGCTGCTGCGGGTGATCCGGGACTCGTCGCCGGAGGAGCCGAGGCGGTTCCCCGGCCCGTGCCGGTCCACGAGCGTCACGTCGTGCCCGCCCCGGCGCAGCCACAGGGCCGTCCACGCCCCCATGACCCCGGCGCCGACCACCACGACTCGCACGGCCAGAGCGTAGCGAACGCGGCAGCGAACGAATGTCTGCGCCACCCGGGCCTCCTCCCGGCCGGCCAACCGTGAGGCTTGCTGCCTTCCTGCGGATCGCGCCCGGTCGGCGCAGGGGGGTGACCACCCGCGTGGTGCGATCTGGTGTGGTTCGGATGGGCGCGTGGTACCGCCGGGCGGTCGGGTCGGGACCCTTGGGCGGGCCGAACGTCCCCGCGCATGTCGCAGAGTGCCAACAGGCCGGGTCGCAGGCTACCCGGCTCGTCGCCCCCGAGGCGCGATCGCCTGCCAGTGCCCGAGCAGGAGTCGATGAACGCACCGATCCACCCCACCGAAGCCGCGCGCCGCCAGCCGCCCCGATCGGCGCCGCGCCGCTTCCGCCGCTCGCTCGGCCTCGCCCTCGGCGTGGCCACGATGCTCATGGCGATGCTGTCCCCAGCCGTGGTCTACGGCTGGGACAACTACTCGTTCTCGTCCACGGCCGAGGACAAGATGTTCACGCTCATCAACCAGGCGCGCGCCTCGGCCGGGCTGCCCCCGTACCAGCGGAGCAACGCGCTCGACGACGTCGCGCGGTGGCGGTCCAAGGACATGTGGGACCGCAACTACTTCAGCCACAACATCCCGAACCCGCCCGGCGGCGACGTCTTCGACGAGCTCCAGCGCCGGGGCATCTGCTACACGACCGCCGGCGAGATCATCGCCGTCAACAACTACCCGGACGACCAGACGGTCAACGTCGCGTTCAACGGCTGGATGAACTCGTCCGGCCATCGCGCCGCGATCCTGAGCTCCGGCTACAACCGCGTCGGCATCGGTGCGTTCAAGGGCACCGGCACCGAGTGGCCGAAGCATTACTTCACGGCGGTCTTTACCCACACGTGCGGCAGCAGCGCGACGCCGACTCCGGAGCCAACCGCGACCCCGAAGGCCACGCCCAAGCCAACCCCCAAGCCAACGCCCAAGCCAACCCCGAAGCCGACGTCGAACCCGACGCCCGAGCCAACTTCGGAACCCACGCCCAAGCCCACGCCGCGCCCCACACCCCACGTGACGCCGGCGCCCACGCCCGAACCGACCCCCGAACCCACGCCGACACCGGATCCCTTCGCCGTGTCCCACGCTGCATGGAACAAACACTACCTCGGCGATAGCCGCGGGCCGTTGCCGTCGTTCGGGGCGCCCCCGACCGACGGACCGCCGGCCACGCCGCCGCCGCCCGAGGAGACCGAAGCGCCGTCCGTGTCGCCCGGGCCTGGCGGGTCCCTCCAGGTGATCGAGCCGCTGCCCTCCGCGGGCCTGCTCGACACCATCGTCGGCGACGTCGTCGCCTCATTCCTGGGGAAGTAGATGAGCCGAGCCCTTGATCGGCGCGAGTCGCCGATCGCCATGACCGCCACCCTCGAGCGCGAGGCCGTGGCGAATCGCGAGCCCGGCTGGGCGTCGCTTCGGTCGATCGCCCCCCAGCCGGCCACGGGAGGTGGCATGCAGCCGATCCTCGAGGCCCGTGACGTCACCAAGGTCTACGACCTCGGCCGGAACAAGGTCGAGGCCCTCACCGGCGTCACGATGTCCGTCGCGCCGGGGGAGTTCGTCGCGCTCATGGGTCCCTCGGGCTCCGGGAAGAGCACCCTGCTCCAGCTGCTCGGCGGCCTCGACCGTCCGACCAGCGGCGCGATCGTCTTCGAGGGCCGCGACATCAGCCACCTGTCCGATGCCCAGCAGACCAGGCTCCGGCGCGAGCGCACGGGCTACGTCTTCCAGTCGTTCAACCTGATCCCGCTGCTGAACGTCCGCGAGAACATCGCGCTGCCGTTCACGATCGCCGGGGCGCCGAAGGACTGGAAGGAGCGCGTCCGCCAGGTCATCGACCTCGTTGAGCTGACCGGCAAGGAGCGCCACCGCCCGGACCAGCTCTCCGCCGGCGAGCAGCAGCGCGTCGCGGTGGCGCGGGCCCTCGTCACCCGGCCGTCGGTCCTCCTCGCCGACGAGCCGACCGGCAACCTCGACTACACCAACTCCGGCGAGCTCCTCGACGCGCTCTGGCGCTCCTGCGAGCACGGCGGCCAGACCATCGTCCTCGTCACCCATGACGCCCGCGCCGCGGCCTACGCGGACCGGGTCCTGGTCATCGGTGACGGTCGGATCCAGGAGGAGATCACGCTCGGGCGGCGCGCCGACCATTCGGCCGCGCAGTTGATCGCCCGGCTCGCCCAGGTCGGCCTGTAACCGCCATGCGGCTCACCGGAATCGCGTGGCGCACCGTCGCCGCGCGCCCCCTCCGCTCCCTCCTGACGATCATCGGGATCGGCCTCGGCGTGGCCGTCCTGTCGGCCTCGCTGACCCTCGGCGGCGCCCTCGAGGCGGCGGTCGACCGGACCGTCCGCGACATGGTCGGCCGGGCCGACCTGCGCGTCAGCGGCTTCCTCGAGACCGGCCTGTCCGACGCCTCGGTCGAGACGATCTCGACCGCGCCGGGCGTGATCGACGCGGCGCCGGCGATCGAGCACCGGACCTTCCCTTCCGGCTCGCCGACGGGCGACACCGCCGACGCGGTGACCGTCCTCGGCATCGACCCCGAGTCGTACCTCCGGCTCCACGACCTCGACGTCGTGGCCGGCACGTTCCTCGACGACGCGAGCTCGCGCGTCGCGCTGGTCTCCGAGGAGCTCGCGGCCAGCGACGGCTACGTCGTCGGCAGCACGCTGACCCTCCTCGGCGCGGGCGGCCTGACGGAGCTGCGCGTCGTCGGCATCGTGCCGGGCTTCGGCCCGGTCGCGGGGACGGGGCGCACCGTCGTCGTCGGGATCGACGTCGCCCGCTCGGCCTTCGGGCTCGAGGGCGCGACGCGCGTCGACCTCGCGCTCGCCCCCGGCTCGATGGACATGGTCACCGCCGGCCTCGAGTCCTCGATGGCCGAGCCGTACGTGCTCGCCTCGCCCGCGGACATCGCGCGCAACCTCCGCGCGTCCTCGGCCGCCTTCCAGGGCACCGCGGCGCTCGTGGCCGCGATCGTCCTGTTCGTCGGCGCGTTCCTGATCGTCAACACCCTCTCGATGACCGTCGGCGAGCGGGCCCGCGAGGTC
This sequence comes from Binatia bacterium, assembly GCA_035574535.1. Classification (GTDB taxonomy): domain Bacteria; phylum Chloroflexota; class Limnocylindria; order Limnocylindrales; family CSP1-4; genus UBA5189. The sequence goes on from DATLYV010000152.1 coordinate 7,185, forward strand.
GGGCTGCTGCGCGCCGCCGGGGCGACCCGCGGCCAGATGAGCTGGTTCGTGTTCAGCGGCGCGCTGGCGCTCGGGACCGTCGGGGCGGCCCTCGGGATCGGTCTCGGCGCGGCCCTCGCCGTACTGCTGGCGGATGCCGTCAGCGACGCGACCGGCCTCACGGCCACGATCGACAAACTCGACTTGGACGGCGCCCTCACCGCGGCCGCGGTCGGCATCGGAATCACGGTCCTCGCCGCGATCGAGCCGGCCCTGTCGGCAGCCCGTATCTCGCCGCTCGAGGCGCTCCGCAACCGCCACGACCTGCCGAACGTCCGTCGCGGCCGCCTGTCGTGGATCGCCTTCATCTTCCTCGTCGTCGCGGCGCTGGCGATGCTGGCGTGGCCGCCGGTCATCGCCGCGTCCGGTACGCAGCGGGCGTTCGCGGTCTACGGCGTCCTGCTCGCGGCGACACTTCTCTCGCCGTTCGTCCTGCGCCCGCTGGCGATGCTCGTCGGGCTGCCGCTGGTGCTGTTCATGCGCATCGAGGAGCGGCTCGCCCGCGGCTCGCTCGCGCGCGATCGCAGCCGAACGACGCTGACGCTCGGCTCGCTCGTCATCGGGCTGGCCATGATCGTGGCCCTCGGCTGGTCCGCGCAGGCGGCGCGCGCCTCGGCCTTCGCGTGGCTCGAGGACGTCATGCCGGGCGACGAGATCGTGACCTCGATCCGCCCGGTCGCCCTCGACGAGCCGATCGAGGCGACCCTCGCCGCCGTGCCCGGCGTCGAGCGGGTGACGCCGATCGCGTCGTTCGACCTGGCGTTCCGGGGCATCCGCCTCGACGCGGCCGCGGTCGTCGGCGCGGACATGCTCGCGGACGGCCGGCTGACGTTTGTCTCGGGCTCGCGCAGCGAGGCGCTGGCGGCCCTCGACGCGGGCGGCGCCGCGATCCTCCCGCAGGCGGTCGCGAGCACGCTCGGGCTCGCGGTCGGCGACACGATGCACGTCCCGGTCGACGCCTCGCGCAGCCTCGACCTGCGTGTCGCGGGGGTCGTCGAGCGGTCCATGCCGGGCACCAGCGGCGAGGCCGTTCTCGTCGGCTGGAAGGACGCGACCGAATCGCTCGGCGTCCTCGGCGCCGACGCGTTCGCAGTCCGGTTCGCGCCGGGCGCGCCGTTCTCGTCGCGGACCACGCTCGACGAAACTGCCAGCACCTACGCCCTCGAGGCGAACCCGATCGAGCGCGTCCAGGGCGCCGTCGCCGAGGCGCTGGCGCGGGTGTTCGGGGTCTTCGACGCCCTGGCGATCGTCGCAGTCATCGTCGCCGCCCTGGGGATCGTCAACACGCTGACCATGAGCGTCGTCGAGCGGGTCCGAGAGATCGGCCTGCTGCGCGCGATCGGCATGAGCAAGCGGCAGGTCATGCGGATGGTGGTCGTCGAGGCCTCGATCCTCGGCGTCGTCGGCGTGATCCTCGGCTCGGCGGCGGGGCTCGTTGCCGGGGCCGTGCTGCTCCAGCTCGGCGGCGGCCTGAACCAGCCGGGCGCCATCCCGTGGCTCCCGATCGGGGTCGCGGCGATCCTCGGGCTCGTGCTGCCCGCGCTCGCCGCGGTCTACCCGGCCCGCGCCGCGTCCCGCATCTCGATCGTCAGCTCGCTGCACTTCGACTGAGCGAGGCCGGACGCTCGGGCGTCGCGCCCGTCGACCGACGGCCCCGCAGGTTCCCGCCGCGAGCGGGGCCTCTGGTAGGCTGACCGCGCGAGCATTCTCGAGCGCCCAGGCTCGCGCGCCAGGTCGCATGTTGGCGAGGAGGACGCCGCGATGACGATCAGCATGCCGCGCATCAACCGCCTGCCTGCCCAGGAGCGCGGCGTCACGATCGGCGACTTCTTGGTCCCGATCCGGATCTCGGAGCGGGTGCACAACCGCGTCCGCCACATCGGACTCGTCGCGATCGGGGTGATGCTCATCGCGCTCAGCGCGAAGATCGCGTTCGTGATCCCGGGCAACCCCGTGCCTATCACGGGCCAGACGTTCGGCGTCCTCATGGCCGGCGGCGCGCTGGGGTTCCGGCGGGGCATCGCGGCGACCGGGATTTACCTCCTGATCGGGATCCTCGGGGTGCCGTTCTTCGCCCTCGACCGGACCGGCATCGAGGTCATCTGGGGCGCGACCGGCGGCTACCTCGTCGGCTTCGTCGTGGCGGCCGCGATCGTCGGCCGGCTGGCCGAGGCGGGCTGGGACCGCAGCCTCGTCGGCGCGATCGGCGCGATGCTCATCGCGAACGCCGCGATCTACGTCATCGCCGTGCCGTGGCTGATGGCCGTGACGGGCATGGATCTCGCCACGGGCATCCAGACGGGCCTCGTGCCGTTCCTGCTCGGCGACGCCATCAAGCTCGCCCTCGCGGCTGCGGCGTTCCCGGCCGCGTGGTGGTTCGTCGGGCGGCGGCCGGGGGATCGCTAGGCGTGACGAGCCCCGCCCACGCCGAGGTGGTGGAGGGCGGCTTCTACGGGCCTCGCAGCGAGGCCTGGCGCCTCAACCGGGAGGCGATGCTGCTCCTCGGCGCGGGGCCGCGCGCGCTCCTGCTCCAGATCGCGCACCCGCTCGTCGCGGCCGGCGTCGCCGAGCATTCCGACTTCCGGTCCGATCCGTGGGCGCGCCTCTCCGGGACGCTGGCGTCGTACCTGCGGATCGTCTACGGCTCCGCCGAGGCCGCCCGCGCCGAGATCCGCCGACTCCAGGAGCTCCACCGCGGGATCCGCGGCGCCGTCGTCGACGAGGACGCGCGAGCCCGGCTCGGCCGGCGCCGCTACAGTGCCCTCGACCCGGAGCTGAGCCTGTGGGTCCACGCGACCCTGGTCGACTCGACGATCGTCGCCTACGACGCCTGGATCGAGCCGCTGTCGCGCGACGATCGGGCTCGGTACTACGCGGAGACGCTGCCAGTCGGTCGGGCGTTCGGCATCCCGGCGTCGCGGCTGCCGGCGGACCTCGAGGCATTCGAGGCGTACCTCGACTCGATGCTCGGCCCGGGCGGGCCGGTCATCGTCGGCGACACGGCGCGCGAGCTCGCCGACGCGATCATCCATCCGCCGCTCGGCCCGGCCGTGTCGGCCGCGGGCTTCCCGTTCGATCGCCTGGCGTCGTTCGCGGACCGCATCCCGGGGCGCGCCTACTCGTGGCTGTTCTGGCCGGCGATCGGGCTGCTGCCCGCGTCCGTGCGGGAGGGCTTCGGGTTCCCGTGGGGCCTCCGGCGGCGGGCTGTCGCCGCGTGGCTCGTCGCCGCGTGGTCGGCGTGGCGACCGGTGCTCCCGCCCGACTTCCGGCAGATGCCGCAGGCGCTCCGCGCCGAGCGCCGCGTCGGCGCCGGGGCCGGCGCGCGGAACCTCCTCGAGGCCTGAGCCCGCCCGCGGGTGGACGCCGGGCTATCCCTTCGGCTTGGTCAGCGACCGGCAGGGGCACGTCTGCGGCTTGCGCAAGCCCAGGCACGCTCAGTGTGCACAGGCGAGCGTAAGCAGTCCGCGACACGTGCCGATCCCGCCCGTAACAGCAGCTCGTGAACGAAAGGTGTGCATTTCGAGCGCTTCAGGGGCCGAAGCACCTCGAGTTGGCCGGCAACTGCCTGCTCGGCGGCAGCTTCGCCCGCGTAACGGCGCCGGGTGCACATGCGGCGTTCTTCGTCCGATGCAAGCGGCCACGTGCCCAGTTCTCGTTGACGGCTACCACGCCAGCGTGCACACCTTGCGTGCTTTCGTGGTCCAAGCCCCTGGGGACGCCGAAGGAACGGGCTGGACCGAGATCGGCACGGGTAGCGGGTCGACCCGGGGAACCGCGCGCGGAAGAGCGGCCTGGTGCGGCCCTGGCGCCCGACGCGCGTCAGTACAGGCTCGGGAACCGCGCGCGGAAGAGCGGCTTGGTGCGGCCCTGGCGCCCGACGCGCGTCAGTACAGGCTCGGGAACCGCGCGCGGAAGAGCGGCTTGAGGTCCACCTCGGACCCCGACTGGAGCGCATCGAGGAGGTCGCGCGTCGTCGCCAGCCCGAAGCGATGCTCCTCCAGGTACGCGCGGATCGTGGCCCAGAACCGCTTCGTGCCCATCCGCTCGCGAATGTCATCGAGGAATAGGCCGCCCTGGACGTAGATCGTCTCGTAGTAGCAGCGGCCCACGTAGTCAGCGAGCGTGCCGTCCAGCGCGTCCCGCGTGCAGCGCGACGCTCGGAACGAGACCAGCACCGTCCGGGTCAGCATGTCGGCGGCGGCCTCGTCGACGAACGGCTGGTTCCGCTGATCGTTGCCGACCAAGCCGTAGAACCACTGGTGCGCGACCTCGTGGTTGACCAAGTACGTCCGGTTGAGCGTGTCCAGGCCCCGCGGGATCCAGATCAGCCCGGGCGACTCGAGCGCCTCGCCCCCGAGCGTCTCGACGGCGACGAGCGCGGCCCACGGATAGGCCACCCCGAGCTGCTCGGACTGCCGGCGAAGCGCCTGCGTCGCGAGCCCGAGGAGCCGCTGCGCCTCGAACGACCCGCCCCGAGAGTACGCCCGGACCTCGACCGCGCCGACCTTCTCGCGGGCGACCGCGAAGTCGGGGGCGAGCAGGATCGAGACGTCGCGCACGTCCCGGACCGTGAAGGCCCAGGCCGTCCCATTGCCGGCCTGGAACTCGGTGATGTCGGCGGCCGGCACGGCGGGTGCGGCCAGCTCGACTCGCCGGTCGGCCAGGATCTCGACGCTGACCTCCGGGCTCGACACGAGCACGAACGGGTCCCCCTTGTTCGGCCGGTCGAACGGCAGGGCCTGGCTGACCCACGGGATCCAGCGGTACAGCGCGACGGTCCCGCCGGAGCGCGTGAACATCCAGTTCGAGTCGGTGAGACTGTTCGTCAGCGTCGCGCGATAGGCGACGAGGACGGTGGCCGACGCTCCCGGCTGGAGCACGCCCCCGAGCGGCACGACGAGCGTCTGGTCGCGAATCCGCACCTTGGCCGGGATGCCGTCGACCGACGCCGCGGTGATGCGCAGGCTCCCGAGGCGGGCCGCGATGGTGTTGAGCTCCAGGCGGTCGATCGACTGGTCGCCGGCGTTGCGGACGACCAGGGTCGTCGAGACGTCCAGCACGCCGGTGTCGACCGTGATGGCGGCGTTGACGTCGTAGGTCGCGACGAGGTCGAGGCTCGTCCGGTCGACCGAGCCGGGCACGAGGCCGCCGGTCGAGGGCGGGAGGGTCGTGCCGGCGGTCGCGGCCGGCGTCGGCGCGGGCGTTCCGGCGGGCGCCCCGGGCGTCGCGGCGGAATCCGGCGTTGCGGCCGGATCGGGAGTGGAGGCGCCAGGCGGGGATGCCTCGACCGGGGTGGAGGCCGGCGGCCCGGAGGGCATCGGACCCGACGTGAAGGCCGCCACCTCGTTGGTCCGTGTCGGCGCGGCCGGTCGCGGTCCGGAGGTGAAGAGCATGACGGCCACGACCGCCGTCAGCGTTGCCAGGATCAGGAGGGGGAGGTACCGGGCTCCCGGTGCGACCATCCCGCGGATCGTATCGATACGATCAAGTGGTGAGCGACCCACTGTCGGCCTTCCTCGGCGACGTCCGGCAGGAGCTGCCGGGGGTCCGCCTGCTCACCGATCTGGCCGATCGCGAGGCCTATCGGCTCGACGAGACGGCCTACATGACGGCCGGCCTTCCGGGCGCCGTGACGCTCCCCGAGACCACCGCCGAGGTCGCGGACCTCCTGCGGATCGCGTCGCGGCACCGTGTGGCGGTCGTGCCGCGGGGCGCGGGCACGGGCCTGTCCGGGGGCGCCGCGGGCATCGAGGGCGCGGTCACGATCGCGCTCACGCGCATGAACAAGGTCCTGGAGATCGACCCGGACAACCTGTGCGTCGTCACCCAGCCCGGCGTCATCAACGCCGACCTCAAGGCCGCCGTCGCGCGTCACGGGCTCTTCTACCCGCCCGACCCGGCGAGCTACGAGATCTGCTCGATCGGCGGGAACCTCGGCACGAACGCCGGCGGGCTGTGCTGCGTGAAGTACGGGCAGACCCGCGACTGGGTGCTGGGGCTCGAGGTCGTGCTCGCGGACGGGAGCGTGATCCGAACGGGCGGACGCAACGTCAAGGACACGGCCGGGTACGCGCTGACGCAGCTGTTCGTCGGGTCGCAGGGCACGCTCGGGATCATCACGGAGGCGACGCTCCGACTGCGGCCGCTGCCCGGCCCGCGCGCCACGATGCTCGCGTTCTTCGCGTCGCTCGGCGCGGCGGGGGAGGCCGTCGCGGCGATGACCCGGGGCGGGCTCGTGCCGGTCACCCTCGAGCTGATGGACCACGAGACGATCCTCGCGGTCGACGACGCGCACTCGCTGGGGCTCGATCGCGAGGCGGCGGCGATGCTGATGGTCGAGTCGGACGCGCCCGGGGAGGCGGCCGCGGCCGAGCTCGACGCGGCGGAGGCGGCGATCCGGGCGTCCGGCGCGACCTCCATCGTGCGGGCCGAGAGCGACCAGGAGGCCGACTGGCTGCGCCAGGCGCGGCGGCTCGCCCTTCGGGCGCTGGAGCGACAGGGCACCGTCCGGATGGAGGACGTCGGGGTGCCGCGCTCGAAGGTCCCGGAGCTGCTCGCGGCGATCGAGAGGATCGCGGCGGCCCACGGGGTCCGGTGCGCGACGTTCGGCCACGCAGGCGACGGCAACTTGCACCCGAACCTCGTGTTCTCGCGGGACGACCCCGACGCCGAGCGGCTGACGCACGCGGTGCGCGACGAGATCTTCCGCGCCGCCCTCGACCTCGGCGGGACGGTCACCGCGGAGCACGGGATCGGGGCGGCACGGCGGGAGTGGCTGCCCGTCCAGCGCGGTGAGGGAGCCGTGGAGGCCATGCGGGCGATCAAGCGTGCGCTCGACCCGCTGGGCATCCTCAATCCCGGCCGCGTGCTCTGAATCCGAGCCTGGAGGAGGCCCGCCATTCCTGCCAGGAGTGAGCTCGTGGCCGAGCCCCTCCGCGGGGCCGACCACGCGGGCATTCACGCCTGTAATTCCTTCCTGGAATGAGATCGGGCACGAAGTGTCGGGGCGGGCCGTCAGGGGACGGCCTCAACCCCGGATTCTTCGCTGGGAGGAATGCGATCGGGTCGAATGGGCCCACGAAGGGCCAGCGGGCGGCGTTCGGCCCGGAAAACTTCACGGGCAGGAATACAGATCGGCGTCCTGGTGCGCCCAGCCGGCGAAGATCGGCCGGATCGGCGATAATTGATTTCCCCCACCGGTCCCGCCCCCCGAGCGGCGACCCACGTGCCCAGGAGGGTCTTCCTTGAACAGCCGGCCGCTGTCGCTCACCCGACCCGCCTCCCGGTCCGCCGAGCCCGAGCCGCTTCGTCACGTCATCGACGAGTACAAGCACAAGGATCAGACGATCACGTGCGTGTGCGGCTGGCACGGGAGCTGCGCGACGAACGCCACGGGCGGCTCCGACTGGACGAACCACCTGAACCAGTTCCGCACCAAGCGGAAGTAGGGACGCGGCCTCCCCGCGGGCCGCGCGCGACCCGAAACCCGACGAAGGGCGGCGCGAGCCGCCCTTTTTCGATGCCCGGCGGCGCCGCTGGTCGCGCGGCGCCGCTGGCCGCGCGGCCCCGCGAGCCGGCGCCAGTCCGGACCCCGAACGCGATCGCGTCCGCGCGATACCGCGCGCCGAATCTGGGCGTGGACGTTCGCGAGGTGGTGCTCGACGGCCCGGGGGTCTCGCCCCAGCCGACTCGCGATCTCTTTCGCGATCCAGTCCTTCGTGACGAGGGCGAGGACCTCGCGCTCGCGGTGGGCCAGGCGGCGGTGGGGGGCGTCGCGCCGGCGCCCCGGCGTCGGAGCCGGCGGAGGCGGCCATCGCCAGCTCGACGGCCGCCGCGACCGCGCGCTCGAAGGCTGCGGTTCTGGCGACGCTCGCGCCGTCCTCGACCGCGGCGCTCGTACTGCCGTCGGGCGCCGCACTCGCATCGTCGGCATCCGGTTGCGGCGCGCTCGCGTCCGTGGCTGCGGACAGCGACGCCCGCCGCGCAGCGACCCGCCCGGTCAGCTCGCCCGGCCGCTGGACGCGCGACCGCTCACGGATCCGGTCCGCGGCCCGGAGCAGCAGCCGGGCGACGTCGTGACTCGACAGGAGCGCCCGTCGAGGGAGTTCGCCACGCCGTCGATCTCGTCGAGCTCGACGTACCGGCGCAGCGTCTCGCGAAAGCGCCGCCGCGCCTCGTCCTCGTCGCCGGCCCGGAGCGCCACCGTGGCGAGGTTCTCCTACGAGATGGCCATGTCCTCCTCGTACCCGAGGGCCAGCCGCAAGCGCGCGGGTTTGCTCGCCGAACTCGCGAGCGGCGTCGAGGTCGCCGCTGTCCCGAGGCGACGACGCCGAGGTTGCTCAGGGCCGCTGCCATCCCGTGGCGATTCCGAGCCGGGGCGGGCACGGCGTCGCCGGGGTCGCCGGGTGTCTGACGGGTCAGGCGGCCGCGGGGCCCTCGAGGCGGCGGCCGCGGACCCAGGCGCCGCGGACCATGTCCTGGTGGCGCCGGAAGATGAGCCGACTCATGAGCTCCTCGGGCTCGGCCAGACCGGCGTGGTCGAGGGCATCGGCGTCGGCGAGCTCGGCGGTGCCGCCGGGCGGGCCAGCGCGGCCGCGATGGGCGGCAGTCAACCGCGGGTCGACGGCGATGATGTCGGCCTCCTTCCCGACCTCGATCGAGCCGATCTCGCCCTCGAGCCCGAGCGCACGGGCGCCGTCGAGGGTGCCGAGGCGGAGCCAGTCGAGCGGCCCGAGCACGGCGCGTGACTCGCCCGCGACCGTCCGGAGCGCGGCCTGCGCGTACGCCCCGACCTGCATGACGGCGAAGATGGAGGGGTCGGGGCCGCCCGCGACGTCCGAGCCGAGCCCGACGCGCAGCCCAGCCTCGAGGAAGCGGGCCAGTGGCATGATCCCGGACGCGAGGAACAGGTTCGACGCCGGGCAGTGGGCGACTCGCGCCCCCGTCTCGACCAGCCGCCGCAGCTCCCGGTCCGAGAGGTGCACCGCGTGCGCGAGGACCGTCCGCGGCCCGAGGCCGCCGGCGCGGTCGTACACGTCGACGTAGTCCTCCGCGTCCGGGAAGAGCCGCGCGACCTCGGCGATCTCGCCCGGGTCCTCCGAGACGTGGGTCTGCCACCACGCCCCGGTGGATGACGCCAGCGTCGCGGAGAGCCGCAGCATGTCCGCGGTGCACGACACGGCGAAGCGGGGCGTCACGGCGTACCCCAGTCGACCCTCGTCCTTGCCGTGCCACTCGCGGATGAGCTCCTCGGACTCGCGGAGCGAACGGTCGAGGATCGTGGTCGGGTCGATCGTCTCGTCGTAGGTGATGCGGTCCATCATCACCTTGCCCAGGATCGCCCTGATGCCGTGCTCCTCCGCGGCCCGGAAGGCGCCGTCCATCGAGGCCTTGTAGACCGCGCCGTAGGCCATGACCGTGGTGGTCCCGGCGGCCGCGAACGTGCGGAACGCCGCGGGCGCGAGACGGGCGGCGTCCGCCTCCTGGTCGAACTGCCGCTCCAGCGGGAAGATGTAGCGGTCGAGCCAGGTCAGGAGGTCGAGTCCGTAGCCGAGGCCGGCGTTTGGCAGCTGCGGCAGGTGGGCGTGCAGGTCGACCATGCCGGGCAGCAGCACGAGCGGCCGCAGGTCGACCGTCGGGCCGAGGTCGGGATCCTCGGCCGGGCGGCCTTCCGAAGCGCCACCCGCGTCGCGCCCGCGGCCGAAGTCGGTCGCGGACCCGACCCAGGCGATCCGACCGCTCGAGTCGACGACCACGATCCCGTCCGGGAAGTCGGCCGTGTCGCCGTCCGACGTCGGCGTCAGGACCCGGGCGCGCAGCGCGAACGGCGGTCGATCCGGGAGGCGCATCGCGCCGGAGGCTACCACCCGCGGGAGCGGCATCCGGCACCATGTCGGCCATGACACGGGACGAGTCCGCCACGGCCGGCGATGTCCGGCACTACGAGGTCCTGATCACCGGCGGGACGGTGGTCGACGGGACGGGCGCCCCGCGGTACGAGGCGGCGGTTGGCGTCACGCGGCCCTGGGCCGGCGCGAGCGCGACCCTCGTCGTGCTCCGGGAAGCGGACGCGATCGAGGAGGCGATCGGCCAATCGGACCGGCTGATCGAGGCCCACGGGAAGGTCGTGGCGCCCGGCTTCATCGACCTCCACTCGCACTCCGGGCTGGTACTGCTGGCGGACCCGCTCCACGAGGCGAAGGTCCAGCAGGGCGTGACGACGGAGGTCGTCGGGGTCGACGGGCTGTCCTACGCGCCGATCCGCCTCGCCGCGCACATGCGCGAGCTGGTCGAGATGAACGCCGGACTGGACGGCAGCCCGGAGGTCGAGTTCGACTGGGCGTCAGTCGAGCAGTACCTCGAGCGGCTCGACGGCAAGAGCGTCAACGTCGCGTTCCTCGTCGGCAACTCGGCGCTGCGGCTGGCGACGACCGGCTGGGCGAACGTCGAGCCGAAGGACCACGAGATCGCCGAGATGCGGGCGATGCTCCGCGAGGCGATGGAGGAGGGGGCGTACGGGCTCTCGTCCGGGCTCGACTACCCGCCCGGGTCGTTCGCGTCGACCGGGGAGCTGGCGACCCTCGCCGCCGAGGCCGCGAAGCTCCACGGCATCTACCACACCCACGTGCGCTACACGCTGGGCGACCAGTTCCTCGACCCGTTCCGGGAGGCGATCGAGATCGGGCGGCGGGGCGGCACGCCGGCTCACATCACGCACTTCTACCACCGGGCCACGTTCCCGGGGACGCCCGAGGAGATGCTGCAGCTCGTCGACGACGCCCGCGCGGAGGGCCTCGACGTGACGTTCGACGCCTACCCCTACGAGTGGGCCTCGACCCGTCTACTCATCACGATCCCGACGTGGGTCCAGGAGGGCGGCCCGGCGAGGACGAAGGAGCGCCTGGCGGATCGCGAGGTGCGCTCGCGGATCCGCGACGAGCTCCAGGCCCGTGGCGTCCTCTACGCCGGCGAGGGCGGCATCGCCGACATCCGGCTCGGGGCATTCCGGAGCCCGGAGAACCGGCACTGCGAGGGCCGGACGCTCGGCGAGGTCTGCGCCGAGGAGGGCACCGACCTGGTCGACCGGCTGTGCGACATGCTGCTGCAGGAGGACCTGCGGCTGAACCAGGTCACGCCCGGGCCGCACACGGACGGCATCCGGCGCTTTTACCAGCACCGGTGGGCGATGGTCGGCACCGACTCGACGTTCGTCGGCTGGAAGCCGTCGCCGCGGACCTACGGCTCGTACCCGCGGATCCTCGGGCAGTTCGTGCGCGACGAGGGCGTCCTCCGGCTCGAGGAGGCAGTCGCGAAGATGACCTCGATGCCGGCGGACCGGCTGGGGCTGAAGCACCGCGGCCGGATCGTCGACGGCGCGATCGCGGACCTCGTGATCTTCGACCCGGCGACGGTCCGCTCGAACGCCACCTACGACGAGCCGCGCAGGGCGCCGGACGGCATCTCGCACGTGCTCGTCGATGGCCGCTTCGTGCTCGACGAGGGGCACCACACCGGCGCGACCCCTGGACGGGCGCTCCGGCGCGGGCGCGACTGAGCGCGGGGTTCATCGGCGCCCCCGGGGCTGGTAGTCTCGCCGGAAGGAACGGGGACCTGGACGGGGAGGACACTCGCGGGATGCCCACTCGCACCCTCACGCCGGGCACGGACGTGCTCGATCGCGCGCTCGTGGTCGATCCGGGCCAGCGCGTGCCGGGCCGCGCGTCCGGCTACCCGCTGCGGCGCGAGGGGCCGGCGAAGCTGACCGGCGCCGCCAAGTACACCGACGACCTCGTCTTCCCGGGCGCGTGGTTCGGCGCGACGATCCGGTCGACCGAGCCGCGCGCGAAGCTCCTCGCCATCGAGCTCGACCCCGACGTCGACTGGTCGAAGGTCGTCGTCGTCACGGCGGACGACATCCCCGGCGAGAACCTCGTCAGCTCGATCAAGGACGACCAGCCGATCCTCGTGCCGGTCGGGGGCGAGATCCGGCACGTCGCGGAGCCCGTGGCGTTGCTCGCCGCACCGGACCGAGAGACCCTCCGCGCCCTGAAGGGCCGCATTAGGCTCGTCACGGAGCGGCTCGAGCCGGTCTTCGACCCGGAGCGGAGCGACCACGTCTTCGCGGAGTACGACGTCACGTCGGGCGACCTCGCCGCGGGCTTCGAGTCGGCGGACCTGATCCTCGAGGGCGAGTATCGCGTCGGGCACCAGGAGCAGCTCTACATCGAGAACAACGCGATGATCGCCGTGCCCGGCGAGGACGGCGGGATCGTCATCCACGGCTCAATGCAGTGCCCGTACTACGTCCACAAGGCCCTGAAGCGGGCCCTCAACGTCAGCTCCGTGCAGGCGCGGGTGATCCAGGAGGAGACCGGCGGCGGGTTCGGCGGGAAGGAGGACTTCCCGTCGGTCATCGCGCTGCACGCGGCGCTCCTTGCGCTGAAGGCCAAGCGGCCGGTCCGGATGATCTACGAGCGCCACGAGGACATCATCGGGACGACCAAGCGCCATCCGGCCATCGTCCGCCACCGGACCGGGTTCACGAAGGACGGCGTGCTGGTCGCGCAGGACATCGAGGTCGTCATGGATGGCGGCGCGTACTGCACGCTCACGCCGGTGGTGCTGTCGCGGGGCGTGCTCCACGCCGGCGGCCCGTACCGCTGCCCGAACGTCCGGCTGCGCGGCAAGGCGACGCGCACCAACACGGCGCCCAACGGCGCGTTCCGAGGGTTCGGCGCGCCCCAGACCGAGTTCGCGGCCGAGATGCAGATGAACCGGGCGGCCGAGCGCCTGGGCATCTCGCCCGCCGAGATCCGGCGTCGCAACGTCTACCGCCTCGGCGACACGACCCCGACGGGCCAGGTCCTGCGCGAGAGCGTCGCCGCGGAGGAGGTCCTCGAGCAGGCCGTGACCGCCTCGCTGTTCGAGCGGATGCGCGACCGCACGCGGCAGGAGCGCGAGGAGCGGCGCGGCGTCGACGCGATCCCGTCGGGGCCGCTCCGCACCGGCGCGCACCGGCGGGCGAGCGGGATCGGGCTGGCGATCGGGTGGCACGGCGCCGGCTTCACCGGCTCCGGCGAGGTGCACCTCGCGTCGGTGGCCTCGGTCGAGCTGACCGCGGACGGCCGGATCCGCGTCCTGACCGCGAACACCGAGATGGGCCAGGGGACCAAGACCGTCTTCCCGCAGATGGTCGCCGCGGAGCTCGGCGTCCCGGTCGACTGGGTCGAGTACGCGCCTCAGGACACGGCCGAGGTGCTGGACTCCGGGCCGACGGTCGCCAGCCGCACCGTCATGGTCGTCGGCAAGCTGGTGATCCTCGCCGCGCGGCGGCTCAAGGAGACCGTGGAGGCAAGAAGCAACGGCGTGCCGTTCCACGAAGCCTTCCGCGACGACGCCCGGGAGCACGGCGCGACGCGCATCGACCAGAGGTTCGAGCCCTACCCCGGCGTCGTGTTCGACGACGCGACCTACCAGGGCGACGCGTACCCCGCCTACGGCTGGGCGGCCGCGGTGGCGACGGTCGAGGTCGACCTCGACACGTTCGAGGTCCAGGTCAACGACGTGATCGCCGTCGATGACGTCGGCAAGGTCATCCACCCGGTCCTGTGCGAGGGCCAGGTCGAGGGCGGGACGCTCCAGGCCGTCGGCTACGCCACGATCGAGGAGATGAAGCTCGACAACGGGCGGTACCTCAACGACCGGCTCGCGACCTACCTCATCCCGACCGCGATGGACGCGCCGCACATCCGCTCGATCCTCGTCGAGGCGCCGTACTCGGGGTCGCCGCACGGCGCAAAGGGTGTCGGCGAGCTGCCGATGGACGTGGGCGCCCCGGCGGTGGTCGCCGCCATCCACGACGCGACCGGGGTCTGGATCCACGACCTGCCGGCGACGCCGGAGAAGATCCTCGCGGCGCTGCACGCGGGGGAGGCGGGCGGCGGGCCGGGCGTCGGCGTGATGGAGCCAGCCGCGTGATGGGGCCGGCCGCGTGACCGCCTGGCGGTTCCTGGTCAACGGCGCGCCCGCCGAGGTCGAGGCGTCCGGGATGCGCCGGCTGCTCGACGTGCTCCGCGAAGACCTCGGGCTGACGGGGACCAAGGAGGGCTGCGGGGAGGGGGAGTGCGGCGCATGCTCCGTGCTCCTCGACGGCCAGGTGGTCGATTCGTGCCTCGTGCCGATCTGCCAGGTCGAGGGCCGAATCGTCCGCACGGTCGAGGGGCTGAGCCTGGCGGCGCGTGAGCGCGGGTCGCTCGACGCCCTGCAGGAGGCGTTCCTCGAGCACGGCGCGGCCCAGTGCGGCATCTGCACCCCGGGGATGCTCATGGCGGCGCGGGCGTACCTCGACGCGGGCGGCGGCCCCGACGACGCCGCGATCCGCGAGGCCATCGCCGGGAACCTCTGCCGCTGCACGGGCTACACGAAGATCGTCGACGCGATCGCGGCGGTCGCAACTCCGGCCGAGTAGGGCGCGCTGATGCCGGCGGAGCCGCCGATCGACGTCCCGCGCCACCTGTTCGAGGCGTACGAGCGACTCGCGGCCGGACCGACGCGGCCGATCGCCGGCGGCACGGACGTCATGGTCCAGATCACGGGCGAGCTCGGGCCGATCCCCGAGCGGATGCTCGACCTCTCGCGCATCGATGCCCTCCGCGGGATCTCGCTCGAGTCGGACGGGCTCGTGCTGGGCGCGCGGACGACGTACACCGAGATCCGCCGCTCGGCGCTGTGCCGGGAGCACCTGCCCGCCTTGGTCGAGGCGGCGGCGACGATCGGCGCGGCGCAGATCCAGAACCGCGGGACGATCGGCGGCAACATCGCGAACGCCTCGCCCGCGGGCGACACGCTCCCGATCCTGCTCGCCGCGGACGCCGTGATCCTCGTCGGCGGGCAGCGCGGGGAGCGCCAGATCAAGGCCCTCGACTTCTTCGTCGCCTACCGCAAGACCGCGCTCGCGCCGGACGAGCTGATCCTGCAGGTGAAGGTCCCGCTGCCGCGCGGCCGGCAGCTGCGGTTCCGCAAGGTCGGGACGCGGCGCGCCCAGGCGATCTCGAAGGTCGTCATGGCCCTCGCCTGGCAGGAGGGCCCGAAGGGCTGGTCCGACGTCCGGGTCGCCCTCGGCTCGGTCGCCGCGACCCCGATCCGCGCCCCGAAGACCGAGGCCGTCCTCGAGGGCGCCCGCCCGACCCCGGAGGTCGCCGATCGGGCCGCCGAGACACTCGCCGCGGAGATCCACCCGATCGACGACGTGCGCTCGACCGCCGAGTACCGCCGAACCGTCGCGGCGCGGGTCCTGCACCGGCTCGTTCGGGACGCCGGAGGCTGGTGACGGATCCGGCGCCGCGATGGCCGCGTGACGTCCCGGCGCTGGATCGCGCACCGGCCCGCGAGTTCGTCGAGGCGATGGCGCCGCTGTTCGAGGGGGCGCCCGGGTTTCTCTGGCGGCTCGCCGCAGCGCGGCCGTTCGGGTCGCCAGCGGAGCTGTTCCGGGGGGCCCGATGGCTCGCGCACCGCCTGCCGGAGCCGCTGCAGCTCGAGCTGATCGATGCGCATCCGCGGCTCGGGGCGCCGCCGGCGTCCGTCTCGGCGATGTCGTTCCGCGAGCAGGGCTACGACCGCGAGGCAGCGGCGAATCTCGCTTCCGAGGCGGCCCGTGAGCGAGAACGGGTCGCGGCCGAGCTGGACCGCCTCAACCGCGAGTACGAGGGCATGTTCGGGTTCCGGTACTGTGTCTTCGTGGCCGGCCGACCGCGATCCGCCCTGCTCCCCGGGATGCGCGCCGCGTTGACCGCGGATCGGGAATCGGAGCTCCACCGGGCGCTCGACGCGGTGGTCGACATCGCGGCAGACCGTGCCGGCGTCCGGGACTGGAGGGAGGCGTGAGCGAGGGCAGCTACGAGCTCGGCGAGAACCGTTACGGCAAGTCGCGCATCCGCCTCGTGACGGTCCGGCGCGGCCCGGATCGCCACCACCTCCGCGACCTGACCGTGGCCGTGGCCCTCGAGGGCGACTTCGCCGCGGCCCACGTGCGCGGCGACAACACCAACGTCGTCGCGACCGACACGATGAAGAACACTGTCTACGCCTTCGCCCGCGATCGGCTCACCGGCTCGCCCGAGGCGTTCGGGCTGGAGCTGGCCGGCCACTTCACGGCCCACCGCTCGGTCTCGCGGGCGACGGTCGACATCCAGGAGCACCGCTGGTCGCGCATCCCGACCGCGACCGGCGAGGCGCCCGACGCGTTCCTGCGCACCGGCGACCTGACCCGCCTGGCGAAGGTGACCGTCGCGGACGGCGGCGCGACCGAGGTCGAGGCCGGTATCGACGACCTGACCGTGATGAAGACCACGAAGTCGGCCTTCTCGGGCTTCGACCGCGACGAGTTCACGACCCTGCCCGAGGTCGACGACCGGTTGATGGCGACGAAGATCCGCGCGACCTGGGCCTATCGAGGCGACCTGGTGGACGGCGGCTCGCTCGACTTCGACGCCGCCTGGTCGCGCGCCCGCGAGGCGCTGGTCGCGACGCTGGCCGAGCATTTCAGCCCCTCGGTCCAGGCGTCCATCTGGATCATGGCCCGGGCGATGCTGGACGCCGAGCCCTCGATCGACCGGGTCCGGATGATCCTCCCGAACCTGCACCATTGGAAGGTCGACCTCGCGCCGTTCGGGCTCGAGAACCCGGGCGAGGTCTTCGTCGCGACGACCGAGCCGCACGGCCTCATCGACGCGACGGTCCATCGTCGCGCCGCCGGCTGAGCCGATGGCCTGGCCACCCGACGGACCGCCCGGGCTGGAGGTGCTCGGCGCGCGGGTGCCGGGCGCCGACGCGGTCCTGACGCCGGGGGCGCTGCGCTTCCTCGACCTCCTGCAGCGGCGCTGGGGGCCGACCCGCGCCCACCTCCTCGAGCGCCGTCGGCGGCGCCAGGCGGAGATCGACGCGGGCGCGATTCTCGGGCTGCTGCCCGAGACGGCGCCGGTCCGACTCGACCCCTCGTGGCGTGTCCCGGAGCTGCCGCCGGACCTGCGAGACCGCCGGGTCGAGATCACCGGCCCCGCCGACCCGAAGATGATCGTCAACGCCCTCAACTCCGGGGCGCGGGCGTTCATGGCGGACTTCGAGGACTCGCTCTCGCCCACCTGGTCGAACGTCATCGGCGGCCAGGCCGCGCTGATCGATGCCGTTTGCGGTCGCCTCGTCCACACCTCGCCGGAGGGCAAGACGTACCGCCTCGGCGAGCGCCTGGCGACGCTGCTCGTGCGGCCGCGGGGCTGGCATCTCGTCGAGGCGAACGTGCGCGTCGACGGCGAGCCGGTGTCCGGCTCGCTGTTCGACTTCGGGCTGTACGCGTTCCACAACCTTGGCGAGCGGCGCGACCGCGGGAGCGGCCTGTACCTCTACCTGCCGAAGCTCCAGTCGCACCTCGAGGCGCGGCTCTGGAACGACGTCTTCTCGTGGACCGAGACGGAGCTCGGCGTCCCGCATGGGTCGATCCGGGCGACCGTCCTGATCGAGACGATCCACGCCGCGTTCGAGATGGAGGAGATCCTGTACGAGCTGCGGGAGCACTCCGCGGGGCTGAACGCGGGCCGCTGGGACTACCTGTTCTCGTGCATCAAGACGTTCCGGTCTGGCGCGGCGCGTGCGGCGCTGCCGGGGCCCGCGGTGCTGCCGGACCGTGCCGCCGTGACGATGGCGGTGCCGTTCATGCGGGCCTACACGGAGCGGCTCGTGCTGACGTGCCACCGGCGCGGCGCGCACGCGATGGGCGGGATGGCCGCGTTCATCCCCTCCCGCCGGGACGCGGAGGTGAACGCCGTCGCCATGGCCAGGGTCCGCGAGGACAAGCAGCGCGAGTCGCGCGACGGCTTCGACGGGACTTGGGTCGCGCACCCGGACCTCGTGCCGCTCGCGACCGAGGCGTTCAGTGAGGTGCTGGGCCCGGCTTCGAACCAGATCGCGGCACGGGTCGGGGAGGCGCCGCTGGGCGCGGAGGTGCCGGGCGATCCCGCGGCGCTTCTGGACTTCAGCGTGCCGGGCGGGCGGGCCACGGAGGCCGGGACGCGGCTCAACATCTCGGTGGCCATCCAGTACCTCGACGCGTGGCTCGGCGGTGACGGCGCGGCCGCGATCAACAACCTCATGGAGGACGCGGCCACGGCCGAGATCTCGCGGTCCCAGCTCTGGCAGTGGCGCACGGCCGGGACGCTGCTCGACGATGGCGCGCCGCTGACGCCCGAGCGCTACCGCGCGATCCGCGCGCAGGAGCTCGAGGCGCTCCCGGGCGGTGCGTCGGGCGGGGCCGGCCACCGGGTCGAGGCGGCGGAGCTCCTCGACCGCCTGGTCCTCGACGACGACTTCACCGAGTTCCTGACGTTGCCCGCGTACGAACGGCTCCTCGGTTCGGAGCGGCCGGCATGACCTCGGTCGAGACGCTGGGCCGGGCGTTCGAGCTGTATCGCCAGACGGCGACGTCGCGATCCGCGATCCTCCTCGTGCTCGCCAACATCGTGCCCCTCGTCGGTGTGGCGTTCTTCGGTTGGAGCCTGCTGACGATCCTCGTCCTCTACTGGCTCGAGAACGGCATCGTCGGCCTCTGGAACGTCCCGAAGATCCTCATGGCGCAGGGGTCGATGGCTCGGCCGCTGCCCGACATGTCGGATTCGGCGGCGCTCGCGGCAACCGGCTCGCCGGCGCGGGCCGCCGCGCTCCAGGAGCAGTGGCGACGCGCCGAGGCGGCCCAGGCGGCCCAGGCGGCTGCGGCGCAGGCCGCGGCGTCGACCTCGCCC
>DATLYV010000153.1:0-7334 GCA_035574535.1 Binatia bacterium
GCGGGCTCGTTGGATCGCACCGCCTCGGCCAGCCGCGCGACCCCCTCCTCGATCTCGCGCTCCGCGAGCCGCGCATAGCCGAGGACGAGCCCGGCCGGTCCGGGCGCGCTCCGCATCGGCGAGACCCCGTCGATCGCGACCTGCAGCTCGGCCGCCCGCGCGACGATCGCCGCCTCGCGCTCTGGGGTCGTCCCGGGCGGCAGCCAGGCGAGCACGTGCAGGCCGGCCGAGGCGCCCGTCGGGACCAGCTCGGGCAGGTGCCGGGCCAGCGCCCCCAGCAGGGCGTCGCGTCGCTTGCGGTACACGGGCCTCATCTTCCGAAGATGCCGGTCGAACTCGCCGCGTGACAGGAAGTCGGCGAACGTCAGCTGCTCCAGCGACGGCGTGCCCCGGTCGGAGTTGAACTTGATGGTCGCGACCGGCTCGACCAGCCGGGCGGGCAGGATCAGCCAGGCGAGGCGCAGGCCGGGCGCGAGCGTCTTGGAGGCGGATCCGGCGTAGACGACCGATTCGGGCGCGAGACCCTGGATGGCCCCGATCGGCTCGCGGTCGTAGCGGTACTCGGCGTCGTAGTCGTCCTCGAGGACGAGCGCGTCCCGCTCCTCCGCCCAGCGCACGAGCGCGGCGCGGCGCTCCGGCGACATCACGGCCCCGGTCGGGAACGCATGGGCCGGCGTGACCACGCACATTGCGACGTCCGCCTCGGCGAGGCGGTCGACCCGGATGCCTTCATCGTCGACCGGGACGGGCACGACCTCCATGCCCGCGAGGTCCGCGGCCCGGCGCGTGTCCGCCTGCCCGGGGTCCTCCATCGCGATTCGCTTCCGGCCCATCGATCGCAGCGCGAACAGCACGAGGCGCTGGGCCTGCGCGAAGCCGTTGGTCACGACCACGCGGCTCGCGGCGGCCTCGGTCGCGCGGACGCGGTTGAGGTAGGCAGCGAGCGCCTCGCGCAGGTCGCGCGCGCCGCGACCGTCGAGGTAGCTCAGCTCGTCCGCGGGCGCCTCGTTGAGCACGCGCCGCAGCGACCGGAGCCACGCCTGCCGCGGGAACGCGGTGACGTCAGGGCGGCCGTAGCTGAAGTCGTAGCGCAGCCGGGTGAAGGCATGGAACGGCAGGATCACGTCCTCGCCCGGTGCCTCCACAGCGGCAGTCGCGGGCCCGATACCGCGCGGCCCCCCGGCCCCGGCTCCCGAGTCGGCCGCTCCGCGCCGTCGCGTGGCAGCCGCCGTCCAGGGCCACGGCCCGTCCGCGCCCGCCGGCGCCCGGGGCGCGACCCGCGTCTTGCCCCCCCGCCTGCTCTCGAGGTAGCCCTCGGCGGCCAGCTGCTCGTACGCCTCGACGACGACGCCCCGGGACAGCCCGAGCTCCTCGGCGAGCGCGCGCGTCGAGGGAAGTGCCGATCCGGGCGCCAGCCGACCCCGCCGGATGGCGTCCTGGAGCGCCCGCTCGAGCTGCCGGTGAAGCGCGATCGGACCATCCCGATCGAGCGGCGCCAGCAGCAGCTCCGGGATCGAACTGGTCCTCGTTCGCGCCATCAAACCGGACCTTATCAGAAATCCAGTATCGCCCGATGATGGTCCCGTCAAACGAAACGACGAACGAGCAGGCAACGAAACCGGGCCAGGGGCTCGGAGCGAGAAGGGAGCGTCCCGATGGAGCTGTTCTCGGTGGCAGTGGCGATCATCCTGACCCTGTCGATCCTGGGATTCGCACACGATTCCCGGCCGTCGATCGGGGACGAC
Source organism: Binatia bacterium (assembly GCA_035574535.1). Classification (GTDB taxonomy): domain Bacteria; phylum Chloroflexota; class Limnocylindria; order Limnocylindrales; family CSP1-4; genus UBA5189. Next base: position 1,746 of record DATLYV010000153.1, read on the forward strand.
TGGCGGCGCTTTGCCGGTTGATCACCGGGCGCGAAAGGCGCCCCACCTGACCAGACACATCGAGGCCGACGGGCACCCACCCGCCGGCCTCGACGCTGGAGAAGGGAGGACTCCAACGAGACCGCTGGCCTGGCTGCATGGGCATTTCGGCACACAAGGCTCGGCGCGGCGGGTGCCCGTCGCCGGGAGCCGTCCGCGCGGCGGCGACATTCCTGTCAGTGATGCTGTTGGCGAGAACCGGCGCGCCCGTCGCCGGGAGCCAGTCCGCGCGGCGGCGACATTCCTGTCAGTGAAGTTCCGCGGCCGAACGGCGACGTCCTTGCCCGCCGCACGTCCGTTCCCCGCGATTCCATTCCTGGCAGGCATCAAGGCCGGGCGTTGCGGCCCGACGGAAGCGGGCCCCGACCCGAACCCGACCGAAAACTTCATCCACAGGAATACTCGACCCGGGGACGCGCGAGCTACCGGTTCCGCAGGCCCGGCATGCGCGGCCGACCCGTTGCGCAGGCCAGACCGGCCCGTGGCCGACCCGTTGCGCAGGCCAGACCGGCCCGCAGCCGACCCGTTGCGCAGGCCAGACCGGCCCGCGGCCGACCCGTTGCGCAGGTCAGACCGGCCCGCAGCCGACCCGTTGCGCAGGTCAGACCGGCCCGCGGCCTACCCGTTGCGCAGGCCCGAGGTGTCCACGACCTCGAAGTCGGACCCGTGGATGGCGTGCAGGTCGTGCAGGTCGTCGTCGTCCCAGTTGGCGTGCGGCGCGCCCGTGAGGTACCAGGCCGAGCCGTTGTCCGCGAGGATCATCCCGTAGCGCTTCAGCGCGGCGAGGATGACCCGGGCCTGCGGACCGAACCCGGAGATGTCGACCGAGGCCTTCAGGCGCACCCGCAGGCCCATCGGCGGGTAGATCGCGCAGGAGTAGCTCCCCGCGTCGTGCCGTGCCGGGTAGATGTGGTTCGGGCAGGTCCTCGGCGCCGTGAACCGCAGCGCGTGGGTGATCGCGCCGGCGTTGACCTCGTCCCAGCGCGCGAGGCCCGGGAGGATCGGCAGGCCTGCCGCGTCCGCGCTCGTCCAGCCGTCGGGCCGGAGCGCGTTCGACCCCAGGTCCCAGATCGCCCCCGAGTCCGCCAGCCACGCGCCGCCCGACGTGCGGGCATTGAACAGCTCGTAGAGCTCGCAGCCCTCGGTGTCCCACAGGAGGATGTGGCGGTCGCTGCCGCCCTCGATCTTCGGGTTCGCAGGGATCGGGTACGGCCCGGGGTCTGACTCGTCGTCCCAGCGGAAGCTGACGCTCGACAGCGGCGTCGACGACGTCACCTTGTTGAACGGGATCCCGTAGCCGATGCCGTCGTTCCAGGCGGTCGAACTGAAGTCGGGGTGGAGCGATGCGTCGAGCCCGATGCCCGCGAGCATCGTTGCCGAGTTCGACTTGACCGGCAGGTCGTCGACCCGCTTGTTCCAGACGTTCGACGACGGGAAGAGCGTGCACGGCCCCGGGTTCGACGTGGGGGCCGCGGTGGGCTGCCCGGTCGGGGCGGCGGTCGGGGCGGCAGTCGGCTTCGGCGCAGGCTTCGGCGTCGGGGCGGCAGTCGGCTTCGGCGCAGGCTTCGGCGTTGGGGCGACGGTCGGGGCGACGGTCGGGGCGACGGTCGGGTTCGAGCCAGTGCCCGTCGAGGTCGGGGCCGGCGGCAGCGTCGGGACGACCGTCGGGACGGGCTTCGGCGGCTGCTTCGAGGGCTCCGGGCTCGGCCAGGCGGCCGCGTCGATCGCGACGCCGCCGACCGTGGCGTTCGGCGAGGGCGTGGGCACGGCGAGAAGCTCGTCCCAGGTGCTCGAGCCGGGGATGGCGGTCGGCCCGATCGCCGCGAAGGTGGTCGGGCCGGCCATCGATGCGAACGGAACGTCGGCGCCCTGCGTCCCCGTGGCGCCCGCCGGGCTGCCCGAGCCGGCCCGCGGCGCGAGCGCCAGTACGAGCGGCACAACCGCGACCACCAGCACGAGGATCGCTCGTAGCCCCCGACGGTCCATGGCCCGAGCGTCGCCGCTCGTCGTGGGCCTGTCGATGGGCCATCGGTCAGGGGCCGGTGCCCTCCGGCACCGTCGGCGGCGCGGCCGGCTCGTCGAGCACGGCTGTCGGCGGCCGAGCGTCGTCGTCGCCGATCTCCCGGCGTCGCCACGGCAGGATCACGTCGTCGACGACGACCATGATGATCGCCACGACCGGGATCGCCAGGATCGCCCCGGGAATGTCCCCGATCGCCGAGCCCGCGAGCACGGCCAGCAGCGCGACGACCGGCGAGATCGAGATCAGGCGACCCTGGATCACCGGCACGAGGACCAGCGACTCTGCCTGCTGGATGACCACCACGAGGGCGACGGCCAGGAGGCCCTGGAGCGGCCCCTCCGCGAAGGCCACCACGATCATCACGAGGCCGCTGATGAGCGGGCCGGCGATCGGGATGGCCTCGGTGAGGAAGGCGAAGATCGCGAGCGGCAGCGCGAACGGCACCCCGATCAGCGTGAGCCCGACGTACGAGCCGACGCCCGTCACGCCCATGATCAGCAGCTGGCCGCGAACGTAGGCGCCGAGGCGCTCCGCGGCCTTGCGCAGCAGGGCGTCGAGGGTCGGGCGGTCGGGCGGCGCGACGAAGCGCATCGTCCAGGTCCGCGCGCGGTCCCGCTCCAGGATCATCAGCGCCGAGAGGAACGTCACCAGCAGCAGCGCGCTCAGGAACCCGACGATCACGCCCGGCACCCGCGCGAGGATGCCGCCGAGGGAGCCGAGCGAGCCCAGGATCGTGTCGACGAGGCTGCCGCTCGTGGACAGGCCGAGCTGGGCGAGCAGCGCGTTGATCTCGGTCGACAGCTGGCCGATGAGCGCCGGCAGGTCCTGCGCGAACTCGCGGGCCTCGTTGACGAGCGGCGGCACGAGCAGCGCCAGCAGCACGCCCACCACGACGATGACGGCGAGGTAGACGACGATCACCGCGAGCACGCGCCGCACGCCCCGGTGCTCGAGCGCCTCCACGGGCGCGTGGATGGCCGCGGCGATGATCGCCGCGAGGAGCCCGAGCGCGAGGACGTCGCGGACGAGGTAGATCCACCACGCGACGAATGCCACGAAGATCACGACGATCGACGCCCGGAACGCGATCGCGGTCGCGAGCCGGACCGTTCGGGCGTCGTCGGTCGGGTGCACCTACTCCTCCCCGATGTCCTCGTTCCAGATGTCGGGATGCTCGGCAATGAACGCCTGCATGAGCTCATAGGCCTCGGCGAGGTCGAAGTTGACGACCTCGACGCCGCGCGAGCGCAGGTAGTCCTCGCCGCCGTGGAAGGTCCGGTGCTCGGCGATCAGAACGCGCGGGATCTCGTACAGCAGGATCGCGCCGGTGCACATGTCGCACGGCGAGAGCGTCGTGGCCATTGTGGCCCGCCGGTACTGCGAGGCCGGCAGCCGCCCGGCGACCTCGAGCGCGTCGGTCTCGCCGTGCCGGATCGCGCTCCCGAGCTGGACCCGCCGGTTCCGCCCCGCCCCGACGACCCGGCCGTCGATCGCGATCGCCGCGCCGATCGGCACGCCGCCCTCGGCCCGCCCGATCCGGGCCTGCTCGATCGCGACGGCGAGGAGCTCCTCGTCGGTCATGGCGCAACGGTAGCGGTCCGGGGAGGGAGCCGCGCTAGGCTTTCGCCCGATGTCCGGCCGCGCGCGCGTCATCGTCCCCCTGGCCGTCGCGGCCGCGGTCGCCGTCGGGGCGTTCGCGCTGATGGGCAGCCTCGCTCCCCCGCCCCGGAACGGCCTGCCGACCCCGACGCCGCCGGACACGGCCGCGACCCAGGGCCCGCCGCTCCCCGAGCCGAGCCCGACGCCCCGTCCGGGCCTCGGCGGCACGGAGCTCTACGGCTACCTCCCCTACTGGCAGATGAACGGCGCCGTCGCCGAGCACCTCCGCTCGACGCCCGTCACGACCCTCGCGCTGTTCTCCGTCAGCGCGCGCCGCAACGGCTCGCTGAACCCGAACCCGACCGGCTACCGCCGCATCACCAGCGATGTCGGCCGGCGGCTGATCCGCGAGGCCCACGACCGTGGCGCGCGCGTCGAGCTGGTCTTCACGAGCTTCGGTCCGGTGCGGAATGGGCGGTTCTTCGGGCGGCTCCCGGGCTCCGGGGCGACGCCGGCCCCGGGAGGCACCGCGATCGCATCGACCGATTCGACCGCCTCCCCGGCCCCCACCCCGCCACCGTGGCAACGGACCGTCCGCGAGCTGGTCGACCTGGCGGTCGAGCTGGGTGTCGACGGCATCAACGTCGACGTCGAGCGCCTCGACCCGCTCGATCGCGGGGCCTATGGCGCGTTCCTGACCGCGCTCCGGGCCGCCCTGCGCGAGGCGCGAGCGGACGCGCAGGTGAGCGTCGCGACGGAGGCCGGCGAGCGCGGCGTCGCCAACGCGGCCGTCGCCGCCGCGGCCGGCGTCGACCGCATCTTCCTCATGGGCTACGACTACCACTGGTCCGGCTCGCCGCCCGGGGCGAGCGCCCCGGTCGACCGCCTCGACGGGATCGCGACCCTCCGCTGGTCGATCGAGCGCTACGTCGAGGCCGGCGTGCCGCGCGACCGGATCTTCCTCGGGCTGCCGCTGTACGGGATGCGCTGGCGGACCCTCGGGCCGGACCGCTTCTCGCCGGTCGTGGGCGACGGCATCGCGTGGCTGCCCAACGAGAACCTCGAGACGCTGACCGATCCCGCGTTCGCCTCGACCCACGATCCGGTCGAGGTCGCCGAGTGGTTCGCGGTCGAGGACGGCGACGAGTGGCTCATCACCTACTACGACACGCCGGCCACGCTGCGCTCGAAGCTCGCGCTCGCCCGCGACCAGGGGCTCGCCGGTGGCGGGTTCTGGGCCCTCGGCTACACGCGCGGCCTCCCCGGATACGGCGACCTCATGGACGCGTTCGTCTCCGGGGACGTGGCCCGCGAGGAGGCGCCACCCCCGCCCTGAGCCGGCTTTCGGGCCCTACGATGGAAGCCCGCTCGCCCGGTTCGGTCGACTGCTGCGCCAGCTGCGGCACGCCTGACGGAGATTGCTCGATGCGCCCTCGACCACGACCCACCCGCGCCCGACGGACCGCCCGAACCGGACGGACCGCCCTGACCGCCCGCCCGGTCCTGGCCACCCTCGCGGCGGTGGTCCTCGCCGCGGTGGCCCTCGCCGGCTGCCGCGAGAGCACGCCCCTCGGCTTCGAGTCCCCACCGCCCTCGCTCAACCCGAACAGCCCGAAGCTGGTCGCGAGGGACATCGCGTTCGATCGGGATTCGCTCGAGGTGGCGGCCGGCACGCCGTTCATCCTCATCTTCGAGAACCTCGAGACCGTCAGCCACAACGTCTCGATCCTCTCGGGCGAGCTCGGGCAGGCGGGGGCCATCCGGCTCTTCGAGGGCGTCCTCTTCGCCGGCCCCTCGACGCGCTGGTACCCGGTCCCGGCCCTCGCGGCCGGCAGGTACGCGTTCGTCTGCGACCTCCACCCGAACATGCGCGGGACGCTGACGGCGAGCTGAGCTCGCGGCAGCGCGGCCCGGCCCGGCCCGGCAGC
>DATLYV010000154.1:0-2609 GCA_035574535.1 Binatia bacterium
CGGCCGGGACGCCGGCCGGCGAGCCGATGGCCACGGGCGTGACCGAGCCGGAGGAGCAGGCCGGGGGCGTGCCCGCGGCGGCGGACCTCGGGTCGCCGAAGCTGGTCACCGCCGCGAGCAAGCGGACCGCGAAGGCCCGCCCGAAGCGCGGATCGCGCGGCTCTGACGCGGGCGACGAGACGCCCTCCGGAAGCTGAGCGCGGCTCGGTGCGCGAGCCGCCGCTGACGTTGGGCCTCAGCGACCCCGAGCCCGCACCGGACCCCGACCCAGTCGCGCCCTTGCCCGGCGATCGCACCGCGCCCGGACCAGGCACCCCGTCCCGGACCGGGTTCGTCGTCCGCACCGACGGGGCCGCCCGTGGCAACCCCGGACCCGCGTCAGCGGGCGCGGTCCTGCTGTCCCTGGATCGCCCGGACGCCCGCGACCCCCGCGCTGTCCCCGACGCCTCGATCTCCGACTACCTCGGCGTCCAGACGAACAACGTCGCCGAGTACACGGCCGTCGTGCGGGCGATCGCGCTCGCGCAGGAGCTGGGCGCCAGACGCCTCGAGCTCCTCCTCGACTCCAAGCTGATCGTCGAGCAGCTCGCCGGCCGCTGGCGGGTGAAGGACCCGAAGCTCCGCCCGCTCTGGGCCGAGGCCCTGCAGCGTCTCCGGACCCTGCCCGACGGCTGGGTCGCGGCGCATGTTCCGCGGGCCCAGAACTCCCTCGCCGACGCGATGTGCAACGAGGCCATCGACCGGGTCATGGCCGGCGGCCCGGCCTCGGTCGTCCGCCGACCCGGGGCATAGGAACGGTCGGGCGCGCCCCCGCGCCTTGCCGACGCCCGTCCGCGCCCCACGCGAGGTCGCGACGCAACGCGACGCCCCGCCCCGGTGGCGACCCTCAACGCGACGCCATGCCCCACACGAGGTGGCGACGCAACGCGACGCCGCGCCCACGCGAGTCCCCGCGGAATGCGCCACCCCCGACCGACGCAAGGGCGTACCTCGGCTGTCGTCGGCCGTAACCGACATCCGTCGAAGGAACCGGCACGCCCGGCCGTCAGGCGCCCACGTCTCGACCGCTCGTCGCCCGGGACGGGGCTGCCAGCCGTCGTCTGTCGGCCCTCGTCGACGTTCGAGGCCCGATCCGAGGATCGCCACGGACGTCCGCGAAAGCCGGGCGTCGGATGTCGGTTCCAGCCGACAGGTGGCGATCAGGGAGCACCACAGCGAGCTCGCCGAGGGTTCCTGGGACTGGTCGAACCGGGTTGGCGAGTAGAATCGAAGCTGTCAGCGAGGCGGCCGGATGGCCGCGCGCCGATCGGGCAACCGCATCGGCGTGAGGAAAGTCCGAGCTCCACAGCGCGAGGTAGCGGGTAACGCCCGTCCGCCGCGAGGCGAGGACCAGCGCCACAGTGACGATGCCGGCGGCGCGAGCCGTCGTCGGAGTGAAACGCGGCAAGCTCTACCCGGAGCAAGGCCAAATAGGAGGGCGACCAGTCGGCTTTGCCGGCAAGGGACGCGCTGCCCAGCCCTCGGGTCGGCCGCAAGAGCCGTCGGGCAACCGACGGCCTCAGATGGATGGCCATCGCCCCGCCCTCGAGGCGGGGTACAGAACTCGGCTTACAGGTCGCGCTCGCTGACGCTCTCTTCGACCCAGGCCCGACGCTCGCCATGCCACGGCGCGCCCGCTGCCGTACGCTGCGCGGCAACGGGCCCGCGCGGACCATCAGCCGGGCGGGCCAGCAGAGGAGTCGCCGATGTTCGATAGCCCGGGCGGTCTCAGGCTCATGCACTGGCACGGCGAGGACCGTTGGTCGCCGATGACCCCCGTCGATCACGATGTCGCCGGCCACGATCCCGAGCGGGCCTGGCTGAAGGGTGCGCGGATCTTCCGTTGCACGACGTGCCAGGAGGAGATCGCGATCGCGCCGGAGGATCCGCGAGACGACGGCGATCCGGACATCCCGCGACCCCACATGGTGTAGGACCGGGCTGGAGGTCGGCGGCTCGTCCTCGTCCGGTCGGGCGGCTAATCCTCGTCCGGTCGGAAGATGTGCGCCGCCGTGCAGGCGTTGCAGATCGGCGTGGCGGCGTCGAGGTCGCCGAGCGGGATGGCCAGCGTGCGGTCCGGGTAGAGGCACTCGACGTCATAGCGCCGCTCGCCCTTCGGCTCGACCCTGATCAGCCGCCGGAACGTGCAGCGCTTTATCCGGTGCGGAGCGAGGTGCGACGGATCGGGCAGCATGACGCCTGCTTCGACCGGGAGCGGCAGAGCCATCGACTCGCTGGACGCCTCCATGCTCTCTCCCATCGGCAGCGCGCCGGCGAGAAGGTCGGCGCAGCCTAGCACTCCCCCGAGGCGCGCGGCCACTGGGAAAAGGTACTAGAGTCGCCAACAGGGACCGTGGAGAGGAGGGGAGTGGAGGACCCGAGCGCGCCCGCGAGCCGCCGCGGCATCACGCCGGCCATCGTCGTCTCCGCCGTCTTCACGGCGGCCTGCGCGGTCTTCGCGATCGCCTTCGTCGGGGCCAGGGGCGGGCTGCAGCTGCCGGTCTTCGCGACGCTGCCGCCGGCCGCGCTCGCCTCTGCCTCACCGGCGCCCGCAACGCCGATGCCGTCGC
>DATLYV010000155.1:0-7183 GCA_035574535.1 Binatia bacterium
CCGCGCCACGCCCGGCGCCGTGCGCCCACCCGCGCGCAAAGGCCGCCCCCACGCCCGCCCGCGCTGCGCCGACTCCCTTTCGGATATCACCACCAGCGATGCGAAGCGGCGCGACGGCCCGACTTCCACTCGGATATTGCCACCAGCAATGCGCGACCGCGCGGAGGGCCTCTGGCTGGCCCGGAGCGACCGTTCGGCAGCTCGTCGGGCACGAGTCGGAGGCCAAACGCCGCGTCGTTGAACGTGGCGAGGGCGCCCCGGGGCGGCCCAGACCGTGCTTCGCCCGGCCCGCGACTCGTCGGCGATTGCTGGTGGCGCTAGGCGTCAGGAACTCGGCCCGATCGGCCCCTCGGCATCGCTCACGGCGATATCTGACGAGGAGGCGAGGGGAGGAGGTCCTTCGCGCCGCGGGGCGCCGACATTTGACGAGGAGGAGTCGTCCGGGCACGCCGACCACAGGACGCGGAGTCACCGCCGGGCCGAAATTGGCGCAATCGCACGATGTGGCGGCGAAGCGGCGCGCGCCACCCTTTCGGCCATGCCCACGAATCGCGAGCTCCTCCCGCTCCCTGCCCACCGCGGCCTCGCGGTCATCGCCGTCGTAACCGTGCTCGTCGCCTGCGGGCCGGCCGCGCCCGGTGGAACGGGCGGCCCGGCTGCGACGGGCCCAGGCGGCACCTCGAGCGCCGGCACGAGCCCGGGTCCGTCCGCCGCGTCCGGGTTGACCTCGGGAGCCCTGGCGGCGGCGAAGCTGACCTCCGTGTCCGATGTCGCCGCCTTCGAAAACGAGCAGGCCGCCGCCGTGGCCGCGGCCGCCGGCATCCCCGAGCACCTCGGCGCCGGGACGTGGACGTGGGTCGAGGAGCAGCTCCGCGGCGAGCTCGCGAAGGCCCTCGCCGAGGCCGGCGTCACGTCCGCCGGGCCGATCCTGCTCGCCTCGGTCGACACTGCCCCGCTGCCGTTCGACGTGGACTCGCTCGCGAACGCCGGGGTCGTCGGGCTCGCACTCGCGGCGGCGTTCACGATGTTCTCCACGCCATCGAATTCCTCGGGCGCGAACATCGACCTCGACTCGACGCAGTCCCAGACTGCGAACGGCGAGACGTCTACGGCCCGCGTCGCGACAACCATCCAGTTCGGTTCCTCGGGCTCCCAGCTCTCCGCCGACGTGTCGCTCAGCGTCGACGTCACGGTCACCAACGCGACCTCCGGGGCGGTCCTGCGGACGGCGCGGTTCCTGTCGCGGGGCACGATCAAGCTCGACCTCTGTCCGGACTCGAGCGGCAAGGCCAGGGGCCACGTCTCGATGCGCGTCGAGGGCGGGACGTCGGCGGACGGCGCCGGGGTAGTCGAGGTGGAGTCCGACGTCGAGGTCACGGTCGGCGACGACGCCTGGATCCAGTCCGTGACCGGTGACGGCACGTCGACCCAGACCACCGCCGGCCCGGGCCGCGGCCCGCGCCGATCCGTCGTCACCGCCGGCTTCACGGCCCCGGTCAGCCGTGCCGGGATCATCGACGCGGGCCGGGGCTCGGAGCGCGGACGCATCCTCGAGGAGAGCGGGGAGCCGCTCACGGAGGCCGAGGCGACCGCCGCCGCACGCCAGGTGGGCTCGACCATGGGCGTGGCCACCTACGTCGTGGCAACGCGGGCACAGGACCATTGGCGCGGCGGCAACTGCGTGGAGATCCGGGCCACGGAGCAGACGCGCAAGGTCAAGAAGAACGAGACGGTCCAGTTCGAGGCGCGGGTCTGGCACAAGGTCGAGGGCGTCGAGCTCACGAAGCCCATCCACTCGGCCTTCGCCGGCACGGCCTCGCTCGACCCGGTCGACGTCGAGGTTCCCTCGCCGATGCTCCTGAGCTTCAAGGCAGGGCCAAACCTCGACGACCAGGGCACCGTCTCGCTCACCACAACCTCCAACCGCGGTATCGGCACGCTGGACATCACGTTCACCGTCGCGGGCGGCTGGTTCATCGACGGCGCGAACTTCGGCGGCCGCCTGAAGGGCCTGAAGTGCGGCGATCCGCCCGGCGACTGGGTCATCGACGGCACCTACAAGGTCGGCGCCTTCGCCGGCGAGCAGCGCTGGACGATCACCATCGGCGCCGACGAGCGCACCGGCACGTTCGGCTACAACACCACGCAGACCGGGACGATCCAGGGCGTGACGATCTACGTCGTCGGGCTTGCCTTCGGCGAGGCCACGCTCGACATCGACCCGGTGACCGGGCAGGCCCACATGGAGCTCGAGGAGAAGACGCACACGTATTCCGCGACGACGAGCAAAGGCGGGAGCGGACGCGACCAGGACGCCGACCTGGTGCGCTACGCCTTCGATTGGGAGGTCGGCGGCGACTGTCCCTGAGCCGCGGCCCCGCGCGCCGCGGCGGCCAGCTCCGCGGGGCGCCGGCGGTAGGTCCCGTAGACGACCGAGAGCGCCTCACGCAGCTCTTCGGGCGTCGTGCGGGGGCAGGCGGATCGCGGTGATGTGGGCGAGCGGCGCGGGCTCCGTCTGGAGCCCGTCCGCCACGCCCCGGAAACAGGAATTCCTCCGCGAAGACCTCCCCGGTGGGAGGCCTTCGATCGGCGCGCTGCGCGCGGCTGCGCGACCGGAGCTCAGTCCCGGTTGTTGCGCTTCGCGGACGACGCCGCGAGGCCCTTCGCCTTGCCCGCTGCGGCCTTCTCGGCGGCCATGGCCTTCGCGGCCTCCGAAACGGCCGCGCCATGCTGCTTCGCGATGGCGGAGACCGCCTGGCCGTGCGACTGCTCCTCGAGGGCCTCGACGGCCTTCGCGACCTCGGAGACCGCCTCGCCGTGGCCCTTGGCCACGTCGGAGACGCCGCCGCCCGCGAGGGCGACCGACGCCGATAGCGCCCCGATCGCGATCGTGCCCGCCGTCGTGGTGAGTGCTCGACGCATGCTGTCCCTCTGCGTATTGGGGTCTGCAGATGGCATAACGAACGGGCGGGCATTCCGTTCGGGCTCGCGGTCCGGCGGTCCGTGGGCCAAGATGCGGCGGTGCGCCGAATCCTCGAGCCGCGCTGGCTCCGGGCCGCCGTCTTCGCGTTCGGGCTGCCGTTGGCCCTCGCCGGCTGCGGCACGTTGGCGCCCTCGGTCCCGGGGCCGTCGGTCGCGGCGCCGTCCGTCGCGGTGCCGTCCGTCGCGTTCCCGCCGATCGCGACGCCCGCGCCGACGCCGCCCGCCGCGTCGGGCGCTCCGGGCACGCCCGACGCGACCGGCACGGTCGAGGTCCCGGCCACGGGCTTCGCCTTCGACGCGGAATCGGTCCTCGGCTACTACGAGTCGATCGGCTTCGCCTGCGTCGACCCTGTGCCCGCCGCGGAGCCGCCGCTCGATCACCTCCAGCGCTGGTGCGAGCGGACCGAGTCGAACGGCCGCGTCCGTGTGGTCGGGGTCTTCACGGACGCGCAGGGCCGCCTGGTCGACGGCTACGCCAGCATCCGCGGCGCGCCGGGCGAGCAGATGGTGCCCGTCGAGGAGGCGCTGGAGCCGCTCGCCGGCTACCTCGGGGCGATGCTCGGCGAGGCGCGCGGCGGCGAGATGCTGCGGTGGCTCGCCGGGAGTCTCGGCGACGAGTACGTCCGGGCGACCTCGACCGACGGCTCGCTCGTTGTCGTGACGTATCGCGTCAACGTCGACGGCCAGCTCGTGCTGTTCGTCGAGGTGGCGACCCCCGAGTTCTGGGAGGCGGCCCACCCGGAGCTGCCCTGATAAGCGTGGCGGTCAGCGCCGTCCGCCGCCCTCGAGGGCCCGGAGCACCAGGCGGACGACGATCGCCCCGAGGATCGCGAAGGCGAGCGCGCCGATGAAGCCAGTCGCCGGCTCGTTGTTGATGCTCCGGGCGAGCCAGCCGCCGACGACGGCACCCAGGATGCCGACGACGATCGTCGGCAGGCAGCCCTGGACGCTCTTCGTCCCGACAAACCAGCCGGAGATGCCGCCGGCGAGGAGGCCGATGATGATCCAGCCGATCAGGTCGAAGCCGGGCATGGGCGCGATCTCCTGCGTTGGGGCCGATCGGGTGCTGGGGCCGATCAGGCCGGGGCGATGTTCTGGTTGCGGTGGAACAGGTTGGTCGGATCGTAGCGGCGCTTGATTTCGCGCAGGCGCGCCAGCGTCGCGTCCGGGTAGATGTCGTGGATGCGCTCGGGCGGCTCGAGGTTCACGAAGTTCACGTAGGCGCATTGCGTGGTCGCGTCGCCGGCCTTGCGGAGGTCGGCGACGAACGCGTCCATCCAGGCCTCCTTCGCGGCGCGGTCCGCCTCGTCCGCGTAGAACGCGGCCACGTTCACGAGGAGCTTGTAGCGGCGGTGCGCGAAGGCCGTGGCGTCCCACGGGACGCGGGCCATCGCGCCGCCCATGACCCGGAGCTGCGCGGCCCGCATCGGGGCGTCCGACCGCTCCAGGTGGTCCATGATGATCTCGGCGGCGCCGGGATCGAACGTGTCGAGCAGCAGGTTGTAGCTGACCGCGAGCGGGTGGTACTCCTCGCCCTCGCCGGGCTCCGGGCCGTAGATCTCGGGGTAGGGCATGGGGCGGGTGAGGTCGGCGACCGGGGCGTCCATGCCGGCGAGCCTCGCGAGGTCGCGGAACGGCTGCAGCGCCGCCTGCCCGGCCTCGGGGTCGCCGGCGTAGCAGAGGATCCCGAAGACGACGAGCCTGCCGTGCCAGGCCTCGTCGACCATCGGCATCGGCGGGCAGGGCATGACGTTGGCGATCGTCGAGAGCTCCTCCGGCGCCTCGTCCGCGAGCCGGACGAAGCCGTCGATGATTGCCGCGGTGGCCGGCAGGAACAGCATCCCGCCGACGATCCGGGGGAGGTCAGCAAGCTTGTACTGGAACCGCGTGACGACGCCGAAGTTGCCGCCGCCGCCGCGGACCGCCCAGAACAGGTCCGGGTTCGTCTCGGCGTCGGCGCGGCGGAGCTCGCCGTCGGCGGTGACGATCTCGACCGCCAGGAGGTTGTCGATCGTCAGGCCGTGCTTGCGGACGAGGTAGCCGATGCCGCCGCCGGTCGTGATCCCCCCGATGCCGACCGTGCCGGTGTCGCCGAAGCCGATCGCGAGGCCGTGCTCGCCGGCCGCCTTCGTGACCTCGCCGGCCGTGGCGCCGGCCTCGGCCCAGAGGGTCTTCGCCGCCGGGTCGACCTCGATCGAGGCCATGTTCCGGAGGTCGATGACGAGGCCGCCCTCGGTCGAGCCGTAGCCGGCGCCGGAGTGCCCGCCGCTGCGCACCGCGAGTTCCGCGCCGGTCTCGCGCGCCGCATCCACGGTGCGCTGGATGTCCGATGCGTTCGCGACCTGGACGATCGCGGCGGGGTGCATGTCGAAGCCGCCCATGACGATGGTGCGGGCGGCATCGTAGGTGGGGTCGCCGGGGAGGATGACCGCGCCGTCGACCTCCGTGCGGAGGCCGGCGATACGGTCCTGGAGCGCGGACGATGCGACAGTCATCCGCGCATCCTGCCAAGGATCGGCGAATCGCGCCCTGCCAGGGCGAGCTTTCGACCGCCGGCGCGTTGCGTCGCGTGCCGCGGGGCGTAGGCTGTCGCGCACACCCGCAGGGAGGTCGATGACATGTCGATGGATCCCGCTCCCGGCATCGGCGATCGACCGCCGCTGCCGCTGCGCCCCGAGGCGCCGGCGCCGGGCTCCGCGGGCCCCACCGGCGCCGGGACGCACGCGCGGCTGAACATCCCGTACTACCTCGTCATCGGGGTCGCGATCGGCGTGGTCGCGATCTTCACGGCCCTCGCCTGGCCGTTCGCGATCCTCACCGGCATCGTCATCGGGAAGGTCGCGAGCGACCGGCGCCTCGGGCGTCGCGACAATGCCACGGTCACCCAGTTCCTCGCCGTCACCGGTGGCGTGCTCGGGATGCTGTTCTTCGGCGTGCTGCTCGGCGGGCTGATCGGGTTCCTGATCGTCGCGCTCGCGGCGTTCTCCGAGCGGGTGGCAGAGGACGCCTCGCCGGTCGACCAGGTCATGGCCCGGATCATCATCGCCCTGGTCGGGGCGGTGGTGTGGGGCGTGCTCTGGATCGGCCTCGGGATCAAGATCAACCTGGCCATCGGCGGCTGACGCGCGCGCCGCCGCGCCGCAGCGACTCAGGCGCTCTGGGACAGGACCCCGGCGACGTTCTCGCGGGCCGACTTGCCGTTCCCCCGTCCGTCGTCGGCGGAGTAGGGCAGGAGGCTGAAGCCGAACTCGGCGCCGCCCTCCGGCCGGTTGCGGGCCAACCGTCGACAGTCGTTGACTCGTCAATCATTCGCCAGATGCCCGCGATCACCGTCGACGACATTACCGTCCTGTCCCGCATTCCCGAGCCCGACCCGGCCGCCGCCCTCGACGCCGCATGGCGCCTGAGACATGGAGCCGCCCCTCTTGTTTGCGATGCCTCTGGGGTAATCACGCCGGGATCTTGCGGTTTCGGTCGAGCGTTCGGACGCACCGTCGTGGCATCAACCGGACGGCGCTGCTTCGTGGTCAGGGTCGTCGTCCTCGTTGTCGAGCCATGGGCGCATCAGGGCGTCAGGCCGCCCGCCGGCGTCCTCCCATTCGAGCGCGGCCTTGAGCTCACGATCTCGCTGCTCGATGTCGTGGCGAAGCAGCAGCTCGGCCACCGATCGGCGACGTTCGAGCTCCCGAGCCCTCGCGCGCGCCGCACCATGCCCCGCGTCGAAGGCCGCCCGAAGCTTGCGGAAGCCGTGATTGCGCTCGAGCAGGTGCTGGTCGTCCGGCTGCGAGGTCGTCTGCTCGTCGAGGCCGGCGAGCAGGCGTGCGATCCATGCGGCCCGAACGCCGGCCGCCTTGCCGGCCTCGAGACGCGACACCGTCGCCTGGGAAAGCCCGGCCCGCGCCGCCAGCGACCGTTGGCTCAGCCCGCGCTCCAGGCGCAGCTCACGAAGGACCGCCCCGAGCGCCACGAGGGCGTCTCGCGTCGGCCGGTCGAGAAGGCCGTATCGATGCGACATGGTTCGATCGAAGCGACCGCCGCTTATCCGCCGATCACCAGCCGCCCCGCGCCGCGTGATTACCCCTTATCCGCCGATCACCAGCCGCCCCGCGCCGCGCGATTACCCCAGAGGCATCACGAGGAGAAGGGTCCTTCCAAACTCGTGGCGCGCGACGCGGAGTGGCGGCTACGCAGCGCGAACGGC
>DATLYV010000156.1:0-5802 GCA_035574535.1 Binatia bacterium
CGGCGGCAACGACACGGACCCGGGTGGCGGCGCCGGCGGCGACCCCGGGACCGGCATCCTTCCTCCCGGCATCGACCTCCCGATCGTCCCCGTGCCGGACGAGACGCTCTTCGGCGACGCGAATTACCTCACCCCGGTCAAGAACCTGATCAACCGCCACGAGGTCAATGTCCAGCTGGTCCGCGCCGCGGTCGGCGACGACGGCCACACCTACGTCGACCTGCGCTGGTGGAGCGGGGTCGCGCCGTGCAACCAGCTCGATTCGGTGAAGGTCGTCCGCGACGACGCCGCGAAGACGGTCGACATCACGGTCTTCGAGGGCTCCGCGCCCGGCGACCAGATGTGCATCGAGATCGCCGAGCTGCACGCCACGGCCGTCGACCTCGGTGTTCTCGACGCGGGCAGCTGGAAGATCTCTGCGACGGGCGACGCCCCGACGATCACGCTCGAGGTCGAGTAGCGGCCGGGCGCCGACGGCCGCGCCGAGCGTTCCGGAAGCGACTGCAAGCCCGCTGGTCGGGCCGCGGCGGGCTTCGAATCGGCCGCTGACACGCCCCGCGGGAGGCTTTCTGGCACGATCCGGCGGTGAATCTGCTGGACGCGGTCGCGGTCCTGCTCCTGGTCGTGGCCGTCATCCTCGGCATCCGTTCCGGGGCGGTGCCCCAGCTCCTCGGCCTGACCGGGGCGGCGCTGTCCGCGATCGCCGGGATCGCGATCCTGCCGGTCTTCGCGCCGCTGCTGGACGACCTCTCGCCGGTCCTCCGGGCCGTGATCGTGCTCAGCGTGCTCCTCGGCCTGGTCGGGATCGGCGAGGCGATCGGCGCGACGATCGGACGCGAGGTGTCGCGGCGGCTTGGGTCGGGCCTGCTCGGCGCCCTGGACCGCGCGGGCGGGGCGATCGTCGGGGCCGCGCAGTCGATTCTCATCCTGTGGCTCGCGGGCGGCGTCATCGCCTCGGGCCCGTTCCCGACGCTCAGCCAGATCGCCCAGCGATCGACTGCCCTGCGGGCCGTCGACGCGCTCCTCCCGCCCCCGACCGAGATCGTCCTCCAGCTCGGGCAGGTCTTCGACGACGCCGGTCTCCCGAACGTCTTCATCGGCCTCGAGCAGCTGCCCGCGCCCGCCATCGACCTCCCGTCGGACGAGGTCGCGCGCGAGATCGGGGAGCGGGCCGCGCCCTCGGTGCTGCGGGTGATCGCCGACGGCTGCCGCAACCGCGCGAGCGGGTCGTCCTTCGCGGTCGGGCCGGGCTACCTCGTGACCAACGCCCACGTCATCGCCGGCGCGGACAGCGTCATCGTCCAGACCTCGAACGACTCGTTCGTCGCCACGCCCGTCCTCGTCGACTTCGAGCTCGACATCGCGGTCCTCTGGGCCGCCGGCGTCGACGTTCCGGCGCTGCAGTTCACGACGGAGGAGCCGGGGCGCGGTGCGATCGGCGCGACGGTGGGCTTCCCGGGCGGACGCGACAAGACGGTCGAGCGGGCGACGGTTGCGGCGACGTACGTCGCGACCGGCCTCGACGTCACCCGGACGGGCCGCGTCCAACGACGGATCATCGAGCTCCGGGCGCAGGTCGTCCCGGGCGACAGCGGTGGGCCGTTCGTGCTGCAGGACGGCACGGTCGGCGGCGTCGTGTTCGCGGAATCCCGGGTCGACCCGAACGTCGGCTACGCCCTGTCGCCGCTCGCCGTCCAGGGCCGGGTCGCGCCGGCGATCGGGGCGTGGGCGCCGGCCTCCACGGGGCCCTGCCTCGACTAGCGGCTACGCTCCACGGATGCCAGAGACGACTTCGGCGGGCGCCGCCAACGCCGCCCCCGACGCCCCCGCCTACCCCGATGCCCCCGCCGCGCTTCGCGCCCTCGCGGACCGGTTCTGGGAGACGTACCTCGAGCTGAACCCGACGTGGGCGACGATCATCGGCGACCGCCGCCACGACGATCGCCTGCCGGACGCGTCCCAGCCCGCGATCGAGGCGAAGCTCCGGTTCTTCGACGAGATCGCGGCCGCGGCGCGCGCGATCGACGAGGCCGGCCTCGACGCAGGCCAGCGCGTCACCCGCCGGATGCTGATCGACGAGGCCGAGGGCGAGGCCCGGACGCTGCGGACGCGGATCCACGAATGGACGGTCGACCCGCTGTTCGGGCCGGTCGTGTGGCTGCTCGACCTGGTCGACTACCACACGATCCGGACGCCCGAGGACGGCCGCAACCTCGTCGCGCGCTGGAACGCGGCCGGGAAGCTGATCGACGACCTCCGCGGCAACCTCCTCGAGTCCGCCGCGGACGGCAAGGTCGCCGCGGCGAAGCCGGTCGAGCGGGTGGTCGACGTGCTCGACAGGCTGCTGGCGCAGCCGCCGGAGGCCTGGAAGCTCGCGGCCCCCGCGCAGGCGGAGCACGACGACTGGTCAGCGGCCGACCTCGAGCGGTTCCGGCGCGACCTCCTCGCCGCCGTCGTCGACGTGGCCGTGCCGGCGTTCGGGCGGTTCCGCGAGACCCTCGCGGAGCGCATCAGGCCGCTGGCTCGGCCCGACGATCGGCCGGGGTTGCTCCACGTCCCGGGCGGCGAGCAGGCCTACCGCGACCTCATCCGGGTCCACACCACCCTCGAGATCGAGCCCGAGGCGATCCACGCGACCGGCCTCGCGGAGATCGAGCGGATCGATCGCGAGGTTGTCGAGCTGGGCGGGCGCGTGCTGGGCACGAAGGACCTCGCGAGCACGCTGGCCGCGCTGCGCGACGACCCGCGCCTCCGCTTCGAGACCGCGGACGAGGTGTTCGAGACCGCGAAGCGCTCGCTCGAGCGGGCGCAGGCCTCGCTCGGCGACTGGTTCGGGCGGATTCCCGGCGCCGCGTGCGTGGTCGTGCCGGTCCCGAGCCACAGCGAGCAGCACCAGACGATCGCCTACTACTCGTGGCCGGCGATGGATGGGAGCCGGCCGGGCCGCTACTACATCAACCTCTACGCACCCGAGACCCGCCCGCGCTACGAGGCCGAGGCCCTGGCCTTCCACGAGTCGATCCCGGGGCACCACCTCCAGATCGCGATCGCGCAGGAGCTGCCGGACCTGCCGGCCTTCCAGCGCGCGCTCGGCTCGACGGCGTTCGCCGAGGGCTGGGGACTGTATACAGAGCGCCTCTCGGACGAGATGGGCCTCTACTCGTCCGACATGGACCGCTTCGGGATCCTCTCCTACGACGCCTGGCGTGCCGGGCGGCTGGTGGTCGACACGGGCATGCACGCGCTCGGCTGGACACGCGAGCAGGCGATCGACTTCCTGAAGGCGCACACCGCGCTCGGCGAGAACAACATCGTCAACGAGGTCGACCGGTACATCTACATGCCGGCCCAGGCGCTGGCCTACAAGACCGGCCAGCTCGAGATCCTGCGCCTGCGCGAGGCGGCCGAGCGGCGCCTCGGGCGGCGGTTCGACATCAGGACCTTCCACGACACGGTGCTCGGCTCCGGCGCGGTCAGCCTCGCGATCCTGCAGGACCTGGTCGAGGCCTGGATCGCCCGCACCGAGGGACGCCCCGAGGCGAACCCGGAGGCGAACGCCGAGCCGACCGAGGCGCGGACGACGAGCTAGACCGAGGCGGAGGGAACGACAGCTAGACAGAGCCCTCGGGCGAGCCGCGCTCGCCGCGCTCGCGCCGCGCGATCGTCGCGCAGATGCGCTCGTGGACGGCCGGCATCGTCTCCAGCAGCCGGTCGAACTCGTGCTGCCGGAGCGCCAGCAGCGTGACGTCCGAGGTGCACGTCGCGGTCGCCGTCCGCGGCCGGTGCTCGATCAGCGCGATCTCGCCGAGGAACCCGCCGGCCGTCATCGATCGGATCGTCCGGCCGCGCCTCTCGATACGGACGGTCCCGTCGACGATCACGTAGAACTCGTCGCCGGGCTCGCCCTCGAGCATCAGGACCTCGCCCGCCCGCCGCTGCTGCTCGCGGGACAGGACGGCGACGGCCTGAAGGGCCCGGTCGTCGAGGTCTGCGAAGAGCGGCACCCCGCGCAGGATCTCGACCTTGTCGTGCACGCGGCGAGGATAGCGACCGCGATCGCCACCGACCGCCGCGGACCCGCGGGTGGCATGCTGACTCAATGCGCAGCCTCCTCGAGCCGATCCGCGCGATGGTCGCCGCCGTCCGGGAGGCGCTCTCGAACGACGGGATCCGGCGCCTGGAGCTCGTCTGGTCGATCGGTATCGCCGCGGACGCGGCGCTCCTCGTCGTGCTGCTCGTGGTGGTGTATGCCCAGGACGGCGTCGTCGCCGCGGGCATCCTGGGCGCGATCCGCATGGGCCCCGCGGTCGTCGCCGGGATGCTGGCCGGCACGGTGGTGCGCCGCTTCGGCGGCCGCCAGCTCCTCCTGACCCTCGGGCTGCTCAGGACCCTGGCGGCCGCGCTCGTCGCCGTGGTGATCGCCGCGGACCTGCCCGTCGTGTGGCTGTTCGTGCTGGCGACGGTCGGGGCCGTGGCCGGGGCGCCCGTCCGACCGGCCGCGGCGACCCTCATGCCCGCGTTCGCCCGGAGCCCCGGCGAGCTCGTCGCGGCGAACATGGCCTGGGGCACGGGCGAGGGGCTCGGGACGTTCGTCGGGCCGTTCATCGTCGGTCTGCTCATCGCCGCCGGGCAGCCGGCCGTCGCGGCGGGGGTCGTGGCGGCGGCGTTCCTCGTGACCGCGCTGATCGTGCTGGGCCTCCGCTTCGAGCACTCGATGGACTCGTCCGGCGGGACGCGCCGGTCGGTCAGCGGCAGCGTCCTGGAGGGCCTCCGCGCCCTCCGGCGCCGGCGCGTCCCGGGCTGGTCGATGCTCGGCGTCTACTTCCAGGTCACCACGCGCGGCCTGCTGAACCCGCTGATCGTGGTCGCGTCGGTCGAGCTGCTCGACATGGGCGATCCCGGCGTCGGCCTGCTGAACGCGGCGCTCGGGCTCGGCGGGCTGTTCGGGATCGTCTTCGCGACCGCCGCGGCCAGGCCGGACAAGCTGATCCTGACGCTCTGCGCCGCGCTCGCCTACTGGGGCGCGCCGATCGCGGTCATCGGGCTGGTCGTCGATCCTGTCGTGGCGATCATCGCGATGCTGACGGTCGGGGTCTCGAACGCCGTCTTCGACGTCGCGGTCATCACGACCATGCAGCGCGGCACGACCAACCAGGAGCGGGCGGGCGTGTTCTCGGTGTTCGAGGGGGTGGCGGGGGCCGGCCTCGTGACCGGCAGCCTGCTCGCGCCGGTGCTTCTCTCCGCCTTCGGCCCGAACGGCGCGCTCGCGGTGAGCGGCGCGATCCTGCCGATCGTGGCGCTCGTCATGTACGGCGTCATCGGCCGGGAGGACCGGGTCAGCGTGGTCGACGAGGAGGTCGTGCGGCTGGTGCGCAAGGTCGACGTCTTCGCGGCGCTGCCGCTGACCGCCGTCGAGCGGCTCGCGGCCGGGATGCGGCCGATCACGGCAGCCACGGGCCAGGTGCTGATGCGCGAGGGCGAGCCCGGCGACACGTTCGTCGTCATCGAGACGGGCGACGTCGAGGTCTCGATCGAGGGCCAGCCAATGACCCGGCTCGGCCCGGGCTCGGGCGTGGGGGAGATCGCGCTCCTCCGGCAGATGCCCCGGACGGCCACCGTCACCGCGGTCACCCCGGTGACCGGCTACGAGATCGACGCGGCCACCTTCATTTGCGCCATCTCCGGCCCGACGACCGCGGCCCTCGCCGAGCAGGTCGCATCGGAGCGGCTCCGGCGCGGCGCGGCCGCGGCCGCGCAGGCGGGCGCCAAGGCCGGGGCCCAGGCGGGCTGAGGCGGGGGCGC
>DATLYV010000157.1:0-12196 GCA_035574535.1 Binatia bacterium
CTACGAGCGTGTCCGATCGTTTTCGTCAGCCTCGGGGGCGAGGATCGGCACCCTCACCCGAGGCCCAGTCACGTGCCCCTAGATCGGGCTTGACTCCGGACTACGCGACGCTCGTCCGGGCTGCAGCCCCGCTGCATGACGCTTCCACAGCCCGCGGGACCGAGGCTGCTTCCACGCTCACCTTACGGCCTTAGGCCGCGAGGGCGAGAGTCGACTGCTTGTTGGCAGGTACTTCGTTTTGCCGCCTGTTTAGCGAGGCCTGACGGCACCTCGGCTCGCGTCCGCTGACAGCCAGACCCTGTCGAGACCACGCATCCCCACAGAATCGAACGGCTGTTCGCGTTCGTGCCTAGGATACCGCATGCCGTCCAGAGCCTCCCGCGAGGAGATCCCGGTCGATGCGTTCCTGGCGAGCTATCCGCCGCCCCTCGTCGAGATCGCCGAGCGCGTCAGGGCCATCGTGCGGCAGGCGCTGCCGGACGCGATCGAGCGCGTGCGGCCGGGCTGGGGCCTGATCGGCTACGACCTGCCTGTCGGTCGGCGGACCGTCTACGTGGCGTTCATCTGGCTCGAGACGCGGGACTTCCACGTCCACATTGGGTTCGAGCACGGCGTGCTGCTCGACGACCCTCGCGACGTCCTCGAAGGCGCCGGCGTCACCCGCCAGGTTCGGTGGCTCACGTTCCGGCCAGGCGACCGGCCCGACGAGGCCGCGATCGCCGAACTCCTGGGAGAGGCGGAGCGGCAGGCGCTGTTGCCGGGTGCCGTCCGGCGCGCGGCCCTGCGCGAGCGGAGCGAGGCCGCGGGCGCCTAGCCCTGCCGTCGCTGCACTTGCGCGCCACCGCGCTGCACTTGCGCGCCACCGCGCTGCATTCCAGGTGAGATCGCAGCAGTTGGGGCTGGCCGCCGCTATTCCTGTGGGTGAAGTTCTCGGTCGATCCGCGCCGCCTATCGTTCGGGGCGACGTCTCCCCTGGGTCTCGCATGCCTGCCGGGAATGGAAACGCCGGGACCGGGCGGTCCCGGTCGCGCCAACCGCCCAATCTGCCCCTGGAACTTCACTGGCAGGAATATCCGAGTCGGGACCGGCGCCGCCGGTCGCATGTCGCATCGCCATGCCGCTTTCCTCGCCCTCTTCTTGGTGCCGCGCAGCCGCGGCAGGAGCTCGGTCTCGGCGAACCGGGCGAAGCCCTCCTGGTCCGGCCCGACCTGGTGCAGGTCGCCGTGATCGACGCCAGCGTCGAGGTAGGGCGTGATCCTCGCGAGATGGACCTCGGGGTCAGGGCCGCACGCGATCTGCTCCGCCAGCGCGACCTCGGTGTCGACCTTCGCCAGCGATGCGAACGACGATGGCAGCGGCAGCTCCTGCGAGCTGCCGCCCGAACGGACACTGGCCCTGGTGGCCGGTCCAGGGATGGAAGTGATCGGAAAGCACCGCGAATTCGAAGCCGGCCGACCCGGCGCCGCCAGCGTCCGCGACGAGGTTCAGCGGCCGGCGCTCCTCGCTCGAGCGGGCGTCGCTGAAGCGGCGGTTCGTGGTCACGCGGCCATCGTGGCGCCGGCGGATCGACGATCTCGACCCGCGATCGACCGGCCCGGTCTCGCGGCTCTTGCAGTCCCCTAGGATCTCGCCATGCGAGGCCGGGCATGCGACTGACCCCGTGGGAGGAGGAGCGGCTGCTCCTCTTCGGAGCGGCCGAGCTGGCGCGACGGCACCGCGCGGCCGGGATCGCGCTGAACGCCCCGGAGGCGGTCGCGTTGATCTGCGACGCGATGCTCGAGGCGGCGAGGGCGGGCGGTTCCTACGCGGACGTCGAGGCCGCGGGCCTTGCGGCGGTCTCGCCGGACGAGGTGCTGCCCGGCGTGCGCGAGCTGGTGGAGGTCGTGAGCCTCGAGATGCTCCTGGAGGACGGAACGCGGCTGATCACGCTGGTCGACCCGCTCGGGCGTGGGGCGCCGGCGGATCCGCTCGGGCCAGGGGCGATCGCTCCCGCGCCGGGGGCGGTCGAGGAGGGGGTCGACGACGGGCGGGACGGGCGCGACGGGCGCGGGCGCCGCGAGCGTCGCGAGCGTCGCGAGCTGACCGTCCGGAGCACGTCGCGCCGCGCGATCCGGGTCACGTCGCACTTCCCGTTCGACCGGGTCAACCCGCGGCTGGTCTTCGACCGCGAGGCCGCGCGCGGCTTCCGCCTCGACATCGAGGCCGGCTCGTCCGAGCGCTGGGCGCCGGGCGAGGAGCGCACCGTTCGACTCGTGCGCTTCGGCGGCGACGACGGCGACACCGGCGCAGAGGGGAACGGCACGGCGCGATGAGCCGCCTCTCCGCCGCGGAGCGCCGCGCCCGCTTCGGCCCGTCGAAGGGCGACCGCATCCGCCTCGGCGACACGGACCTCTGGATCGAGGTCGAGGACGACCGCCAGGCCCTCGGGGACGAGCCGATCTGGGGCTACGCGAAGGACATCCGGCCGGGCCTGACCCAGTCTGGCCGCGCCGGGTCGTCGGAGCTCGACGCGGTCGTCGTCGGGGCCGTCGTCGTCGACCCATCGATCGGCGTCATCAAGGCCGACCTCGGGATCAAGGAGGGGCGCATCGCGGGCGTCGGGCGGGCCGGCAACCCGGAGCGCAGCGACGGCGTCGACCTCGTCATCGGCCCCCACACCCGCCCGATCGGCGGCTACGGCCTCATCGCCACGCCCGGCGCGGTCGACAGCCACGTCCACTTCGTCAGCCCGAACCTGATCGCGCCGGCGCTCGCCGGCGGCGTCACCACCCTGATCACCGCCGGCTTCACCGAGCCACCCGCCCGGATGGAACGGACGCTCCGCGGCCTCGAGGGCTTCCCGGTGAACGTCGGTCTGCAGGCGAACGCCCGCTCGACCGACCCCGCCTCGCTGGAGGTCCTCCTGGAGGCCGGCGCGATCGGCTTCAAGATCCACGAGGACTATGGCGCCGACCCCGCGGTCATCGACGCGACCCTGCGCTTCGCCGACACGCACGATGTCGCGGTCAGCCTCCATACCGACGGCCTCCACGAGACGGCCGAGCTCGAGGACACCATCGCCGCCATCGCCGGCCGGACGGTCCACGCGTACCACGTCGAGGGCTCCGGGGGCGGGCACGTGCCGGACCTCATCGGGCTCGTGCGCGAGCCGAACGTCATCTGCTCGTCAACGACGCCGACGATCCCCTGGGGCGTTGCCGCGGTCGACGAGGGCGTGCCGATGACGGTCCTGAACCACGGGGCCTCGTTCGGCGTGGCTGAGGATCTCGAGCTCATCCGCGAGCGGGTCCACCCGGCGACGATGGCCGCCGAGGGGCCGCTCCACGAGCTCGGGGCGATCCAGATCGTGAACTCGGACTCGCAGGGCATGGGCCGGATCGGCGAGACGGTTCGGCGGACGCTCCAGCTCGCCCACGCGATGCAGGCCTGGCGATCGACCGAGGCCGGGAGCGGCCATCCCGGCCTCCCGGCGCCTCCGCCGCCTTCGGTCGCCGGCGACGGTCGCCCGACGGCCGACAACGAGCGCGTCCTCCGCTACCTCGCGAAGGTGACGATCGAGCCGGCGATCGTCCATGGCGTCGCCGCGCACGTCGGATCGCTGCTGCCGGGGCGGCTCGCGGACATCGTGCTGTGGCGGCCGGCGTCCTTCGGCGCAAAGCCGGAGCTGGTGCTGAAGGGCGGCCACCCGGCGTGGGCGCCGCTCGGCGAGGGCAACGCGACCGTCGAGCGGGCCGAGCCGACGCGATTCGCGCCCGACTGGGGCGGCATGGCCCACGCCGCGCCCTCGGTCTCGGCGCTGTTTGTCTCCTCGTCCGCGGATCGCGATGCACTGCGGCGGCGGCTCGACACGGGCCGGGAGATCGTGGCGATCGCCGGGACCCGCGGGCTGACGCGGGCGGACCTGCTGCTGAACCGGGCCACCGCGCCCGTCGACGTCGACCCGGTCGACGGGCGCGTGAGCCTCGCGGGCAGGCCCCTTGCCGCCGAGCCGGTGGCGCGTGTCCCGCTGAGCCGGTTGTACTTCCTGCGCTGAGCCTGCACCGGCGCCGGGATCAGCGGCGGCCGCTCTCCGCGAGCTCGCGCTCGACCTCGCGGCGGGAATCGCGGGCGGCGATCTCACGCCGCCGGTCGTAGAGCTGCTTGCCCTTGCCGAGGCCCAATTCCAGCTTGGCCTTGCCGCGGTCGGTGATGTAGAGCTTCAGCGGCACGAGGGTCAGGCCCTTGGCCTTCGTCCTCCCGAGCAGCTGGTCGATCTGGCTACGGTGCAGCAGCAGCTTGCGGTCGCGCTTCGGCTCATGGTTGTAGCGGTTGCCGCCCTCCCAGGGCGCGATGTGGGCACCGATGAGCCAGGCCTCGCCCTTCTCGATCCGGGCGTAGGCGTCGGCGAGGTTGACCTTGCCCGCACGGATCGACTTGATCTCCGTGCCGGACAGCACGATGCCGGCCTCCATCGAGTCCTCGATCGAGAACTCGTGGCGGGCGCGGCGGTTCACGGCGATGGTCTTTTCCTGGGACATGGGGGCGGAAGCGTACCCGTAACCGGTCCGAGAACGCACGAACGCCGGTCCCGAAGGACCGGCGTTCGATTGCGGCTTGCCACCCGCATCGAGTGACCGATTAGACGGCCATCTCCTGCGAGGTGGTGCAGCGACTGTGATCCGACACTGCACATCACCTCCTTTCGTTCGCGGCGAACCCTATCGGAGTTGGGCGCCCGGCGCAAGCGTGCGGCGGGCACGCGCCCGCGAAGGGCCGACCGTCAGGCGGCCGCGAGCAGCCGGGCGGATGCTGCCGTGCCGCCGGCGAGCACCTCCAGCGCGCGATCGAGGACCGGGTCCTCGTCGGCCGGCGTGTCGGCCGGCACCGTGACCGGGATGTCCGGCGTGAGCCCCACCTTGTGGATCCAGTTCTTGTTCGGCGTGAGCCACTTTTTCACCGTCAGTTTCACGCCGCCGAGCTCCCCGAGCGGAATCCACTCCTGGACCGTGCCCTTCCCGAACGATGTCTCGCCGATGAGCTGGGCGCGGCCGCGGTCCTGGAGCGCCCCGGCGACGATCTCGGCGGCGGACGCGGTCCCGCGGTCGATCAGCACGACGACCCGGATCGAGGAATCCGTGGCGACGCCGCCCGCCTCCGCCTCGGTCGCCACATCGTTGCCCTGCGCGTCGCGCTCCCAGAACACCGGCCCCGAGCCGATGAACTCGCTCGCGACCTCGCGGGCGGCGGTCACGAACCCGCCCGGGTTGCCGCGCAGGTCGAGGACGATCTTCGTGATGCCCTTGTCGAGCTGGGCCTTGATCGCGGCCTCCAGTTCGTCTGCCCCTGCGTCGCTGAACCCGGAGAGGCGCACGTAGCCGACGGTCCCGCCGGCAAGCTCGCGCGCCGTGACCTCGCGGCGCTGGATCTTCGCCCGCACGATCGCAACGTCGAACTCCTCGACGACCGTGCGCGGGGTCGGCGTCGGGGACGGAGCCGGGGTCGTGTCCGGCGAGCCGGACTCGCCAGGCGCCGCGGAGCTGCTCGGCGCAGGCGACGCCGCGAGACCAGGACCCGGGGACGCGGCCGGGGCCGGCGCCTCGTAGCGGACGATGTGAAGCACGACCTGCGTGCCGGCCTTGCCGCGGACGCGATCGCGCGCCTCGTCCGGCGTCAGGCCGTCGAGCCGAGACCCGTCGACCTCGAGGATCACGTCCCCGGGCTTGAGACCGGCCTGCTCGGCGGGCGAGCCCTCGAGCGGCGCGATGACGACGAGGAAGCAGTCGGGCCCGAAGGTCGCGCAGTCGCTGGTGTTGCCCGCCGCGTCGATCGTCCCGATCTCGGCCCCGATGCCCTCGAACGACCCGGAGATGTCGTTGAGCGTGCTCGTGTAGTCGACGGGGCTGAGGTACGACGAGTACGGGTCACCGACCGCCTCGACCATGCCCTTGATCGCGCCCTCGATGAGCGTGGAGCGATCGACCGGGTCGAGCGGGTAGCGGTTCACGATGTTGTCGTAGACGTCCCAGAAGGGCTGCCAGGCCTCGCGCTCCGACACGCTGCCGGCCCCGGTCGAGGCGTCGAGCCCGAGCTGGTAGCCGGACAGGAACAGGGCGCCGCCGGCCATGACGGCGACGAGGACCATCGACGCGGCGAAGGCCCAGCCGCGCTTGCGCTCGCCGCCGGACGGGGTCATGGGGGTGAGGAGCGGCTGGTCGGAGAGGCCCGTCGGTGGGGGCGAGGAGGCTGCCGCGGGCGCCGTCGCGTCCTGGCTCGTGGCGGTCGCGTCCTGCATGTCGGTGCCGGACTCGGGGCCGGGCGACGCGTCGGAGCCTGGCGCCTCGGTGGAGGTGGAGAAAGCCTGGTCGCCCGCGGCGTCCGGGCGAAGGGGGTCAATGGGGAGCATGCTGGAACGGTTTTCCTCTCGAAGCGCCCGGTGGCAAGTCGGGGCGCAAGCCTACCCTGACTAGCGAATCAGGTAGGTTCGGACCGACACCCAGGCCCCCACGATGCCGAGACCCATCCCCGCCGCGAGGACGAGGATCGTCACGTCGCGCGAGATCGACCCCACGTTGATCGGCAGGATCTGGAAGAAGCCGGTCATGAACCGCCCGAGGGGCTCCGCCGCGCCGACGAGGACGCCGAGCGTGATCGCAGCGCCGAGCAGCCCGACGAGCGCGCCCTCGAACACGAACGGCCAGCGGATGAACGCGTCCGACGCGCCGACGAGGCGCATGACCTCGATCTCCTCGGACCGGCCGAGCACGGCCAGGCGGATGGTGTTGATGACGATGAACAGGACGATCGCCCCGATCACGCCCAGGAGCAGCACTCCGAACGTGCGCAGGAAGTTCGAGAGCGAGACGAGCCGGTCGGTCGTGTCCTCGATGTTCTGGACCTTCCGGACGATGTCCTCCTGTTCGAGGTACGCGACGACGCTGCGGTAGTCCTCGGGCGACTCGATCTTGGCCTCGAGGCTGGCCGGGAGCGGGTTCGTCGGCAGGAACGGCGTGAGGTCCGGCTGGCCATTCGCCTCGCGCTGGGCGCGGTAGCGCTCGAGGGCCTCCTCCTTCGAGACGAACTCGACCGAGGTGACCTGCGGCAGCGCCTCGAGGCGGCCCTGGAGCTCGCGGATCTCCAGCGCCGTGGCGTTGTCCTCCAGGTCCGCCACGACCCCGACCTTGTCCTCGACGTACGCGAGGCTCGCGAGGAAGCCCGCCTGGATGATCCAGAAGCCCGCGAGCAGGAGCAGCATCAGCGTCATCGTGGCCGTGGCCGCGAGGCTCATGGCCGCGTTCCGCCAGAAGCCCTGCCAGGCCCGGGCGATCGAGAAGAACAGGAAGGAGAACATCGCGCTAGCCGGTCCGGTGGTAGCCGCCGCCGACCTCGTCGCGGATGATCCGGCCCTCCTCGAGGGCGACGACGCGCTTCCGCAAAGCCGTGACGAGGTCCGAATCATGGGTCGCCATGAGCACCGTCACGCCGAGCTCGTTGATCCGGAGCAGGAGCTGGAGGATCTCCCAGCTGATCAGCGGGTCGAGGTTACCGGTCGGCTCGTCGGCGATGACGATCCGGGGGTCGTGGACGAGCGCCCGCGCGATCGCGGTCCGCTGCTGCTCGCCGCCGGAGAGCTGGCTCGGGTACTGCTCGGCCTGCGCGGTGAGGCCGACGAGCGCCAGGACCCGCTCGACCGCCGGCCGGATCTTCCGCCGGGGCGTCCCGGTCACCTCCAGCGCGAACGCGACGTTCTCGCGGACGGTCTTGGTCGGCAGCAGCTTGAAGTCCTGGAAGACGATCCCGATCTTTCGGCGCACGATCGGCACCTTGCGCCGCGGCAGCTTCGCGAGGTCGTCGCCGTCGAGGATGACGCTGCCATGGGTCGCGAGCTCGTCGCGGATCAGCAGCTTCATCAGCGTCGACTTGCCGGCGCCCGAGGCGCCGACGAGGAACACGAAGTCGCCCTCCGGCACGACGAGGTCGACGTCCTTGAGGGCCTCGCGGCCGTTCGGGTACGTCTTCGTGACGTCGTTGAGGACGAGGACGGGCCGGCGGGTCTCGGTGGCGGCCCGCGCGTTGCTGCCGGCCGGATCCCAGCCCGGCCAGCCGGCCTCGGGGCCGTCGGTGGGGGCGTCGTGGCGCTCGGGGGCGCGCTGGAGGGTCAACATCGGCTCCACGATCGGTGCGGCGTCTGGTCGGTGCGGCTTCCGATCGCGGACACGGCGGCGGGAACCACGTCGGAGAAACGCTACCACCCGTTTCCAGAACGCAACAAGTAACCCGATCCGGCTATGGCTCAGATCAGCCCGGGGGACGTTGGTACGTAGCGGGTGAAGTCCGCGTAGGGCTCGTTCCAGCACGCCAGGATCGGGAAGCCCTCGAGCCGCAGGCCCGCCCTGACCGCCTCGGCGACCGCCTCGGACGCGTGCCCGCCGAGCCAGATCGACGAGGCGCCGCGCGGTTCCACCGTGGTCAGCAGGTGGGCCACGACGGGCCAGAGGAGGCCCGGGTCGGCGACCCCGATCGGCCCGATCCGGCCGACCTCCGAGGTGTAGCCGTAGCCGACCAGGCGCCCCGAGCCGTCGCGGTACCGGAACAGCCACGGCCGCTCGCGCAGGTCGTAGGCGTGGTCCTGCGGGTGGGTGAAGGCGAGCAGCTCGCGGTCGAGGGCGTCCAGCGCTCGCTGGTCCTCGGGCGCGAGGCGGCCGTCGCTGCCCGGCTCGGCGCGCGAGGCCATCACGCCGCCAGGAAGCGGCGGCGGCGTCCAGCCCGGACGCGGCCGGCCGAGCAGGTTCAGGAACGGCATCCGGGGCACCATCCCGAAGGTCGCGTAGAGCCCGTTCGAGATCGGCTGGGCGCTGTCCGTGCAGGTCGCGAGGAGGCGCCCGGCGCGGTCCTCCGGCAGCAGCCGCTCGAGGAGCGCCCGCCCCAGCCCGCGAGCCTGCTCCGTCGGGTCGACGAACAGCATCGAGAGGAACCAGAACGGCCCACGCTCCACCGCGGACCCGAAGGCGATGACGCTCGGCCGCCCGGGCCGCCCGGGCCGCCCCCTGCACTCGGCGACCTGGAACAGGTGCGGATCCGTCGCGAGCGTGTGCGCGTGGAGCCGCTCGAGGCCGGGGTTCTCGGTCGGCGACGGCGGGAAGCCCATCGGCATCGTGTACGCGTCGATGGCCACCCGGTGGAGCCGGGCGCACTCGGGCAGGTCGGCCTCGGTGGCGGCGCGGAACGCGATGCCGTCGAGGCCGCGGGAGCAGCGGCTCACGCGCCGGGGCCCGGCTTCGCGCCCGCCTTCGAGCCCGCCTTCGCGTCCGCCCCGGCGGCCCCGCCGCCCGCGTCGTCGCCGCTCGTGGCGAGACGCTCCAGCTCGGCCTGCATGAACGCGTCGAGGTCGCCGTCGAGGACCGCGGCCGTGTTCGACGTCTCGTACTGCGTCCGGAGGTCCTTGACCATCTGGTACGGGTGCAGCACGTAGCTCCGGATCTGGTTGCCCCAGCCGGCCTCGACGTGCTCGCCGCGCAGCCGCCGCATCTCCGCTTCCTTCTCCTCGAGGGCCCGTTCCAGCAGCCGGGCCTTCAGGACCTTGATCGCCATCTCCTTGTTCTGGGTCTGGCTGCGCTCGTTCTGTGACTGCGCGACGATCCCGGTCGGGAGGTGCGTCAGGCGCACGGCGGAGTCCGTCTTGTTGACGTGCTGGCCGCCGGCGCCCTGCGACCGGAACGTGTCGACCCGGATCTCGTCCCAGTTCAGGTCGATCTCGACGTCGTCGTCGACCTCGGGCATGACCTCGACGAGGGCGAACGTGGTCTGGCGGCGATTCTGGGCGTCGAACGGGCTGATCCGGACGAGGCGGTGGACGCCGCGCTCGGCCCGAAGCCAGCCGTACGCGCCGCGGCCGTGGACGGCGAGCGAGACGCTCTTGAGGCCCGCCTGCTCACCCTCCTGCTGGTCGATGATCTCGGTCTTCCAGCGGTGCCGGTCGGCCCAGCGGACGTACATCCGGAGGAGCATCTCGGCCCAATCGGTTGCCTCGGTGCCGCCGGCGCCGGCGCTGATCGAGAGGATTGCCGGACGATCGTCGTACTCGCCGGAGAAGAGCAGCTGCGTGCGCTCGCGGTTGAAGTCCTCCTCGAGCGCCTCGGTCGCGCGCTCCGCCTCGGCCTCGAGCTCGGCGTCGCCCGACTCCTGGGCCAGCTCGAGGGCAGTCTCGAGGTCGTCGGCGCGGGCGAGCAGGCCGTTCCAGAGCTCGATCTCGGCGCGCAGGCCGTCGGCCTCGCGCAGGACGTCCTGCGCGGCGCGGCTGTCCTCCCAGAAACCCGGCTCCGACGCGCGCGCGTCGAGCTCGGTCAGGCGCGACTGCTTGCCTGGGAGGTCAAAGACGCCCCGAGGTCGATCGAATCCGCTCCACCAGGTCGCGGACGCGTGCGGCGTCCACTAGCTCTGGCTGACCCGGAGGTCCTGGAGCAGGATCGGTCGGAGCTCGATCAGCCGCAGGGCCGACTTGCTCCGGACGACGACGGGGTTCACGCAGGGGCAGTAGCCGTTATGTGGGCAGACGCCGCAGTTGCCATCGCAATCGAGGGCGGCGGCGTAGCTGCAGTTCCGGCAATCACGTTCGCAGGCGATCAGATCGACGAAGGTCGTTTCCTCGGCCTGCTTCACGAATCCCTCACTTCGCAGCATTCCCGGATTCGATTCGCGATGCCATGCGTGGGCTGGGGGCGCGATCCACCGAGGTGGAGCCGGGCATCGCTGGGGTTTTCGCGAGTATAGGTGGCGGTTTTCCCCACGCCAAGAGGGAAATAACGCCCGGACGCCGCGTTGCGTTGCCCGGGCGCCGGTTCCGTGCTCGGTCAGCCCGATGCCGCGGGCGGCTCGCTCGCGGGCGGGGCCGGTGGGGCCGACGGCGTGCTGGGGGTCGACGCGGCCGTGGCGGGATGCTCGGCCCGATAGGCGACCCAGCCGGTCCAGGCGAGGATCACGGCGAAGACGAGGCCGGCCAGGAAGATGACCGTCTCCGGGTCGGCGATCTCCTCGCCGATGAACTCGATGTACTGCAGCGCCGTGATGCCCGTGGCGAGGGTCGCGATGACGCCCATCGCCAGGAGGGCGAGCCCCTTCGGCGCCGGGAGCTTCTGCTCGGGCGCGATCCACGGTTGGGCGAGCACGTAGATGGCGCCGACCGAGGCGAGGAACGTCACGACCATCACGAGGCCCCAGGCGTCGCCGAGGGCCATCAGCGACGTGATCTCGACCAGGATCGCCGCGACCAGGGCGAGCCGTTCGTTCCTGCTGAGCTGCGCGAACATCGTTCCTCCCTCCCGGGGCCCGCCGAGCCTCCCATCCTGGCGCGTCAACGCGAGCAAAAGTACCAAGCGGCCGCAAGCCCTCCGGCAGCCGCCGGGTCCGGCGCGGGGCTTTCCCTGACGGTCACGGTTCGGCGGCTTGGTCCTTGAACAGCTTCCCGCCGCCCAGGTAGTACGCGGCAAGCCCGGCGAGCTCGTGGAGGACGGCCTTCTGGCGTCGCCGCGCGTCGCGGTCGGATGGGCTGGTCCGCGTCGGCGAGCCGTACGCCTCGATGCCTTGGTCCGCGGCCATCCGGAGCACCCGCAGCATGTGCGTCTCGTCGCTCACGAACAGCCCGACCTCGAAGTCCCGCTGGCGGAAGATCGCCGCCACGGCCTCGATCGATTCGAGGGTCGTGCGCCCCTGGTCCTCGCCGAGGATCGCGTCCGCCGGCACACCGTGGTCGATGGCCCAGGCACGCGCGGTCGCGGCCTCCGTGGTGATGTCGTTGGGGAGCTTCCCGCCGGTGACGACGAGGTACGGCGCGAACCCCGCCTTCCACAGCTCGACGGCGTGCTCCAGGCGCGCCTCGAACACGCCGCCCGGGCGGCCGTTGAACTGCGCGGCCCCGAGGACCACGATCGCGTCGGCGGGACGGCGCTCGTCGACGTCGCCCTGGGCGTTGATGCGGTAGGCCGCGTAGCTGATCAGCGCGATCGACGCCACGGCCGCGGCGACGAGGGCCTGGAGCAGCGGGCGGAGCATCGGGCGCGTCACCACCGAGGTTGGCGCCTCAACACCTCAGCGGCCGTGGCACTTCTTGTACTTCAGCCCCGAGCCGCACCAGCAGGCGTCGTTGCGGCCGATTTTCGCGCCGCTGGGCGTGTAGCCCGGTCGCGCCTGCTGTCCCGCGGCTGCACCGGCGGCCGCGCCCGCG
>DATLYV010000158.1:0-8182 GCA_035574535.1 Binatia bacterium
GCCCGCGCCGGCCAGCCCGATCGCCGCGGCCCTCGGCGCGCCCGACGGCACGACGCTCACGATCGTCGGCACGGTCACGGCCGGCACGGCCCTCCTCGACTCGACCGGGCGGCGCGTCGTCGTCCAGGACGCCTCGGGCGCGATCGAGGTGCTCCTGCCGTCGGGCCACGCCGGCCCGAGCGTCGGGACGAGGCTCCGCGTGACCGGCGCCAAAGGCACGGCCTGGGGCGCGCCGCGCCTCGGCGCGGCCTCGGTCGAGGCCGTCGGAGCCGGCTCGGTCCAGCCGGTCGTGCTCAATCGGGCGCCCGCGGAGCGGGACGAGTGGCTGCTGGTCCGGCTCTCGGGCACGGTCGAGAAGGTCGAGCGGCTCGGGGACCGCTGGCGCGCCGACGTGGTGCTCGCCGGCGGCGCGAAGGCGGCCGTCCACGGCCAGGCCGGTGCCGGGATCGCGTCGAGCGCGATCGTCGTCGGGCGCCGGATCACGGTCACCGGCATCGTGAAGCGGCCGTACCCGACCGCCACGGACCGGCGCTTCGCTGTGCTGCCGCGCAGCGGCTCGGACGTCGCGATCGCACCGGCGGGCAACGCCGGCGAACCCAAGCCGATCCTGACGAACGGCCGTGCGAGCTCCGGGAGCGGCGGGGCTGGCGCGGGCGGCGAGGCGATCGCAGGAGTCGACGTGACGCCGGACACGGACCTCGCGACGCTCCTCGAGCACGAGGGCGAGCGGGTCCGGGTCGGCGGGCTCATCGCTCGGCTCGCGGGCGACGGCTTCGACCTCGACGACGGCACGGCCATCGCTCGCGTCGAGCCGCGCGGCGAGATGGCCGCCCTCCTCCCGCACCTCCGCGAGGGCGAGGCCGTGGCCGTGATCGGCACGGTCGAGGTGGTCCACGGCGCGCCGGTCGTGGTCGTCGGCGACGACGGCTCGCTGCTGCGAGTGGGGAGCCTGGGGCAGGCGCTGCCGGTCGGCGGCACCTCCGCGGCCCCTGCCGCGTCGCCGCGCGGCGACGTCGCCACCGGGCGGTTCGCCGCGGACTCGACGCTCCTCGGCCCGGCCCTGGCGCCGACGAGCCTGTTCGCGCTGGCCGTTCTGACGCTGATGTCCGTGGCCGTCACGCTGGTCCGCCGCCGGCTCGCCCGGCACCGGCTGCGGGCCGCCGTGGTGGCGCGCCTCGGCGGGCTGCGGACGAGCGTTCCCGGTGACGCCGCGGCAGCCCCCGCGACCTCGCTGGAGGCCGCGTCGTCGACGCGCGGCCACACGATGTCCTGCTGAGCGTGGAGCTTCCCCCGACGCCGGGTTCGTCGATGCCGCGCCGGCCGGGCCGGGGCGGGCGTGGGCGGGCCACCGCC
Source organism: Binatia bacterium (assembly GCA_035574535.1). Taxonomy (GTDB): domain Bacteria; phylum Chloroflexota; class Limnocylindria; order Limnocylindrales; family CSP1-4; genus UBA5189. Next base: position 1,354 of record DATLYV010000158.1, read on the forward strand.
CGAGCGTGGCCCGAGCAGGGTGCGAGCGTGGGCGCCGAACGGGGCGTCCGGAGCGTGACCTGAGCGTGAGCTGAGCACGAGTCGGCTTGACGCTCGTTCGAAGCCACGCTTACGCTTCCCCGAGTTCCGCAGCCGCGGGAAGATCAGGAGGAGTACGGGCTCTTGCCGAACGCGGACCACCGCGTCGCGCTCCCGACAGGGGAGCGGCAGTACCACATCGATCTCGGCCCCGGCGAACTGGCCGAGTACCTCCTCCTCCCCGGCGACCCCGATCGGACGTCCCGCATCGCCCGGCTGCTCGACGATATCGAGTTCGAGCGCCGGCACCGTGAGTTCGCCACGGTCACCGGTACCTACCGTGGCCTGCGCGTGTCGATCGTCTCGACCGGCATCGGCACGGACAACGTCGAGATCGCGATGGCCGAGATCCTGGCCATCACCGAGCGCCCGACGATCATCCGCGTCGGGTCGTGCGGCGGCCTCCAGCCGGAGATGGGCCTCGGGGATCTGGTGATCTCCACGGGCGCGGTCCGACTCGAGACCACCACCAGCTGGTTCGTCCACGACGGCTACCCCGCCGTGGCCGACTACGAGGCCGTGGTCGCGCTCATCGAGGCGGCCGAGCGGCTCGGGCACCGGTACCACGTGGGGCTGACGGCCACGGCACCCGGCTTCTACGGAGCGCAGGGCCGCCCGATCCCGCAGCTTCCCATTCGGTACCCTGACCTCGCCGAGGACATGACGCGCCAGCGCGTGATGAACTTCGAGATGGAGGCCTCGGCACTGCTCGTGCTCGCTGGTCTGGCGCGATGTCGAGCCGGGGTCGTCTGCGCGGTCTACGCGCAGCGATCGACGGGGGACTTCGTTACAGGCGACGCAAAGGACAAGGCGGAATCCGCCTGCGTGGCGACGGGGCTCGAGAGCCTCCGCATCCTCGCGGACATGGACCGCCGCAAGCAGGCAGCGGCGACGGATCGCTGGCGACCGTCGCTCGGGCTCTGAGCGACAACGTGACCTCGGGCACCCAGCCCGCGGCACACGGGAGTTTGGGGAGGACCTGACCCATGGCCATGGCGTACTGCGTGAAGGACAAGATGAAGGTCGAGGTCCAGAACGCGCAGCAGATCACGATGAAGAACGGCAAGAAGGCCCTCCAGGGCACCTGTCCCAAGTGCGGGACGAAGGTGTTCAAGATCGGCGGCTAGCCTGCTTCGTCTGACACCGCATGGACCCCCGCCGGGCGACCGGCGGGGGTCTTGGTTTGTCCGACGGTCGTCCGCCGGCTCGTCGGCGCTTCGCGCGGCGGTTTGTTCGGCCCGTGCACGTCGCGACGAATGGCTCCTGCCACGGGGCGCCGGGCCGCCGAGCATGTTCCTGCAGGGGGGTCCGAAGGGGCCCGACTGCTAGAATTCGAATTCGCTCCAGCTGACTCAAAACCGAGGTTTCGCCCTGTCGTCCCGGCCCGTCATCGCAGTGGATCTCGGCGGCACGCGCGTCCGCGCCGCGGTCGTGCTGCCCGACGGTGCCCGGATCGCCCGGAACGAGCGTCCCACCCCCTCCGACCAGGGCCCGCAGGCGGTGGTCGACGCCTGTCGCGCCGTCGCCCGCGAGGCCCGCAAGGCCGTCGACCCCGCGATCGCCAAGGACATCGCCGGGATCGGGCTGTCGTCGCCCGGACCCGTCGACCCGGTCCGCGGCGTCGTCGTCGAGCCCCCGAACCTCGGCCCGGAGTTCCGCGACATCGCGCTGGCGGAGGCGCTGAGCGAATCGGAGGACCTGCCCGCGTTCCTCGACCGCGATACGAACGTCGCCGCGCTCGGCGAGCAGGCCTTCGGCGCGGCCCGGGGGATCGACGACTTCATCTACCTGACCGTCTCGACCGGCATCGGTGGCTCGATCGTGAGCGGCGGCGAGATCCTGCACGGCCCGAACGGCTACGCCGGCGAGCTCGGCCACGTGGTCGTCGAGCTCGACGGCCCGCGCTGCGGTTGCGGTGGCAGCGGCCATGTCGAGGCCATCGCGGCCGGTGTCGCGCTCGCCCGCGAGGCCCGCGCGCTCGTGGCGGCGGACCGCTCGCCGTATCTCGCCGAGCAGGCGGCGACGCTCGGCGGCCCCGAGCACCTCTCCGCCCGCGAGGTCGCGCAGGGGGCGCTCGCCGGCGACCCCGCCTGCGAGGCGGTCATGGACCGGGCGCGCAGGGCCCTTGCCGCGGCCTGCGTCGGCTACTGCAACGCCTTCAACCCGCACCGCATCGTGATCGGTGGCGCGATCGCCGAGGCCGAGGGCGAGCGTCTCCTCGGACCCATCCGCGACGCGATCGGGAGCGAGGTCTTCCGGGTCATCGCCCAGCAGGTGAACGTCGTCCCGGCGGCCCTCGGCGGCGACGTCTCGCTCGCGGGCGCCCAGCCGCTCGTCATGCGCGCCCTCGCCGGCGCACGCACGATCGACGCCACCCGCGGCGCGCCCGGCGGGACCACCTTCGAGACGGCACCGGGCACACCTGACACACCGGACACACCGGACACCGCTTCGGAATCCCGGGCGACCCCATCCGTCGCCATCCCTGGAGGTATGACTCGATGACCGTTCGCGTTGGAATCAACGGCTTCGGCCGCATCGGCCGGCAGTCCCTCAAGGCCATCCTCGAGCGCGCCCCCGACATCGAGGTCGTGGCCGTCAACGACCTCGTCGACACGAGCCTGAACGCCCTGCTGTTCAAGCACGACTCGACGTACGGCGCCTACGAGGGGACCGTCGACCACACCGACGACGCCCTGATCATCGACGGCCGCGAGATCAAGGTCCTGAAGGAGAAGGATCCCGCCGCACTGCCGTGGGGCGACCTCGGCGTCGACCTCGTCCTCGAGTCGACCGGCGTCTTCACCGACGCCGAGAAGGCCCGCGCCCACATCCAGGCGGGGGCCAGGAAGGTCATCATCAGCGCGCCGGCGAAGAACGAGGACATCACGATCGTCCTCGGGGTCAACGAGGACAAGTACGACCCGGCGAACCACCACGTCATCAGCAATGCCAGCTGCACGACGAACTGTCTGGCGCCGGCCGCCAAGGTCGTCCACGACGCGTTCACCATCGAGCGCGGGCTGATGAACACGATCCACAGCTACACGAACGACCAGCGCATCCTCGACGTCGCCCACAAGGACCCGCGCCGCGCCCGCGCCGCCGGCCAGAACATCATCCCGACGACGACCGGCGCCGCGAAGGCCCTGGCCCTCGTCATCCCGGATCTCAAGGGCAAGTTCGACGGCTTCAGCCTGCGCGTCCCGACGCCGACCGTGAGCGTCGTCGACTTCACCGCCAACGTCGCGAGGTCGACCACCGCCGAGGAGGTCAACGAGGCCTTCCGCGCCGCCGCCGCCGGCCCGATGAAGGGCATCCTCGGCGTCTCGGACGAGCCGCTCGTGTCGACGGACTTCCGCGGCGACACCCGCTCGTCGATCGTCGACTCGGCGAGCACGATGGTCCTCGGCGGGACGATGGTCAAGGTCATCGCCTGGTACGACAACGAGTGGGGCTACAGCTGTCGCTGCGCCGACCTCATCGCCATGGTCGCGGCCAAGCTCCCGGCCGGCGCCGGTACCGCCGCCTGACCGCCGGCCGCTCGTCCACGCAGCAACCCGGCGCGCCAACCCCGCGCCGGCACCCAGCGCAGAGGCAGCCCGATGGACAAGCTCACCATCCGTGACGCGGATGTCACCGGCAAGCGCGTTTTCGTCCGCGTCGACTTCAACGTCCCGCTCGAGGACGGCAAGGTCACCGACGACTCGCGCATCCGGGCCGCGATCCCAACCATCGCCTACCTCGTGACCCACGGCGCCCGGGTCATCCTCGCCAGCCACCTCGGCCGGCCCGACGGCAAGGTCCAGGACGGTCTTCGGCTCCGGCCGGTCGCACAGCGACTGTCCGAGCTGCTCGGTCGGAACGTGCCGGTCACGGGCGACGCCCTCGGGGTCGGCACGGTCGACGCCGTGAACCGGCTCCGGAACGGGGAGCTCCTGCTCCTCGAGAACCTCCGTTTCCACGCCGAGGAAGAGAGGAACGACCCGGCGTTCGCGCAGCAGCTCGCGGACTACGCGGACATCTACGTGAACGACGCCTTCGGCACGGCCCACCGCGCGCACGCCTCGACCGTCGGTGTCGCGAAGCTCCTCCCGGCCTACGCCGGCTTCCTCATGGAGCGCGAGATCGCGATGCTCTCGCGCCTCCTCGAGAACCCGGCCCTGCCGTTCGCGGCGATCGTCGGCGGCGCGAAGGTGTCCGGCAAGCTCAAGGTCCTCGACCAGCTCCTGAAGAAGGTCGACGTCCTCGTCCTCGGCGGCGGCATGGCCAACACGTTCCTCCTCGCCCAGGGCAAGTCCGTCGGCAAGAGCCTCGCCGAACACGACATGGTCGAGGAGGCCCGGCGCGTGCTCGCCTCCGCCGAGAAGCGCAAGGTCAAGGTGATCCTCCCGGTCGACGTCGTGGTCGCGAAGGAGGTCACCCGCGGCACCGAGTACAAGACCATCCCGGCTGAGAAGATCCCGGCGTCGTGGCACATCGTCGACGTCGGCCGGGCCACGCTCGACCTGATGGAGGAGGCGCTCACGGACGCCCGGACGGTGTTCTGGAACGGGCCGCTCGGCGTCTTCGAGATCCCGTCCTTCGCGCACGGCACCCGCGCGATCGCGCGCTTCCTCGCGACGCGCGCCGACGCGGGCGCGACGGTGGTGGTGGGCGGTGGCGACTCGGTCGCCGCGATCCAGCAGCAGGGCCTCGCGGAGCGGTTCACGCACATCTCGACGGGCGGCGGCGCCTCGCTCGAGTTCCTCGAGGGGCGGGAGCTGCCCGGCGTCGCTGTGCTGCAGGACCGGCCGCAGCCGGACAAGGCGGCGAAGCCCGCCGCCAAGGCCGGGTCCTCGGCCTCGAAGGGTGCGGCAGTCAAGGCGGGCTCGAAGGCGGCCGCGAAGGAGCCCGCCGCCGCGAAGGCCGCCCGGTGACCGGGACGGCCATCGCCCGGATCCACGGGCGCGAGATCCTCGATTCCCGCGGCAACCCGACCGTCGAGGTCGACGTCGTCCTCGCGGACGGCACGCTCGGCAGGGCCGCCGTGCCCTCGGGCGCGAGCACCGGCGCGAACGAGGCGGTCGAACTCCGCGACGGCGACAAGCGCCGGTTCAACGGCAAGGGCGTCCGGAGGGCCGTCGCTGGCGTCGACAGCGAGATCGCGAAGGCCCTCGCCGGGATGGACGCGCTCGACCAGGCGGCCGTCGACCGGGTGCTGATCGAGCTCGACGGCACGCCGAACAAGGGGCGCCTCGGCGCGAACGCGACGCTCGGCGTGTCGCTCGCGACCGCGCACGCGGCCGCGGCCTCGACGGGCCGGCCGCTGTACCGCTACCTGGCGGACGGCCGGGCGCCGAGCCTGCCCGTGCCGTTCTTCAACATCCTGAACGGCGGGAAGCACGCCGTGGATTCCACGGACTTCCAGGAGTTCATGGTCGCGCCCGTTGGCGTCCCGACGTTCGCCGACGCGCTGCGCGCCGGCTCGGAGGTCTTCTGGGCCCTCCGCGGGCTCCTCCACGCCGACGGCCACGCCACCGGCCAGGGCGACGAGGGTGGCTTCGCGCCGAGCCTCCCGTCAAACGAAGCGGCGATCGAGTACATCCTGCGGGCCATCGAGCAGGCTGGCTACCGGCCGGGCGAGGAGGTCGCCATCGCGCTCGACCCCGCCGTCACCTCGATCGTGGTCGACGGGACGGGCCGGGAGGGCGTCCCAGGGCAGTACCGGCTCGCGACCGAGGGCCGGGCGCTGTCGACGGACGAGCTCATCGACCTGTGGGCTGCCTGGCTCGACCGCTACCCCATCGTGTCCCTCGAGGACGGGATCGCGGAGGAGGACTGGGCCGGCTGGCGGGCGCTGACCGCTCGGCTCGGCGACCGCGTCCAGCTCGTCGGGGACGACCTGCTCGTCACGAACCCGGCCTTCATCGAGCGCGGCATCCGCGAGCACGCCGCGAACGCCGTGCTCATCAAGCTGAACCAGATCGGCACGCTGACCGAGACGATCCAGGCGATCGAGCTGGCGCGCGGGGCCGGCTGGGGTGCGATGGTCAGTCACCGATCGGGCGAGACCGAAGACACCACGGTCGCGGACCTCGTCGTCGCGATGGGCACGGGCCAGATCAAGGCCGGCGCCCCGTCGCGCTCGGAGCGGGTCGCCAAGTACAACCGCCTGCTGCGGATCGAGGAGGAGCTGGGCGCCGAGGCGCGCTACGCGGGCCGCACGGCGCTCGCCCGAAGCGGCACGACGGCCGCCGCGTGAGCCGGATCATCGACCGCGGCGCCGTCACGGCGGCGTTCGTGGGGCTCGGCGTGGCCGTGACGATGGCGATGAGCTTCCTGCTGATCATCCCGATCGACTCGGCCTACCTGCTGCTCTCCATCCCGGCAGGGATCGTGATCGGCTACTACGCGAACGCGCGGTCGAACCGCGTCCGCGGCGAGTGGCGGCGCCTCGTGCCGAATGCCGCGCTCGCGGGCCTCGTGACGGGTCTGGCCCTGGCCGCGCTCCTCCTCGCGACCAAGGCACTGTTCTTCTCCGCGGACAACGGTTATCCGGACTTCAACCGGACCGAGAACGGGGTCCCGACCGGCCCCACGTGCGTCGCCGGCGCGGACTGCGTCTACCGACGCTACCTCGCGCAGGCGCCGGACCAGCTCGCGGCGGCCGGCGTGACCGACGCGGCCTCGTTCCAGGCGCTCTACTGGGACGCGCAGGCCAGCTCGGCGCGCGTGCTCGTCGTGGCGCCGACGCTCGGGGCGCTCCTCG
>DATLYV010000159.1:0-8682 GCA_035574535.1 Binatia bacterium
ATGTCGAAGCCCGTCTCTCGCACGTAGCCGTTCGCGCGCCCGCCGAGGCCGACCACGATCTGCCGGAGCGCACGGTCGTTCATGTCCAGGCAGCGGCGCCAGCTCACGGTGAGCGGGTCGATGCGGAGCGCGTTGCCGTGCAGGAGGTGGGCCTCGAGCATCGCCGCGAGCAGGTTGTTCGCGGCGCCGACCGCGTGGATGTCCCCCGTGAAGTGGAGGTTGAGGTCCTCCATGGGCACCACCTGCGCGTAGCCGCCGCCGGCCGCGCCGCCCTTGATCCCGAAGACGGGGCCGAGCGAGGCCTCGCGGAGGCAGAGGACGGGACGCTTGCCGATCTTGCCGAGCCCCTGCGTGAGCGAGACCGAGGTCGTCGTCTTGCCCTCGCCCGCCTTCGTCGGCGTGATCGCGGTCGTGCAGATCAGCTTGCCCTGAGGGACGCCCGCGAGGCGCTCCAGCACGGCGAGGTCGACCTTGGCCTTGTAGCGGCCGTGCAGCTCGACCTCGTCGGGCTCGAGGCCGATCTCCTCCGCGAGCTCGGCGATCGGCCGCAGCTTCGCCCGTTGAGCGATCTCGAGGCTGGAGGGCATCGGCGTGCTCATCAGTGGGACACCGCGGCGGCCGCGAGCTCGGAGACGAGGGTATCGGTGTGGAAGCGCTCGAGCGCGAAGGGAGCGATCAGGGGCGGCGTCCGGCCGGTGGCGATCAGCTCGGCCAGAGTGGTGCCGACGATCGGGGCGGCTTTGAAGCCGTAGGTGCCCCACCCGCAGCTGACGAGGAACCCCTCCAGCTCGGTCACGCCGAGGATCGGGCTGTAGTCGGGGGAGAGGTCGCAGAGGCCCGTCCACTGGCGGAGCACCTTGACGGTCTCGAGCTGCGGGAAGAGCTCGAGCGTGTGCCTGGCCGAGTACTCGAGGAACGGGAAGGTGCTCGTTCCCCGGTAGGTCGTGTACGGCTCGATCTCGGCGCCGATCAGGATCTCGCCGCGGTCGGTCTGCGACACGTAGACGTGCATCTGCGCCGAGACGATAATCACGTCGAGGAACGGCTTCAGCGGCTCCGTCACGAACGCCTGGAGGATGTGCGTCGTGATCGGCAGCGGCACGCCGGCGAGGTCGCAGACGAGGGTCGACCAGCCGGCCGCCGCGCTCACCACCGTCCCGCACTCGACGTCGCCTCGAGTCGTGCGCACGCCGACGACGCGGCCGTTCCGCCGCTCGATCCCGATCACCTCGGTGTTCTGGTGGATCTCGACCCCATGCCGGTCGGCCCCGCGGGCGAAGCCCCAGACGACGGCGTCGTGGCGGATGATCCCGCCGGGCGGGTGGTAGAGGGCGCCCATGATCGGCCAGGTGACGTCCTGCGAGAGGTTGAGCTGCGGGCAGAGCTCGGCTATCTCCTCCGGGTAGATCACCCGGCTGTCGATCCCGAGGAGCTGGTTCACCTCCGCCCGCTCGGTCATCGTGATCATCGCCCGGTCGGAGTGGGCGAGCGTCAGGTGCCCTTGCTGCGAGAAGAGGAGGTTGAAGTCGAGCTCGGCGGAGAGGCCTTCGTAGAGCGCGACGCTCCGCTTGTAGAACTCCGCCCCCTCCGGGGTGCGGTAGTTCGAGCGGATGATCGTCGTGTTGCGCCCCGCCGCGCCCGAGCCGATGTAGCTTCGCTCGAGCACGGCCACGTCGGTGATGTCGTGGTTCTCGGCGAGGTAGTAAGCCGTGGCGAGGCCGTGCGAGCCGCCGCCGACGATCACGACGTCGTAGCGCGGCTTGAGCTCGGCCTGCGGCCGCCACATCCTCCGCACCCGGAACACGTCCTTCATGCAAGTCCCTCCCAGGCGTCGACGACGACGTGCGCGAGGTAGTCCGCGTACTCTTGCGGGAACCAGATCCGGTAGCGCTCGCCGCCCTCGTGGGTGACGAGGGCGCGCACGTGGGCGAGCGCGCCGATCGCCGGCAGCGAGCGGAGGTCGAGGTCGGTGAGACGGGCGAGAAGGGCGGGGGCGAACGCGGCCTCGATCTCGATCCCGGCGACGCCCGCCGCCGGCCCGAGCGGGCGCACCTGCGCCGCGTCGACCTGGGCGGTCACGTCGCGGATCCCGTCCGGGGCGTGCGCGAGCGCGCGGCGAAGGGGGGAGCGCCAGGCGGGATGGGCCGGGTCGGCGTGCAGGAACTCGAGCTCGGTCACGCGCCGCTGCCTCCCTCGCCCCCGGACCGGAGGGCGAGCTTCCGATCACCTTGTGTTTCACGGAACAACTCGCTCGCCCGCCTGCTTCTTGTTCCGTGAAACACGAAGACGAGGGTGCGGCTCACGAGCGGAGCCTCGTTCCGTCGGGGTCGAAGAAGGGCCGCAGGCGCACCGACGCCCGCTCGAGGCGGCCGTCCACCCTGATCTCGAAGCTCGCTCCCTCCTCGGCGAGGCGAGCCGGTACCCACGCCATCCCGATCGCCTTGCCGGTCGCCTCGCTCCAGCGCGCGCTCGTCACGCGGCCCGCGGGCCTGCCGTCCACGACGACCTGCCCTCCCTCGGGCGGGACGATCCCGCTCGGGACCTCGAAGCCGACGAGCTGCTCGCGAAAGCCGCGGGCCTGCACCTCCTCGAGCGCCCACTTGCCGACGAAGTCGTCCTTGTCGAGCTTGACGATCCACGGCATCCCCGCCTCGAGCGCGTTCGACTCCGAGTCGGTGTCTTGGCCGACGAGGATGTGCATCTTCTCGAGCCGCAGCACGCGCTGCGGCTCGAGGCCGAAGGGCCGGATGCCGAGGTCGCGGCCCGCCTGAAGCAGCGAGTCCCAGAGGTGCTCGGCGTAGGGGCTCGGGCAGTGGATCTCGTAGCCGAGCTCGCCGACGAAGCCGATCCGGAGCAGGAGGCAGGGCACGTCGGCCACGGTCGCGCGCTTCGCGTCGAGGTAGGCGAAGGACTCCGGGGCGACGTCCAAGTCGGTGAGCCGCGCGAGGACGTCCCGTGCGCGGGGGCCGGCGACGTTGACCGCGCCGAGCGCTCCGGTGACGTCCTCGATCTCGACGTCCATCTTCCAGACGGCGTTCCACCACTCGAACCACTCGACGACGCCCTCGGCGCCGGTCGAGGTCGTGGTTACGTAGAACTCCTCGTCGCCGAGGCGGGCGATGGTGCCGTCGTCCATGATGCGTGCCCCGTCGGTGCTGAGCACGCCGTAGCGGATGCGGCCGACCCCGAGGTCGCCGAAGCGGTTCGGGTACAGGCGCTCGAGGAACGGCACTGCGTCCGGTCCGGCGACGATCAGCTTGCCCAGCGTGGAGACGTCGATCACGCCGACGGCCTCGTGGACGGCCCGCACCTCGGCGGCCGGATCGCCGTAGGAGTGAGGGCGGCGCCAGGCGCCGGTCCACATCATCGTCGCGCCCGCCTCGCGGTGCCGGTGGTGGATCGCGGTTCGCTTCGCGGGCTCGTGGGGCCGACCGGCGAGGACACCGAGCGCGACCGGCTGCCAGGGGGGGCGGGCGGTCGTCGTGCCCACGTGCGCCTCGCCCGTCCCGGTCTCGCGGGCATAGAGCCTGATCGAGGGCAGGTGGCAGAGCTTGCCCTGGCAGGGGCCCATCGTCACCGTCGTGTAGCGCTTGGCGAGCTCGATCGAGTCGAAGCCTTCCGCGATCGCGCGCGCGAGATCCTTCGTCGTCACGTCCTCGCAGAGGCAGACGAAGCGCTTGCCGCGGCCCTCGTAGGACGGCGGCGGAGGAGGAGCGCCGTCCTCGCCCAGCACGGAGCCGACCGCCTCGATGCCGGGCGGCAGGTCACGGGGGACGAATACGCCGCGCGAGGCGTCGTACTCGACCCGCGCGCCGGCCTGAGCGAGCAGCGAGTAGGCGGGCTGAGCGCCGCCGGAGATGACGGCCAGATCGCAGGCGATTCGTCGCCCGTCGATCCTCATGGAGGCGAGGCGGCCGCGCTTCCCCCTGGCCTCGATCCGACGGGGCGAACGCTCGCGAAGGTCCACGATCTCGGCGACCTCCGTGCCCGCCTCCTGGAGAATCCGTGCCGCTGCCGACCCGCGGTCGTCGGCGGTGACCACGACCGCGCGCTCGCCCGGCTTGAGCGACCACTCCCCGACGAGGCGCTGGACGGCGTTCGGCTGCATCACGCCGACGAGGTCGTTCCCGGGGAAGACGAGCGGCTGCTCGACGGCCCCGGCGGCGACGACGATGCGCTCGGCGCGGATGCGGTAGAGGACGCGCCCGGCGGCGACCGGGACGAGCCTCCCCTCGTAGACGCCGAGCGCCACCGCCGGGGCGATCGTCTCGAAGCCCTCGCCCTCGACCGGCGAGCTCTCGTCTACCAGCACGACCTGCCGGCCCTCGGCCGCGTACCGCCTCGCCGCCTCGAGACCCGCCTCGCCGCCTCCGATCACGAGCACCTCGGCCCGGCGATGCTCGGTGTCGTAGCGGCGCGAGCGCACGGCGTGCTCGTCGACCCGGCCGAGGCCGGCCGCGTTTCGAAGGAGTCGCTCCCAGAGGGGCCAGAGGCGCCGCGGGCGGATGAACGTCCGGTAGTAGAAGCCGACCGGCGTGAACGGCCCGCCGAGCTTGTCGACGACGGCCATCAGGTCGTGCTCGAGCGTGCCGACGACGTTCTGCGCCTTGACCCGCGCGCCCTCGCGGAGAGGCTCGACGCAGACCCGCACGTTGGGCACGCCGTCGACCTCCATCAGGCAGTTCGGGCAGCGGCCCGAGCAGCAAAGAAGGCCGCGGGGCCGGTGGTACTTGAAGCTTCGCGAGAAGACGCGGCGGCCGCCGGCGAAGAGGGCCGAGCCGATCGTGTCGCCCGCGAAGCCCGTGAGCTGCTCGTCCTCGAAGAAGAACGTGAGCTCCTGCGAGCGATCGATGCGCTCGCCGGCGCGGGGCGGAAGCCTCACGGGACCTCCACCCTCAGCACCTCGTTGGTGCGCGTGTCGCGCTCCGCCTGGAACCACTGCCGGCAGCCGAAGCGGTGGTACCACCACTCGCGCTGGACGCCCGCGACGTTCCGCCGGAAATACAGGTAGGAGGTCAGCTCGCGGAGCGAGGGCTTGCGCCTGGGCCGCGTCGTGACCTCTCCCGCGCAGGAGAACTCGTTCACGTCGCGCGGGCCGCAGCTCGGACAGGGGATGAGGAAGGACATCAGGCGGAGGCCTCGATCGAGGGCGGGGCGACGTCGTCGAGCAGGCGCCGGAGCTTGGCGAGCACCCAGAGGAGGGCGTCGCGGGTCGCGGCTTCGGCCGCCTCGCCATCCCGCGCGCGGCAGGCCTCGAGCAAGGTGTCGGGCCCCCGGCGGAGCTCGGCGAAGGCCTCGGGGTCGCGGCAGAGGAAGAGGATGTAGCGCTCGACACGGATGCGCTGGTCCTCGAGCGCGCGCTGGAGGCGCGGGCGTCCGGCGCACCGGTAGCAGGCGTCGCGGAGCGACCAGAACGAGCTGATGTAGGCGTCGAGGTCGCCGGCGCGAAAGGCGCGCTCCATCTCCTCGCGCGCGCGGGTCATCTCCGCGAGCGCGGCTTCGGTGCAGCCCTCGGCCCCGTGCCGGGAGAGGAAGGTCTCGAGCCCGAGCCGGATCGCCTGGATCTCCTCGAGCTCCTCGACCGAGAGCGGCGCGACGAACGAGCCGCGCCGCCGGGCGCCGGCGACGAGGCCCTCGCTCTCCAGGCGCCTGAGCGCGTGGCGGATCGGCGTCGGGCTGACCTGGAAGCGCTCGGCGAGTTCCTCGAGGCGAAGACGCTCGCCGGGCGCGAGCTGGAGGCGACCGATCTCCTGCCGGAGCGCGCGGTAGACGCCGTCCTCGACGGAGACGATCTCGAGCGGCGGGGTCTTTGATCTTTGATTCTTGATCAGATGACGATACTCGACCCGGGCCGAGGAAGTCAAGCGCGTCGAGAGGAGAGCGCTTCCCGGGCTACGCCGGCGGCGCCCGCTCGAGACCTGAGAGCAGCGGCGGCCGCCGAGCCGCCTGCGAGCGGGCCGGCTACGGCGAGCCGGTCAGGCCGGGGATCCAGTCGGTGCCGGCGAGCGGGACGCGCGCCATCGCGGCCGCCTCGACCGTGAGAGCGACGAGGTCCTCGGGCTCGAGGTTGTGCACGTGCGACTTGCCGCAGGCCCGGGCGAGGGTCTGCGTCTCGAGGGTGAGCACGCGCAGGTAGTTCGCCACCTTGCGGCCCCCGACCACGGGGTCGAAGCGGGCGGCCAGCTCGTCGTCCTGGGTCGAGATCCCGACCGGATCACGGCCGGCCTGCCAGTCGTCGTAGAAGCCGGCCGAGCTCCCGATCTTGCGATAGGCCTCCTCGTACTCGGGGCTGTTGTCGCCCATCGCGATCAGCGCCGCCGTGCCGATCGAGACCGCGTCGGCGCCGAGCGCGAGCGCCTTCGCCACGTCCGCGCCGGTGCGGATTCCCCCGGAGACGATGAGCTGCACCTCGCGGTGCATGCCGAGCTCCTGCAGCGCGTCGACGGCGAGCCGCACCGCCGGCAGCGTGGGGATGCCGACGTGCTCGATGAAGACCTCCTGCGTCGCCGCCGTCCCCCCCTGCATCCCGTCCACGACGATCACGTCCGCGCCCGCCTTGACCGCGAGCTGGACGTCGTAGTAGGTGCGGGTGGCGCCGACCTTGACGAAGATCGGCTTCTCCCAGTCGGTGATCTCGCGCAGCTCGTGGATCTTGATCTCGAGGTCGTCGGGCCCGGTCCAGTCGGGATGCCGGGAGGCCGAGCGCTGGTCGATCCCCTTGGGCAGGTCGCGCATCTCGGCGACGCGGTCGGAGATCTTGTGCCCGAGGAGCATCCCGCCCCCGCCCGGCTTTGCCCCCTGGCCGACGACGACCTCGATCGCGTCCGCCCTGCGCAGGTCGTCGGGGTTCATCCCGTAGCGGGAGGGCAGGAGCTGGTAGACGAGGATCTTCGAGTGCTCGCGCTCCTCCGGGGTCATGCCGCCGTCGCCGGTGGTGGTGGACGTCCCCACCTCGCTCGCGCCCCGGCCGAGCGCCTCCTTCGCCGGCGCCGAGAGGGCGCCGAAGCTCATCCCGGCGATCGTGATCGGGATCTTCAGTTCCAGCGGCCGCTTCGCGAAGCGCGTCCCCAGGACGACGTCGGTCGCGCAGCGCTCACGGTAGCCCTCGAGCGGGTAGCGGGAGATGCTCGCGCCCAGGAAGAGCAGGTCGTCGAAGTGCGGGAGCCGGCGCTTCGCCCCGAAGCCGCGGATGTCGTAGATCCCCTCCCGCGCCGCGCGCTGGATCTCAGCGATGACCGGGCGCGGGAAGAGGTACGACTCGCGCAGGTGCCAGGGCTGCTCGGCTGTCTCCGCGCCCATCAGTAGGCGCTCGCGTTGTCGATCTCGAAGTTGTACAGGCGGCGCGCCGAGCCGTAGCGCCGGAACTCGGCCGGATCGGCGTCGATCCCGGCGGCGGCGAGCAGCTGCGCGAGCTCGGCCGCGTGCTCCGCGCGCAGCTCCTTCTCGATGCAGTCCGCGCCCAAGCCCGCGACCTTGCCGCGCACGTACAGCCGCGCCTCGTAGATCGAGTCGCCGAGCGCCTCCCCGGCGTCGCCGCAGACGACCAGCCGGCCCTTCTGGGCCATGAACGCGCTCATGTGCCCGACCGACCCGCCCACGACGATGTCGATTCCCTTCATCGAGATGCCGCAGCGGGAGGAGGCGTCGCCGCGGACGACGAGCAGGCCGCCGCGTCCGGTCGCCCCCGCGGACTGGCTCGCGTTCCCGTCCACGACCACGAGCCCGGACATGAGGTTCTCGGCCACCCCGGTGCCGGCGTTCCCGTGCACGCGGACGGTCGCCCGCTTGTTCATCCCCGCGCAGTAGTAGCCCACGTGCCCGTCGATGTCGACCTCGACGTCGGCGTCCAGGCCGCAGGCGAGCGCGTGCGCGCCGTCGGGGTTGAGGATCCGCCAGTAGCGCGGCCCCGGCGCGCGGGCGAGGTCGTGCAGGCGCTGGTTCAGCTCGCGGAGCGGGGTCGTCCGGAGGTCGACGACCTCGACCGCCTCCTGGGTGGCGGCGAGCGCCATCAGACGGCCGCCTTCTCCCAGACGTACACCACCGCGGGCTGCGGCTCCCACATGCGCGCGCCGGCGGCGCCGGGAAGCACGGAGATGGCCCGCCACTCCGAGGCCATCGCCACCCACTCGTCCGTCTCGGCGAGCACGGCTGGCTTGCAGGCGATCGGGTCGCGCAGGACGGCGAATCCGTCGGCGGTGCCGACGGCGAAGGTGTAGAAGCCGTCCAGGTCGGTGAGGCAGCCCTCGAGCGCCTGCTCGAGCGAGGCGCCCTCGCGCAGACGCCAGGCGAGGTAGCCGGCCGCGACCTCGGTGTCGTTCTCGGTCTGGAACCCGATCCCCTCGCGGCGCAGGCGCTCGCGCAGGCGGTTGTGGTTCGAGAGCGAGCCGTTGTGGACGAGGCAGAGGTCGAAGCCGGTCGAGAACGGGTGCGAGCCCTCGGTGGTGACACGGCTCTCGGTCGCCATCCGCGTGTGCCCGAGCGCGTGCGTGCCCTGGAGGTCGGTAAGCCGGAACTGCTCGACGAAGGCGCGCGGCGAGCCGACCTCCTTGTAGATCTCGATCACGCGGCCCGCGCTCATCACCCGCAGATCCGGCCGGCTCGCGCGCACCCAGGCCTCCGCCTCGGCCGCGTCGGCCTCGACCACGAGCACGGCGTGGCTCGCGCGCACGTCGGGCGCGCCGG
>DATLYV010000160.1:0-2479 GCA_035574535.1 Binatia bacterium
AGGGCCGCCCGCGCCTCGGCCACCTTGCCCCCGGTCACGGCGGCCCGCGCCGCCGCGGCATGCCAGCGCCCGTGGGCGGACAGGACGATCGCAGCGGCCAACTCGTCGGCCGCGGTCCGGCGGTTCGCCTGCTGCTCGGCCTGCTGCGCGAGGCGCCGCGCCTGTGGCCGCAGCTCGCCCAGGATGTCGTCGACACGGGCGAGATTCGCAAGGGCCTCCGCGAGCTGCTCCTCGGCCCGTCGCCGGCGCCGTTCGTGGCGCCGCACGCCGGCGACCTCCTCGAACAGCGGGCGCCGCTCCTCGGGTCGGAGCGCCAGAGCTTGGTCGACCATGCCCTGGCCGATGAACAGGAACGCGTTCTCCGCGAGGTGCCCCGCGTCGAGCAGGTCGACGAGGTCCTTCAGTCGAACCCGCTGGCGGTTGAGCAGGTAGTCGTTCTCGCCGGATCGGTACAGCCGCCGCCCGAGCTCGACGACCCCGTACTCGACCGGCAGCAGTCCGTCGGCGTTGTCGAGCGTGAGCTGCACGTCGGCCATGCCGACCGCCGGCCGCTTCTCCGAGCCGGCCCAGATCACGTCCTCGGCCTTGCGCGAGCGCAGCGCGCGGCCCTGCTCGCCGAGGGCCCAGCGGAGCGCGTCCGCGAGGTTCGACTTGCCCGACCCGTTCGGCCCGACGACGGCGCTGATGCCGGGCCCGAACTCGACGTGCGTCCGGTCGACGAATGACTTGAAGCCCTGGAGCCGGACCGACAGCAGCCGCGCCGGGGCGCTCACCGGAAGGCCTCCTCGATGGCCCCAAAGGTCTCCTCCGCCGCCACGGCTTGGTCCTCGATCTCGGCCGCG
Organism: Binatia bacterium; assembly: GCA_035574535.1. Taxonomy (GTDB): domain Bacteria; phylum Chloroflexota; class Limnocylindria; order Limnocylindrales; family CSP1-4; genus UBA5189. Next base: position 843 of record DATLYV010000160.1, read on the forward strand.
CCGACCGCGCGCTCGCCGTCCCCGCCGCGCGAGGGCGCACCGCCCGCCCCGAGCCCCGCCTCGCGCGCCTCGAGGATCTCGACCGCCTCGGCCGCCGCGGCCGTCTCGGCGACCCGGCGCGACGGTCCCACGCCCATCCCGAGCACCTCGCCGCCGACCGTAACCTCGACGCGGAAGACCTTGTCGTGGTCAGGCCCGACCGCCTCGAGGACGCGGTACGATGGCCGGCCGCCGGTGGCGCGCTGCGTCGCCTCCTGGAGCCGGCTCTTCGGGCTCTTGAGCAGGGCCGGCGGGAGCGCCGCCTCGATCTCTGGTGCGGCGGTGCGGATCACCCAGTCGCGCGTCGCCTCCCAGCCGACGTCGAGCAGGAGCGCGCCCGCGACCGCCTCGAACGCGGACGCGAGGATCGACGGCCGCGCCTGGCCCTCCCGGCCGGCCTCGCCCTCGCCAAGCAGCAGGTAGTCGCCGAGGTTGATGCGGGCGCCGAGCGTCGCCAGGCCCGCGGAGCTCACGATCGCCGCGCGGCGCGCGGACAGGACCCCCTCGTCGTCCTTGGGGTGGCGGGCGTACAGGGCCTCGGAGACGGCGAGATTGACCACGGCGTCCCCGAGGAACTCCAGTCGCTCGTTGTGCCCGGCGGCCTCGCCGGGGTGCTCATGCAGCCAGGACGAATGCGTCAGCGCCTGGGCCAGGAGGCGCCGATCCCGGATGGGGAGGCCGAGCTGCTCGGCGAGCAGGTCGGCACGATCCACGGCGAGCTAGCTGCTGCGCTCGTCGATGTACTCGACGGCGTCGCCGACGGTCCGAATCTTCTCCGCGTCCTCGTCGGAGATCTCCGTGCCGAACTCCTCCTCGAGGCTCATGATCAGCTCGACCAGGTCAAGGGAGTCGGCGTTCAGGTCGTCGACGAACGACGCCTCGGGCTTGACCTCTTCCTCGTCGACGCCGAGCTGTTCGACGACGATCTTCTTGAGGCGGTCGTAGGTGCTGGCCACTGGCTCCCTCCTCCGGGACTGGGTGTCTGCTCGGCTTGGTTCTCGCGTGCGATCCGCCCGAGGACGCCATTCATGAGGCGTCGCATCGGGTCGCCACTGTAGATCCGGGCCAGTTCGACCCACTCGGCGATGGCCACCCGGGCCGGCGTCCCGGAATATAGCACCTCGCCGAGGCCGCAACGGAGCAGGGAACGGTCCATCCGGGCGAGCTGGACGACCGGGTATTGGGGCGCCACGGCCTCGATCATCTGGTCGATCACGACCCGGTGCTGCACGACCGCCGACACGATCGTCCGGGCCAGCTCACCGGCCGCCGGATCGGCCTCGACCTCCGAGAGCACGCGCTCCAGGACGGCCGTCGCGGTCCGCTGGCCGAAGTCGGCCTCGAACACGGCCGCGAGGGCCGTCCGGCGGCCCGCGCGCAGCGACCGGATCCGGTCGGTCGTGCGCGCCTCGCCGGTCATGCGGCGCCCGAGGCCGCGACGGCCCGTCGCGGCGCCGCGCCCTCCTTGCCGCTCCTGGCAGGAACAGGTTCCGACCCGTCCGGGCGGCGGTCGTTCCCGCCGGCAACAGGTGCGACCGATTGGGGCTCCGAATTCGGCCTTGAGCACGGCCGCTTGGTCGCGCTCTCTCGTCCCGGGA
>DATLYV010000161.1:0-5941 GCA_035574535.1 Binatia bacterium
ATCGGCCCCGAACACGCCCACGGACGACTGCGAGCCGAACCCCGCCGCCCGGAGCTCCTCGAGGACGCGGACCATCGTCGGGATCGTGTCCTCGAGCCCGCCGTAGGCGCGCGGGATCATCATGTCGAGGAGGCGCGACTCCTGGAGGATTCCGACGAGGGCCCGCGGTGCGATCGAGGGCATGTACGGCGCGGCGGCCAGGGCCACGAGCCGGACGGCCTCGACCAGGTCGCCGAGGACGCCGGCAAGGCGGGCGCGGGCAACCTCCGCCTCGGTCCCCTCACCCTTTGCGGCCGTTGCCAGCACCCACGGCTGCTCGGCGTCGACGAAGCGGTTGGCCTCGCCGACGAACTCCCAGAGCGCGGCGAGCGCCTCGTGGAGGAGGATCGCGTCGAGCCGCGCGGCATAGGTGCCGCGGGCCCGGGCCCAGGCCGCGGCGAGCGGGGCCTCGCCTGCCCCGCGCGGCGCCGGCCGCTCGCCGTCCAGGTAGCGACCCGCCATCGAGACCGTCCGGTTCGCGAGGTTCCCGAAGTCGTTCGCGAGGTCGGCGTTGTAGCGTCGCACGAACGAGTCCCACGACACCTCGGCGTCCTTGTCGAACGGGACCTCGCGGAGCACGACGTAGCGCGCGCCGTCGGCGCCGAACGCGTTGACTACGTCCTGCGGGTCGAGCATGTTGCCGCGGCTCTTGCTCATCCGGTCGCCGCCGGCCGCGAGCAGCCAGCCGTGGACCCAGACCTTCCGCGGCGGCTCGAGGCCCGCGCTCATAAGCATCGCCGGCCAGATGATCGTGTGGAAGCGGTTGATGTCCTTGCCGATGACGTGCAGGTCGGCCGGCCAGTAGCGCGCGAATGATTCGGGGTCGTCCGGGAAGCCCGCCCCGGTGATGTAGTTGATGAGCGCGTCGAACCAGACGTAGATGACGCCCGCCTCGGGATCCCACGAGCCGTCCTCGCGCTGCGAGCTCTCGCCGTTCTCCGCGATCGGGAACGGGATGCCCCAGTGGAAGGTCTCGCGGCTGATCGAGATGTCCTCGAGGCCCTGCCGCAGGAAGGCGAGCATCTCGTTCTTGCGGTACTCGGGCTGGACCCAGTCGGGGTTCGCCTCGAAATGGGCGAGCAGCCGGTCGCGGTACGCGGACAGTCGGAAGAACCAGTTGCGCTCGGTGAGCCACTGGAGCTCGATGTCCGGGTGGTTCGGGCAGCGCATGCCGTCCGGTGTCTCGTGCAGGTCCGACGGCGCCTTGAAGCCCTCGTTCGGGCAGTACCAGCCCTCGTACCTGCCGAGGTAGACGTCGCCGTTCGCATAGGCCCGGCGGACCATCTCCTGCGAGGCGCGGCGATGGTCGGGATCGGTCGTGCGGATGAACCGGTCCGGCGCGATGTGGAGTGCGTCCTCGGCCGACTTGAACAGCCCGACCATCTCGTCGACGAACTCGCGCGTGTCCCGCCCGAGCTCCTGGGCCCGCTGGAAGATGTTGACCGAATGCTCGTCCGTGCCGGTGAGGAAGCGGGTGTCGTCGCCCTTCATGCGGTGCCAGCGCGCGATGACGTCGGCCCCGATCACCTCGTACAGGGTGTGGAGGCCGGGCCGGTTGTTCGGGTAGGCGATGGCGGTCGTCAGGTAGTAGCGCGGACGGTCGGGCATGCGGTCCTCGATCGGTGGGTCGTCGCCGTCGACGGTTCGACGCGGATCGACGGCGGGGCGGCGAGCGGGAAGGGGCGCGCCGCGGGCGCGCGGGTGGAGACGGCGGCCGGTCGGCCGTCGGTGGCTTGGTCAGCCCCCTCGGCGGATCGGCCGCCCGGGCATCGCCATCGAGCTCCGCGAGCGGATCACGGGCGGATGGTACGCCGGTTCGCGAGGTTCACGTACGCGCGGGCGACCTCCTCGTCGATCCAGCGCGGCACCGGGACGACGCACGACTCGGGCCCGACCCGGCCCTGCGCCACCGCCTCGAGGCAGCGCGCCTGGAGGCTGAAGCCGATGTCCATCGACTCGATCGAGTTGCCGAGCGGCCGCGGGCCAGCGAGGTTGACCATGTGGCCATCGGTCAGGAGGTGGATCGACCGCCCGTCGCGCAGGCGGAAGGTCGTGATGCCATCGTCGGCCGGTTCCTGCGCCTCGACCAGCGGTGACGCGGCGATCCCGGGCACGTCGATCTCGACCGGAAGGTGGCCGACGTTCACGAGGATCACGCCGTCCGGTAGGACCTCGAGGTCGGCCGGCCCGATGACGCCGCGCCCGGCCGTCGCCGTCAGGATGATGTCGGCGGTCGAGAGGGCGTCCTCGCGCTCCGGCACCGTGAAGCCGTCCCACAGCGCCTCCATGCGGAGGACCGGATCGAGCTCGAGCACCGAGACGAGCGCGTGGTTGTTGCGGAAGTTCAGCGCGAGGCCCTTCCCCACCCCGCCGTAGCCGAGGACGACCACGCGGCGCCCGTTCGTCGCCATGTTCGTGAGGCGCAGGAACGATTCGACCGTCGACTGCCCGACGGCGTGGCGGTTCTCGGCGAACTGCTTGATCGGGCTGTCGTTGATGACGAGGATCGGGATCCCGAGCCGGTCGCGGAGCGGCGCCAGGAGGATCCGGCCGCTGGTCGTCTCCTCGGTGCCGCCTTGGAGGCCCTCGTACGGGCGCTCGAGCCAGCGGACGAACATGTCGCCGCCGTTGTCGAGGATGAGGTCCGGGCGCTCGTCGAGGATCTCGTCGATCCAGCCGAGGCGCTCCTCGTGCGACTGGGTCGGCCCGCCAACCGTCTCGACGCCGTGGGCGCGCAGATAGTCGAGCGCGCCGGGCTGGGTCGAGTTCAGGTTCCCGGTGGAGATCACGCGGGCGCCGCCGCGCCGGAGGACGAGCATCAGCGCGACGCCCTTGGCCTCGAGGTGGATGCCTGTGCCGATCGTCAGGCCCTCGAACGGGCGCGTCCGCTCGAACTCCTCGCCGATCTCGTCGAGCATCCGGCACTGCCGGATGACCCAGTCGATGCGCGACGCGCGGTCCGAGCCGCGGACGAGCCCGCCCGGCTCGATCACTCGCGCTCCACCCAGGGTGCCCGCCACGCGGGCGCCTCGAAGGGCGGCGCCCAGTAGCTCGTCTCGCGCCAGACGAGGCCGTCGCGAAGCTCCAGGAGCGTGACCGCGAGATAGACCTCGCCGTTGGGATACGTGACCCGCCACTCGGCCCACCAGAAGTCGCCGCTCCCGGCGACCTTCAGGGCCGTGTTGCCCGGGGTGTACACCCAGCGATCCTCCGCGCCGACGATGCGCGTGATCTCGGTCTTCGGCTGGCCGCCCGGGTAGTTCCGGATGATCTCGGCGTAGTTCTGGTCACCCTGGACCCGCTCGCCCGACTGCGGCCAGAACGCCGCCCAGTCGGAGTGCCGGAGCCGGGCAATCGTCTCGAGGTCGAGGGCCGTGATGGCCTCGCCGTACTGCCGGACGCACTCCTCGTTCGTCAGCCTGGACATGCGGGCAGTATCGACGGTCGGGGTCAGTGGCGGAAGTGCCGGCGCGCGGTGATGAGCATGGCGGCGCCTGCGGCCTCGGCGGCCGCGAGGACCTCCGCGTCGCGCACAGAGCCGCCAGGCTGGACGATCGCGGTGACGCCGGCGTCGAGAAGCACCTGCGGGCCGTCGGGGAACGGAAAGAACGCGTCCGAGGCGGCGACGGCGCCCCGGGCGCCCTCGGGGGCGTGGAGGCGCTCGGCCTTCTCGACGGCCTGGCGGCAGGCGTCGACGCGGCTGACCTGCCCGGAGCCGAGCCCGACCAGCCGGCCGTCGCGGACCAGCACGATCGCGTTCGAGACGACGCCGCGGACGAGCCGCCACGCGAGATCAAGGTCAACGGCCTCCCGATCCGTGGGCCTGCGGGACGTCGCGGCCACCCACCCGGACGGGTCGTCGGCGAGGTCGTCGGGCGCGGCGACGAGGACGGCGCCGCCGGCGGTCCGGATCGAACCCAAGAAGTCGACGTGGACGGTGCCGCCGTCGCGCGCGCCCACCGGCTCGGCGACGAGGGACGGGTCCTCGACGAGGCGGAGGCTGGCCTTCGAGGCGAGCACCTCGAGCGCCGCCGGCTCGAAGGCGGGCGCGACGACCACTTCGAGGAAGATCGCCGCGAGCTCCCGCGCCACGTCCGCGCCCACCGGCCGCGTCAGCGCCACGACGCCGCCGAAGGCCGAGACCGGGTCGCCCGCCAGCGCGTCGCGCCAGGCCTCGAGGAGCGTCGCCCGCTCGGCCGCGCCGCAGGGGTTGGTGTGCTTGACGACGACGCAGGCCGGCCCCCGGAGCTGGCGGGCGAGGGCGGCCGCGGCGGACGCGTCGAGAACGTTGTTGTAGGAGAGCGCCTTGCCCTGGAGCGGCGGCGCGCCGGACGCGAACGGGCCGTGCTCCGGCGCGGCCCGGCGGTCCACGCGGCGATAGCGCGCGGCCGGCTGGTGGGGGTTCTCGCCGTAGCGCAGCGTCTCGACCTTCTCGAGCGGGAGGATGAGCGTCGGCGGGAACGGGTCCTCCGCGCCCGGCAGCCCCGGCTCCGCCGGCAGCGCCACCCCCGCGTCGTGGAAGCGGCATGGCAGCTCCGCGGCGATGCGGGCGTCGTAGGCGGCGGTATGGGTGAAGGCCTCGACGGCGAGGGCCGCCCGGAGCCCTGGGTCGATGCCACCCGGCCGGTCCAGCGCGGCGAGGATCGCCTCGTAGCGCGCGGGGTTCGTGACGATCGCGACCGAGGCATGGTTCTTCGCGGCCGCGCGGACCATCGCAGGGCCGCCGATGTCGATCTCCTCGACCAGCTCGTCGAGGCTGATCCCCTCGCGCTCGGCGGCGGCGGCGAAGGGATAGAGGTTGACGACGACCAGCTCGAACGGGGCAATCCCGGCCGCGAGGAGCGCCTCGCGATGCTCGGGGCGGCGTCGGTCGGCCAGGATCCCGCCGTGGATCGCCGGGTGGAGGGTCTTGATCCGGCCGTCGAGCATCTCTGGGAAGCCGGTGACGGCGCTCACGTCCGTGACCGGCAGGCCGGCGTCGCGGAGGGCGCGGGCGGTGCCGCCGGTGGAGACGAGCTCGAAACGGCGCGCGACGAGGCCCCGGGCGAGCTCCGGGAGGCCCGTCTTGTCGCTGACGGACAGGAGCGCGCGACGGGGAACGGGCAGCGCGCTGTCGGCGCGAGCGGGGTCGAGGCGGACGCGTCGGCCGTCCACGGTCACGGCGCCCGCGAGGAAGCGCGCGACGGCGGCGGGCAGCAGCCGGTGCTCGACGGCCTTGATCCGCTCGTGGAGGCTCGCCTCGTCGTCGCCCGGGGCGATCGCCACGGCCTCCTGGGCGACGATCGGGCCGCCGTCGAGCGTGGCGTCGACGACGTGGATGGTGCAGCCGGTGACCTTGGCGCCGTGCTCGAGGGCGTCGCGGACGGCGTGGCCGCCCGGGAACGCGGGCAGCAGCGAGGGGTGGGTGTTCAGGATGCGCCCCTCGAACGCCGCAAGCGTCGCCGGCCCAACGATCCGCATGTAGCCCGCGAGCACGACGACGTCGGCCTCGATCGCCCGGAGGGTCGCGGCGAGGGCCTCGTCCGCGGCCGCGCGCTCGCCGGGATCGCCGGCGGCGAGGCCCGGCAGGAGCGCCGTCTCGATCCCCTCCTCCGAAGCCCAGGCGAGCGCGGGGCAGTCGCGGTCCGAGAAGACGAGCCGAACCTCGCCGCCGAGCTCGCCCCGCCGCGCCGCCGCGACGAGCGCGCGCAGGTTGCTCCCGGCGCCGGAGACGCCGACCGCGACGTGACCCGCCGCCCGCCCCACCGTGCCCTCAGTCGACCGAGGCGAGCGGGCCCTCGGCGTAGCGCCTGCCGAGCGTCTCGACCGGCAGGACCTCGCCGACGAGGACCGCGTCCGGGAGGGCGTCGCGGAGCCCGCCGGCCGCCGAGGGCGCTATGACCACGACCATCCCGAGCCCGCC
>DATLYV010000162.1:0-10833 GCA_035574535.1 Binatia bacterium
CGCGGCGAGCGGGTGGTGGCGCTCGCCCGCCGCGACGGGGATGGCCCGTGGCGGCTCGAGGCGCTGATCGGCTTCGCCGACCAGCTGCGCTCCGGGATCCGCGAGGCCGTCCAGGTGGCCCGCGGCGCCGGGGTCCAGCTCGTGATCGTGACCGGCGACCACCCTGCGACCGCGGTCGCGATCGCCGAGCGGGCCGGGGTGGACGCGTCGAACGTGGTGCTCGGGACGGAGCTGGAGCGCTGGTCGGACGACGAGCTCGTGCGGCGGCTCGCGGGCCTGCGCGTCGTCGCCCGCTCGACCCCGGAGCAGAAGCGGCGCCTGGTGCTGGCGGCGCGGCGGTCGGGACGGCACGTGGCGGTGACCGGCGACGGCGTGAACGACGCCCCGGCGCTCCAGGCGGCCGACGTCGCGGTCGCCATGGGCAGCGGGACCGCCGTGGCCAAGGAGGCCTCCGACCTCGTCCTCGGCGACGACTCGTTCGCCAGCCTCGTCTACGGCATGCGCGAGGGGCGCCGGATCGTCGACAACGTCCAGAAGGGCCTCGTCTTCCTGGTCTCGACGCACGTCGCGCTGCTGGGCTTCGTGCTCGTTGCGACGATCGTCGGTTTCGACCAGCCGCTCCTGCCGATCCAGATCCTGTGGCTCGAGCTGTTCATCGACAGCGCCACCTCGGTGGCGTTCGAGCGGGAGCCCGCGGAGCCGCGGCTCATGACCAGGCAGCCGCGCGACCTCGAACAGCCGCTGCTGACGCGGCGGCTCCTGGGCCGGATCAGCCTCGCTGGTGGCTTCTCCGTGCTCGCCGCGCTGGGGCTGCTCATCCTCGATCCGGCGGGGCTCGGGCACGGCCAGTGGCTCGCGTACACGACCCTCGTCTGCGCGCAGGCGGTGCGGGCGTATGCGAACCGCAGCCTGACCGTGCCGCTCGTCCGGCTCGGGACGAACGGCTTCCTCCTCGTCGCGTGCATGGTGACGGTCGCCATCCAGGTCGCCATCCCGCTCGTGCCGCCGCTGGCGGACGCCTTCCGGGCGGTGCCGCTCACGGCGCTGGAGTGGCTGCTGGTCGCGGGCGTCGCGGTGGCGCCGGCGGCCGTCGCGGAGGTCGTCCGGGGCCTCGGCCGCGGGCCCTGGGTTGCGTAGCGGCCACCACCGAGGGCCGCGCCGCCACGCCGGCCGCGGCCACTCGAGCCGAACGGCCCGCCGCCGCGGGCGGTTCGGGCCCGCCCGGGTGACTCTCGGCCCTCGCTGATCGGCGCCCTCGGGCGGCCGGCCGCGCCGCCTATCATCGCCATCGGTGAGCCACGTCCTTCGCCGTTCTCCCGACCCGTCGCCGCCGGTCGCCGTCCGGGCCGAGGGCTCGACGATCTGGGACGCCGCGGGGCGCGCCTACCTCGACGCGGCGGGCGGCGCGATCGTCGTCGGGATCGGGCACGGGCGGGAGTCCGTCGCCCGGGTCATGGCCGAGCAGGCGTCGCGCGTCGCATACGCCCACGGGACGGCCTTCACCAGCGAGGCGCTGGAGCGCTATGCCGACGCCGTCGCGCCGCATCTGCCCCTGGTCGATCCGGCGATCTACCCGGTGTCCGGCGGCTCGGAGGCCATGGAATCGGCGCTCAAGCTGGCGCGCTCGTACCACGTGGCCCGTGGCGAGACGGAGCGCTGGATCGTCATCGCGCGATGGGGGAGCTACCACGGCAACTCGCTCGGCGCGCTGGACCTCTCCGGGCGCAAGCCGTTGCGCCGGCCGTACGAGGCCTGGCTGGGGCGGTTCCGGCACGTCTCGGCGGCGTACCCGTACCGCGCCGGCGAGCCTGGCGCGAACGCGCTGGGCAACGCGGCGGAGCTCGCCGCCGAGCTGGACCGGGCGATCGAGGCGGCCGGCCCGGGCACCGTCGCGGCCTTCGTGGCCGAGCCCATCGTCGGGGCGACGCTCGCGGCCGTCGAGCCGCCCGATGGCTACTGGCCCGCGATCGTCGAAGTCTGCCGGCGCCACGGCGTGCTGCTCATCGCCGACGAGGTCATGACGGGCTTCGGGCGGACGGGCACGTGGTTCGGGATGGACCACTGGGGCGTCAAGCCGGACATCGTCGTCGGGGCGAAGGGCGGCACCTCGGGCTACTTCCCGTTCGGGTTCGTGGCGGCCTCAGGCGGCGTTGCGCGGACGGTGCTCGACGAGCCGCCCGGGTTCGTCCACGGCTTCACGTATTCACACCACGTCGTCGGCGCCGCGGTGGCCGGCGAGGTCCTGCGGATCCTCGAGGACGAGCGGCTCGTCGAGGCGAGCGCCGCGAAGGGCGAGCGCCTGACGACCCTGCTCCACGAGCGCCTGGACGACCACCCGGCGGTCGGCGAGATCCGCGGCCGCGGCCTGCTGGTCGGCGTGGAGCTGGTCGCGGACCGCGAGAGCCGCGCGCCGTTCCCCAGGGGCGAGCGCGTGACGGAGCGCGTCGTGCGGGCGGCGCGGGAGGACGGGCTGCTGCTCTACTCCGGCACGGGCCTCGCCGACGGCACGAACGGCGACGCGATCCTGCTCGGCCCGCCGTTCGTCGTCACGGACGACGAGCTCGAACGCATCGCCGACGGGATCGCGACGGCGATCGGTACCGCGACCGCCGCCCCGGTCGGCTGACGCGCGTCCCTGGTCGCTCCCGTCGCCTGACGTCAGGTGCCGCCGCGCCCGCGCGTCAGCAGCACCAGGCCGGCGACGACGAGGAGCGCCGGCAGCACCAGGTCGGCCATCGTCGGCGCCGCGATCTGCGAGCCGCCGAGCGCGACCATGAGCACGCCGATGAGCGCCTGCCAGCCGACGCCGCCGCCGCGCGACAGCCGGACGACGGCGACGAACAGGAACGCGATGCCGAAGCAGAGGGTGCCGAGGCCGTCGATTTCCCGGCCCAGGAACGACTCGATGAGGTTCGGCACCGCCGACGCCATCAGGAAGGCGCCCGCGTACAGCGCGAAGATGCTCCGGCGCAACAGCCACAGGATGAAAAACGCCAGTCCGGCCGCCAGGACGAGGAGGTTGCCGAGGCTGACGTACTCCGGCAGCGCCCGGTCGAGGAGCAGCAGCCCGCCGAGGACCACGAGGAAGATGCCGATCCACGGCAGCTGCGGCTGGCGGTCCTCCTCGCGGCCCCACGCCCACGAGTACGAGCGGACCGGGCCCGCCTCGGGCGGGATGGTCTCCTGCAGGGGATCCGGTTCGCGGTCCGAGGTGTCCATGCCGGGCCCTCCGTCCTCCGCGGCCCCGCGCCTACACCGGCGCGGTCGCCGCCTCGCCCTTCCGCTCCGGGTCGCCCGACGCGGCGGCGAGATCCTCCTCGTCCTCGACGTGGCTGAACCCCAGCCGCTCCGCCAGCCGCCCGAGTGGCCCGGGCGCCCACCAGTTCCAGCGCCCGAGCAGGCGCATCGTCGCCGGCACGAGCAGGACCCTGATGATCGTGGCGTCCAGCAGGACCGCAAGGGCCATGCCCACACCGATCGACTTGATGGTCATCGTCTCCGCGAGCGCGAAGGCCGAGAAGACCGTGACCATGATGAGGGCCGCGCCCGTGATCACGCCGGCCGTCTTCGCGAGCCCGTCGGCGACCGCCTCGGCGTTGTTGCCGGTCCGCCGGTACGACTCCTGGATCCGCGACAGCAGCAGGACCTCGTAGTCCATCGACAGGCCGATGAGGGCCGCGAACATGATGATCGGGTTACCGGCGATGGTGTAGCCCAGCGGCTCGAACGCCAGCAGCTCCTTGAGGTTGCCCTCCTGGAAGATCCAGACCAGGGCGCCGAAGCTCGCCGTCAGCGACAGCAGGGTCATCAGCACGGCCTTGATCGGGATCGCGAGCGACCCGAAGAGCAGGAACAGCACGATCGCCGAGGCGAGCAGCGTCGTCCCGACGGCCCACGGGATCCGCTCGCCCTGGCTCAGCAGGAAGTCCTGCCCGAGCGCCGCGCCGCCACCGACCTGCATCCGCTCGATCGTCGCGGGGTCGGGCTCGACCGCGCGGACGTCCGAGATCAGCGAGGTCGCCTTTGGATCCGCGGACGGGTACGGGCTGATCGCGTCGATGCGCACGACGCCGTCGCGCAGGTACTGCTCGCGGAGCGCCTCGAGGCCCTCCGCCAGCGCGGGCGGCAGCTGGTCCGGCGGGGTCGCGTAGAGCTGGGCGACCTCCGCGGCCGTCATCGGCGCGCCGGTCTGCGGGTTGGTGAGCGAGAACGGCCCCTCGACGCGGTCGATGCCCTCGAGCGCCTCGAGGCGCTCGGCGACCGCCAGGACGCCCTCGATCGAGGCGACGTCCGTCTCGTCCGCGACCGTGTCGAGCAGGATGATGATCGGCGTCGTCTCGCCCGCGTGGAACTCGGTCTGGAGCGAGACCCAGGCGTCGCGGCTCGAGACGCCGGCCGGCAGCGTCGTCGCATCCGGCACGCCCTGCTGGAGCCGGAGGTACGGCGACCCGGCCGCGAGCAGGAAGAGCAGCGTCGGCACGAGGACGGCGATCGGGTGGCGCATCACCCAGTGGGCGACCTGCTCCCAGCGCGACCGCCGCGGCGCCGCCCCGGCCTCGGGCTCGCGGCGCAGGCCGAGCTGCCGCAGCAGCCCCGCGACGGACAGCGCGTTGACGCGCGGTCCGAGCATTCCCAGGAACGCCGGCAGGAAGGTCAGCGCGTAGAAGACCGAGGCGACCACGACGATCGCTCCGCCGAGCCCGATCGACGACAGGCCGCTGGCTTGGAACCACAGCAGCCCGGACAGACCGATGGCGACCGCGATCCCGGAGAACAGGACGGCCTTGCCGGCCGTGCCCACGGCGCGCTCGACCGCCTGCTCGACGGTGCGCCCGCGCGCGAGCTCCTCGCGGAAGCGCGAGGTGATGAAGAGCGAGTAGTCGATCGCCAGCGCGAGCCCCAGCATCGTCGCGATGTTCAGGACGTAGATGCTCATCTCGGTCTGCTGGGCGGCGAGGTTGAGCAGCCCGATCGAGGAGGGGATCGCGAGCGCGGCGACGAGCAGCGGCATGCCGGCCGCGGCGATCGAGGTGAAGACGAGGATCAGGACGAGCGCGGCGATCGGCAGCGAGACGGTCTCCGCGCGGACGAGGTCCTCCTCGGACAGGCGGGCCGAGTCCTCCTGGATGGGGCCGAAGCCCGTCAGGTCGACCGCGTAGCCGTCGGGCGTCGAGGCGGCGACGGCCTCCCGGACTGGCCCGACCAGCTCGAGCGATCTGTCCTCGTCCATGTCGAGCCCGATGAGGACGTAGGCCTTGTCGCCGGCCGTGCTGATGAAGCGGTCGTCGCCGGTCTCGGCGTAGCCGGTGACGCCGGTGACGCCCTCGATGTCGAGGACCGGCTCGAGCGTGTCGGCGATGGCCTGCTGGAAGGCGGGCGACGTCGCGTCCGCGTCCGGGTCGGTCGATCGGAAGAGGGCGATGAAGACCGACCGACCGCCGCCGAACTCTGCCTCGAGGCGGTCGGCGACCTGGGCGGATTCCGAGTTGGGATCGAGCCAGCCGCCGGTCGAGAGGTTGTCGGCGATGGTCTGGCCCATGGCCCCGAGCCCGAGCGCCATGACGATCGCGAGTGGCGCGATCCAGCGGCGGCGGCGATAAACGAACCCACCCCAGCGGGTGAACATCGTCCGGTCAGCCCTCGACGAGCTGGGCGTCGACCGAGAGCTCGACGTTGCCGGTGAGCGCCTTCGAGATCGGGCAGTTGTCGCGGGCGTCCTCGGCGATCCGCTGAAACGTCTCGTTGTCGATGCCGGGGACGACCGCCCTGACCGTGAGCTTCGAGGTGGTCACCTTCCAGCCGCCGTCGACCTGGTCGAAGGCGACGTCGGACCGGACGTCGAGGTTCCGGGGTGGCGTGCCGTTCTTGCCGAGGCGCGCCGAGAAGGCCATCGAGAAGCAGGCCGCGTGGGCCGCGGCGAGCAGCTCCTCCGGGCTCGTCTTGCCGTTGTGGGCGCTCGTCCGGGAGGCCCAGCTGACGGGCAGGCGCGAGAACACGCCGCTGGTGACGTACTTGATGACGCCGCTGCCGGTCTGGAGATCGCCGCTCCAGTTCACTTCCGCGTGCCGGACCTCACCCATCGGGAATGCCTCCTTGGCATGTTGGGATCGCCTCATGGACCTGGTTTGGACCTGGGATGCGGCGCTACGGCCGGGGCGTGGCCGAGCGCTTCCTACATCGTCCCACAGCGGCCTTGCGCGAGCGCCGCCGCGGCCGGCGCTCGTCGAGCACGGCGATGGCACCGCGGGTGGCGATGGCGAGCGGTCGATGGCGGGCACCGGTCGGGAAGGCGATCCGTTCAAGGTCCGCGAAGTCGCGATGCGCGGACAGCGCCCGAGCCAGGGCCGCCGGGAAGCCGGGCGCGTCGAGCGGGTCGAAGCCGTCCTCCCACCACCAGCCCGCGATCCGGAGCGTTCCGGCACGGCGCTCGATGCGCGGCTCGATCCGCCCGACCAGCCGATCGCCGTACAGCAGCGGGAGCACGTAGTAGCCCCAACGCCGCTTCGCCTCCGGGACATAGACCTCCCAGAGGTAGTCGAACCCGAACAGCCGCCGCAGCAGCTCGCGGTCCCAGCAGAGCGGGTCGAGCGGGGCGAGGAACGTGACGGCCGGCTCCGCGCCGCCCGGCGGCATGCCCGCCTCGACCTCACGCTCGGCCTGGTCGAGGTACGCGGCGTCCTCGGTGACGACGAATCGCTCGCCCTTGAGGCCCTCGACCGTGACGGGGAAGAGGCGGCCCTGCTCGATCGCGGCCGCCCGGCGCCGGGCCCGGTCCGCCGCGTAGCCCGTGCCGCCGACCCAGAGCTCCTGGTTGCCCGACGCGCCCAGGAGCCCGTTCGCCCGGTAGCGGGAGAGGAGCCGGTGGACCTGCTGCTCCTCCTCGGGCCGGCGCTCGGCCAGGATCTCGGGCGGGAAGAGGCGCTCCGCGAGGTCGTAGACGCGGAGGTTGCCGTCGCGGCGCGCAATCCCGATCGTGCCGACCTCGGCGAGGGCCTCGAGGATCGCCCGGACCTGGTTGGTCGGGCGCCAGTACCAGTCGATCGGCTGGCGCGGCGCGACGTCGCGCGGCTGCAGGTTGCCGCCCTCGCGGATTCGGCCGAGCAGCTCCTCGACCAGCGGGGCATGCTCGTCGAACGCCTCATGCTCGTGTCGCCGGTGGGCTCGGTCCCAGGCGTAGCGGTAGAGCGGCAGCTCGGCGACCGGGACGATGTTGAGGCTCTTGTTGTAGGTCTCGTAGAGGCGCCGGTCGACGTACAGCCAGTGGTCGAGCCACTCGCGGCGGTAGCCGGCGATGCGTGCGAGCAGCACGAGGTCGTGGTTGCGGCCGGCCACCTCGAGCGGGTCGAACTGGAGGCTCCCGAGCCGGTCGACGACCCGCAGCACGCTCTCGCGTTCCGCGGGGAGCGAGCGCGGCGGGGCCAGCAGGTGGCGCAGGGCGAGGAAGCGGCGGGCAACCGCCGCGGAGACGTGGCGAACCTCGCTCACGTGCCGGGCGCACCTTCGGGTCGATGCGCGGACGCCCGTCGGGGTGCGGCACGTTCGTCGCCGAGCGCCACCACCAGCCGGTCGACGAACGCCGCCTGGGCGGGATGGGCGCGGCGACGCGCCTCGTCGAGCCCGAACCATTCGACCCGGTCGACCTCCGGGATCGTCAGGCGACGGCCCGTCCGGGGCGGCCACTCGATCTCGATCTCGTTCGAATGCGCGTGGGCCGGGTCGAGGTCGCCCTCGACCGCCCAGGCCCGCACGACCTTGCCGCTCTTCATCCGAATCTCCCCGAGGTCGAGCCGCTCGCGACCGCCGTCGACAACGACCTCGTCCAGGCGGAAGCCGGTCTCCTCCTCGAACTCGCGGGCCGCCACGGCCTCCAGCGCCTCGTCGCCCTCGGCGATGCCCTTCGGGACGCTCCAGCTGCCGTAGCGCTGCTGCTTCCAGTACGGCCCGCCGGGATGGGCGAGCAGCACCTGGAGCTCGGTCCCGCGCCGGCGGAACAGCAGGATGCCCGCTGAGACCTGTGACCGTGCCGATGGCATCCCCGGAGCGTAGCCGCGGCGCCCGCATCGGCGCACCGGGTAGGCCCCGTTGGCCAGGGGCCGCGGGTGCGGTGTCCAGCGGCAACGTGGTTGATGTACAGCAGTAACCCTCGCGGTCAGGTTCGTTCCGCATTTGTAACGTCGGTGCGCGGGCGCAACGAATTACGCCGAGACGGCCATACGGCCTTGACGTAGTACTTCCGTACTGGAAAACTCAGGGGTCCGCGCACGGCGCTGCTCGTTCAGACATGGAGGAAGCGAGCCCCGCCCGCCGCGGAGATGGGGGAACGCGTGAATCACCGGGGGGGTGACGCAGAGTCCGCGCCCGGCCGCAACGGCCGCTGTTCCGGCGTGTGTCACGTGTCGTCGCACCAAGCGGTGGTCGCACCGATCGTTGCGCCCGAGGCGATTGCGCCCCGGGCTCGTTAGGTTCGGTACCCGTGGCGCCCGAAGCGCCGCGGCAGGGGAAGGACTGGACGCGATGAAATACGCCGCCGCGAGCCGCGGTCGGAGCCAGGTCTTCTGGCTCACCGTGCTCTTCCTGCTCTCGCTTCTCGTGCAGTACGCGAGCTTCACTGGACCAAGGCCGGTGATCGCGGCCCACGACGAAGGCATCTTCGAGCTCGACGGCAACGCCCTCGACGAGGCCGCGGCGGGAGACGACTGGGAGGACGGCACGCCCGGCGCCGCCGACACGTTCTTCGTTGGCTACTCGGCGGAGAACGCCGCCAGCGACGACACGTACCTGCAGACCGGCAACTCCAAGGACGAGAACGACATCGCGTCCTGGGTCATCACGGACACCGGCGCCCCGGACAAGAACGAGCTCCTCAACGCCTACGCGGCCGTCTACCAGTCCGGCGGCGACACGTGGGTCTACTTTGGCGCCGATCGCTTCGACAACGACGGTACGGCCAACATCGGCTTCTGGTTCTTCCAGGACGACATCGGGATCTCCGGCGGTAGCTTCACCGGCGGCCACCTGCCCGGCGACGTCCTGATCGTCAGCGAGTACTCGAACGGCGGCGTCGTCAGCGAGATCTGTGCGTACGTCTGGGATCCCGCCGACGATGGCGACAACGTCGCCAATCCTGGCAACTGTGACCTCGCGACCAACGGCAGCAACCTCGACCTGGTCGCGGCCGGCGTCGCGTGCGACGTCGCGGACGGTACGTTCGAGATCTGTGCCCGGACCAACGCTGCCTCGACGGACGCCCCCTGGACGTTCCTCAACAAGGACGGATCGACGGACTTCGGTCCGGGCCAGTTCTTCGAGGGCGGGATCAACCTGTCCGACATGTTCGGCGGCGACGCGCCGTGCTTCGGGACCTTCCTCGCCGAGACGCGCAGCTCCGACCAGACCGACGCCCAGCTCAAGGACTTCGCCTTCGGCGACTTCGACACCTGCGTCCCGCCGACCATCAACACGACGTCGAGCCACTCGACGCGCGACTTCGGTCAGCAGGTCACGGACACCGCCAACCTGAGCGGCTCCAACGGCCCGGTCACCGGCACCGTCGACTTCTTCATCTGCACGCCCACCCAGGTCACGAGCGGCGGCTGCGAGGGCAACGCCGGGACCAAGGTTGGGTCCACGAAGACGATCGCCTCGGGCACGGCGACGTCCGACCCGTACACGATCGGGCTGACCTCGGCCGCCGTCGGCAAATACTGCTGGCGCGCCGAATACACCCCGGATGACGAGTCCAACTACAAGGAGGGCTCGCACACCAACTCGACGACCGAGTGCTTCACGGTCGCGCCCGCCACGATCCAGATCACGAAGACCGCCAATCCGGCCGGTCCCGTGACCGTGGGTGGCGAGATCGGCTTCGACATCACCGTCTCGAACACCGGAACCGGCACGGCCCTCGACATCGAGGTCACCGACGAGCTCCCGGCCGGCATCAGCTGGACCGCGGACGCGCCGACCGGCAACACGACCGGCGTGAGCTGTGAGATCGACACCACCGCGGATCCGGACGAGCTCACCTGTACCGACCCGTCACTGCCCGGTGGCGCGAGCTGGACGGTCCACATCCACGGTGTCACCGACGACGCGGACTGCGGCACCGTCAGCAACAGCGCGGAGGTCACGACCTCCAACGACGGCAGCGACGAGGACGACGCCGAGGTGCTGGTCGCCTGTCCCGCCCTCGACATCGTCAAGACCGACAACGACGCGACCTATGACGAGGTCGGCGACGTCATCACCTACGAGATCACCGTCACCAACATCGGCAACGTCACGCTGACCAGCGTCGTCGTCTCCGACCCGAACGCCCCGAACATCGACTGCTCGGCCGACCCCGGCCAGCAGACGACCATCCCGTCGCTCGCTCCTGGTGCCTCGGTGGTCTGCTCCGCCAGCCACACCGTGACCCAGGAGGACCTCGACAACGGCGAGTACCTCAACACCGCCTGCGCCGACGACGGCGAGGGCGGCGCGGAAGAGGTCTGTGACGACGAGGACACCCCGGGCGAGCAGAACCCCGCCCTGAACGTGGTGAAGCTGGCCACGTCCGTGGATGGCGACGACACGCCGCCGTTCCTCGTCGACGAGGCCGGTGACGTGATCACGTACTCGATCACCGTCACCAACACCGGCAACGTCACGCTCCACAACGTCTTCATCGACGACCCGCTGCTGTCCGACGAGGACTGCGACCCGGCGCCAGGGCTGCAGACGAGCGGCTTCACGCTCGCCCCGGGCGAGAGCCTGACCTGCACCGGCACGTACACGGTCACCCAGGCCGACATCGACGACAACGGCGACGGCGATGGCGACATCGACAACACC
>DATLYV010000163.1:0-19443 GCA_035574535.1 Binatia bacterium
CCAGGCCCGCGAGGCGCTGCGCCGGGAGCTGCGGCTCCTCGCTCCGGCGCGCCGGATGAGCCTGCGCGGCGACGCGGACTCCCTCGAGGTCCGGGCGGTCCTCGCCGTCGATCCGCCCGGCGGCGCCGACCCGACCGGCCAGGTCGCCGCGGCCGCCATTGCGGACCTGCTCGGACGGACCGTGGCCATCTCGCGGCCCTTCACGACGCCGGGAGAGCGGCCCGCGGCCGAGGCCCAGGCCAGGTCGGCCCTCGAGGCCGCTGAGGCGCTCCCGACCGCCGCGCCGGTCGTCCTCGCGGCCCGCCTGCCGATCTACCGAATCTTGGGCGCGCTGCACCACATCGGGGACGCCCCCGGCCTGGCCCGGGCCGTGCTGGAGCCGCTGCTGGCGAGCCGCCCGGACGTGCGCCGTGAGCACCTCGCGACCCTCCGCGCCTACCTCGCCGGCGGGGGCGTCGGCGAGACGGCCATTGCGCTGGGCATCCACCGCAACACGGCGACGTACCGCCTGCGGCGGATCGAGGCGTTGACCAGCTGGGACCTTGCCGACCCGGACCTCCGCCTCGCGCTCGCGATCGCCCTACGATTTGTGCATGATCGCTAAGGTAGATCGCCGGTAGCACGCCCGCCGCGCCCGCCAGGGGCGCCCGCCGTGCGGCTAGGATGCAACTCCGGCAGGACGATGCGCGCCGTTGTCGTGCGCGTGGCACAAACATGCCAGGGTCGTTCCACGGCGGGCGTTCCCAGGGGTTGCGGAGGGCAGAGATCGGCATGACCGCACGTCGCAGGGCCATCGAGGCGATCGCGAACCACAAGGTCGCCTCGACCCAGGAGTACCTCGAGTTCGCCGGGGCCGACATCTTCGGCCAGTACGTGTTCGGGGACGCGGCCCAGCGGCAGTACCTCGCCAAGCCGATCCACCGGAAGCTCCGCGAGACCGTCGAGGGCCACGCGCCGTTCGACCCGGCGATCGTCGATGCCGTCGCCCACGGCGTGAAGGAGTGGGCGATGTCGCGCGGCGCGACCCACTTCACGCACTGGTTCGTGCCGATGACCGGCTCGACCGCGGAGAAGCACGACTCGTTCCTGACGCCGAATTCGGAGGGCCGCGCGATCGCCGAGTTCTCCGGGCGGAACCTCGTCCAGGGCGAGCCGGACGCGAGCTCGTTCCCGTCGGGCGGGATCCGGGCGACGTTCGAGGCCCGCGGCTACACGGCCTGGGACGTCACGAGCCCGATCTTCCTCCAGGTCGAGCCGAACGGCGTGACCCTGACCATCCCGACCGCCTACGTGTCGTACACGGGCGAGGCGCTCGACCACAAGATCCCGCTCCTGCGCTCGCAGGAGGCGCTCGGCAAGCAAGCCCTGCGGGTGCTGCGCTGGTTCGGCAACACCACGACCAAGCGGGTCTACACCACGATCGGCCCGGAGCAGGAGTACTTCCTCGTCGACCGGCGCCTCGCCGAGCAGCGGCCGGACCTCGTCCTCACCGGCCGGACCCTCTTCGGGGCCCCGCCGCCGAAGGGCCAGGAGCTGGAGGACCAGTACTTCGGCCCGATCCGCGAGCGGATCCTGGCCTTCATGATGGACCTCGACCGGGAGCTGTGGCGGCTCGGCATCCCCGCCCGGACCCGCCACAACGAGGTCGCGCCGGGGCAGTTCGAGATGGCCCCGGTGTTCGAGCCGACCTCGGTCGGGTCAGACCACAACATGCTCGTGATGAGCACGATGCGGCGGCTCGCGCCCCGCCACGGGCTCATGTTCCTGATCCACGAGAAGCCCTTCGCCGGCATCAATGGCTCGGGCAAGCACAACAACTGGTCGATGTCCACGGGCGACGGTGAGAACCTCCTCGACCCGGGCAACGACCCCCACGCGAACGCCCAGTTCCTGGCCTTCCTCATGGCCGTGATCCGGGGCGTCCACGTTCACGCGGACATCCTCCGGGCGAGTATCGCCGACGCGGGCCAGGACCATCGACTCGGGGCCAACGAGGCGCCGCCCGCGATCATGTCGATCTTCCTGGGCTCGCAGCTCGTCGACGTGATCGAGCAGCTCGAGAAGGGCCCCGCGTCGGCGTCGAAGCCTGGCGGCCAGCTCGAGCTCGGCGTCACGAGCCTGCCGGTCCTGCCGGCGGACGCGACCGATCGCAACCGGACGTCGCCGTTCGCCTTCACCGGCAACAAGTTCGAGTTCCGGGCGGTCGGCTCGTCGGCGCCGATCTACTGGCCGCAGACGGTCCTGAACACCGCGGTCGCCGATTCGCTCGCCAGCCTCGCCGACGAGCTCGAGAAGCTCGAGCCCGGCGACTTCGAGGGCTTGACCGGCGTCCTGTCGCGGATCGCCCGCGACCACAAGGCCGTCCTCTTCGAGGGCAACGGCTACTCCGAGGAGTGGCACGCCGAGGCGGCCCGCCGCGGCCTGCCGAACAACCGCACCACCGTTGACGCCCTGCCGGCCCTGCTCACGGAGCGGTCGCGGAAACTCTTTTCGGGCTTCGGCGTGCTGACCGAACGCGAGCTGGAGTCGCGGGTCGACATCTTCTGGGAGCGCTACGTCAAGGTCGGCAACATCGAGGCGGCCTGCGCCCTCGACATCGCCCGGACGATGATCCTGCCCGCCGCGGTCCGCTACCTCGGCGAGCTCACATCCGCGGGAGACTCGCGGGGCATCACCTCAACCGCCGACCGGGTGCGCGGCCTGGTCGACGACCTCGTCGACCGGATGGCCGACCTCGAGGCCGCGCGGGCCGAGGTCCACGAGGCAGATAGCGTCCCGGCCGAGGCACGCGTCGTCGTCGACCGGGTCATCCCGGCGCAGGCCGCGCTCCGGGCCGTGGCGGACGAGCTCGAAACGCTCGTCCGCGATGACCTGTGGCCGCTGCCGAAGTACCGCGAGCTGCTGTTCCAGTACTGAGCGTTCTGGTGAGTCGCCGCTGCGTGGCAAGAAGCCGAGCGGCGGAAAGGAGGCACGCGATGGTGGCACCGTACGAGGCCGCCGAGGGGGCAGAGCTGATCGAGGCCGCGAAGGAGAAGGGCGTCCGCTTCATCCAGCTCCAGTTCACGGACATCATGGGCGTCGTCAAGGCGGTGACGATCCCGATCCACCAGCTGGAGGGCTCGGTCCGGCACGGGACCTGGTTCGACGGCTCGTCCATCGAGGGCTTCACCCGGATCGCCGAGAGCGACCAGTACCTCATGCCGGACATGCGGACCTTCTCGGAGATCCCGTGGTCCGGCGGCACGGCGGCACGGGTGATCTGCGACGTCTTCACGCCCCGCGGCGAGCCGTTCGCCGGCGACCCGCGCTACGTGCTGCGCCGCCAGGTCGAGAAGGCGAAGAAGCTCGGCTACATCGTCAACATGGGCCCCGAGCTGGAGTTCTTCCTGTTCCGGCGGGGCGAGGACGGGACGATCGAGCCGCTGCCCCACGACCAGGCCGGCTACTTCGACTTCAGCACGGACCTCGCGGGCTCGATCCGGCATGACATGGTCGACGCGCTCGAGTCGTTCGGAATCCGCGTCGAGGCGGCCCACCATGAGGTCGCCGCGGGCCAGCACGAGATCGACTTCGAGTACGCCGACGCGCTCCAGACGGCCGACAACGCGATCACCTTCAAGTTCACGCTCAAGGCGATCGCCCAGCGGCATGGGCTCTACGCGACGTTCATGCCGAAGCCGATCCACGGAATCAACGGCTCCGGCATGCACACGCACCAGTCACTGTACTCGATCGCCCAGTCGCGGAACGCGTTCGCGGACGCGGAGTCGGCCTACGGGCTGTCGCCGCTGGCGAAGAGCTACATGGCCGGGATCCTGGCCCACGCCCGCGGGATGATCGCGGTCCTCGCGCCGCTCGTGAACTCGTACAAGCGGCTCGTGCCCGGCTACGAGGCGCCGACGTATCTCACCTGGGGCCGCACAAACCGCTCGGCGCTCATCCGGGTGCCGATGGTCTCGCCCGGCAAGTCGATCGAGGGAACCCGGATCGAGGTCCGCTGCCCGGATCCCTCCTCGAACACCTACCTGGCCTTCGCGGCGATGATCGCGGCCGGCCTCGACGGGGTCGAGAAGGGGCTCGAGCTGGGCGAGCCGGTCGAGGAGTCGCTGTTCGAGATGGACGCCGCGACGATCAAGGCCAAGTCGATCAGGGAGCTGCCCGGGACGCTCGGCGAGGCGCTCGACGAGCTCGAGAAGGACGACGTCATCCGGGAGGCCCTCGGCGACCACGTCTACAGCCACTTCGTCGACGCGAAGCGGGCCGAGTGGGACGAGTACCGGACGCAGGTCTCCGACTGGGAGGTCGAGCGCTACCTCGAGCAGTTCTAGGGCCAGTGCCGGCGGCACGTGCGGGGCGCCCGGTGCCAGGCGCCCCGTGCCGGCGCTTCGCGGCACAAGGCTCCCCCCGTGGCCCGGACCCACGTTCCCAGGGGCGCGTCGCCTATCCTTCGCGGACGTGACCTCCGAAGCGGATCTCGTGGCGCCGCGCGCCGCGCCCACGGAGGTCCGGCCGCAGGTCACCCTGTGGCTCCTATCCCTGGCCCACCTGGTCAACCACGCCCAGGCGGTCATCCTGCCGCCGGTCTTCCTGCTCGTCGCGGCGGAGTTCCAGGTCGGCATCGAGGCGATCCCGTTCCTGGCCGCGGCCGGCGCCATCGGCTCGGGCCTCGTCCAGGCGACCTACGGCGTCATCACCCGGCGGATCGCGCGCCGCCCGATCATGGCCGTCGGCGGCCTCGTGCTCGGGCTCGGCTCGATCGCCCAGGCCGTCGCGCCGTCCTTCCTTCCGTTTTCGGTCGTCAACGTCCTCTCGCGCATCGGCGGGTCGCCGCAGCACCCGGTCGGGAACGCCCTGCTGGCCGAGCAATTCCCGTCCGAGCGGCGGGGCTTCGCGATCAGCGCCCACATCTCGGGCGGGAACGTCGGGACGCTGCTCGCCGGGGTCGCGGGCCCGTTCGTGCTCGCGGCCTGGGGCTGGCGCGGCGCGTCGCTGCTGATCGGCGTGCCTGCGGCCCTGCTCGGCCTCGCGATCTTCCGCTGGGTCCGCGAGACCGGCGCCGACCGCGCGGCCGCGCTCCAAGCTGGCTCCGTGTGGCAGGCCGCGCGGACGATCTGGCGCGACCGGACGATCCGCCGCACGTACCTCGCCTCGGTGTTCGGCGGCGGGGGACGCGGCCTCGGCGTGGCGAACCTCTTCGCGCTCCTCTACCTGACCGAGGTCGCCCGACTCGACACGGACACCTCGAACCTGATGTACGCGGCGCTCGTCGTCCTGTCCGTGCCGATGCCGCTGGTCGCGGGCTGGCTGTCCGACCGGATCGGCCGGCGGCCGGTCGTCGTCGGCGCCTATGTCGGCGGGGCCGTCGGCTTCTTGGCGTTCATCGCCGTCGGTTCGAGCCTCCCCGGGCTGTGGCTCGGCATCGCGATCATGGGCCTGTTCTCGTTCGCCGAGAGCCCGCAGCTCCAGGCGCTCCTCGCCGACGTCGCGCCGCCGGGCGTGCGCGACGTGGCCTTCGCGCTGTACTTCACGATCGCGTTCGGCGTCGGCTCGCTGTGGGTGATGCTCTACGGGCTGCTGATCGCGACACTCGGGGAGGCCACGGGCCTGCCGCTGGTGTTCGCGCTGATGGCCGCGTCGTTCCTCGTCGCCGCGCTCGTGATGTGGCCCGTCCACGACCCGCCGCGACGCGCCCGAGCTGCCCTCGCAAACGACTGATGAATCCCGGCGACGGTCGGATCCGAGGGGGGCGCCTTTGGTATCATCCGCGAGCCCTGAGATACGGGCCCCGGTCGGGGTGTAGCGCAGCCTGGTAGCGCGCATCGTTCGGGACGATGAAGTCGTGGGTTCAAATCCCGCCACCCCGACCATAACCACCTGATCCCGTTTCGGACGCTTCCTCCGAGCCCCTGGGCGAGGACCGCTCCACCATCGGATGCTCGAACGGTCCGCGGCCGACGATGTGCGCGACCGCGACTGACCAACAAACGTTCCTCATGGCAACGCTGGCGGCCGACGACATCAAATGGGGCGAACGATGTCTCTCCGTGACGGGCGCCATCTGAACCTGGGCGCGGTTCTTGGCCGGCGATCGAGGATCATCCTGGCCTCGGCGGTCGTCGCCGGTGGACTGACGGCCCTTGCGCTCGGGACATCCGGTGCCGCCGGCGGTGAGAAGGCGTCTGCAGCGCGCTGGCTCGCAGAACAGAGCGGCTCGGGACCGTTCGATTTCGGCGATGCGGCTCATCGACGTGAGCAGCCTGTTCGCTTGGCTGATGCCGCCCCCGACGAGCAGTGGTTGAACGACGCGACCATGAACGTGTACGTCGGCGATGTCTCCCACGCGAAGTTCGGCTTGAATCAGGCCCAGACATCGCGCAATGGGGACGAAGCCTGGGTGCTCGGGATCGACGGCGACGGGCCGGCGGTGCGGCATTACATCGCGATGACAACGCCGAACGGTCGGACCGTATGGGTCAAGGACACCGAGGATCGGCCGACTCGCTGCGGCTGACCTTGCGGGCACGGCAGCAATCGGAGACAGACCCTGTCGCGTCGGCGCGATCTGGTCGCCTCGGCGAGCGCCGCAATGGCTGAGAGCGGCGGGTCGTTCAGCCCGAAGACTGACGACGCCCGCACTCGACACGTCGGGGGTCAACTGGATACCGAACGAGTGTCCCCGCCACCTCGACCACTTGCCCCTCAGCCCGCGGGGAGGACGACTGCGCCATCCGCGAGCCGGCCCGTGACCCACGCGGCCGCCCGGGCGAGCTCGCCGAGGATCGCCGCGTCGACGTTCTCGGTCGTGTCGCAGAGCAGGTGGTAGCAGGCGTCTGCGGGCACGCCCGCGGCCCTGCCGAAGCGCGCGGCCTGGTCCGGCGTGAGGATCTCGTTGGCGCCCGAGAACAGGCCGCCGACCGGCACGCCGTTCTGGTCGAACGGGAAGTGGTCGCTGGCCGCCCCGACGTCGACGAGGTCCCACGCGAAGCCGTCCGCATCAAGCGCCTGCTGGAACAGCTCCTGGACCAGGCCGCTGGCTGCCGGTCGGGTGGTGTTCGCGGCGTCGTAGACGAAGCGGACGCCATTGGCCGAGCCCAGCATGTCGAAGTTCAGGTACGCGGCGATCGCATCGATCGTCGGTCGATCGAGCGTGCGGATGTAGTCGGCCGAGCCCAGGAGGCCGGTCTCCTCGCCTGTCCAGAACGCGACCCGGACCTTCCACGGCGCGCCGTCCGGGCGGATCCGGGCGAGCTCGCGGGCGATCTCGAGGACGGTCATCGTCCCCGTGCCGTTATCGTTGATGCCGGGCCCGTCGACGACGGAGTCGAGGTGGCCGCCGAGCATCACGACGTGCGCCGGGTCGCCACCGGGCGTCTCGGCGATGACGTTCATCGTGGACTCGATCGCGACGGTCGTCGATACCTCGAGGTGGACCGGGGCCCCGGCCGTGGCAGCCGCGAAGAGCGCGACGCCGGCCTCGTGCGTCGCCCCCAGCGCCGGGATCTCGAGGCCGGTCGGGTCGACGAGCGTCGGGCGGCGGACCTGGTCCGCGACCCACTCGGGATAGGCGGTGATGATCGCCGCGGCGCCCGCGTCCTGGGCGTTGACCATGGCCGTGCGACGGGGGCACGGGCCCGCGTTGACGAGCACGATCGCGCCCGCCGGCACGTCGGCCCAGTCCGCGGGGTCGCAGCCGAGGCCGAGACGCGAGCCGGGCGCGGCGGTGGGATCGAAGCCAAGGGCGAACACGCGCGCCGTGACGTCGCCCGGCGGCGAGAGCAGCAGCGGCTTGACGTCGCGGGTGTCCTGGAGGGCCGGCGCGCCCGGCGCGAGGATCTCCAGGATCGTGGGGGCGTCGACGCGGAAGGTCGGGATCTCGGCCGGCACGAGCACGACGTCGTAGCCCGCGGCCCGCAGCTCGTCCGCCACGAACGCGGCGGAGGCGTCGTAGCCCGCGCTCCCGGCGACCCGCGTCCCGCCGTTCGCGGCCGCGATCTCGTTGAGTTGGCTCAGGTCGGCGAGGATGTCCTCGACCGAGATCGCGTCGCGCAGCTCCTCGGCGAGCGTGCCGGCGCCGGCATCCGGGGAGGCCTGCGGGACCCCGGATGCGGCCGGCGTGGCGCCGGGGGTCGAGGGCGTGGCGACGGCCGACGGTGCCGCGGACGGCCCGGGCTGGCACGCCGCGGCCGCGAGGGCCAGCACGAGCAGCCGCGCGATCGTTCTCACCACGGTCACCACCTCGGAAATCGCCATGACGCCGGGCCGCCGAGCGCCCCGGCCGACGGCGTGGCGCGCATCCTACGGGAGCGCAACGGCGCGAGGGTCCCGGCTGCTACCGTCGATCCCCCGACCGGCTCGCCCGTGACGGGCGCCGAGGCACAATCCGCGGTGCGATGACGAACGACCCGCCGGCCATCGAGCGCCTGACGTGGCGCGACCCCGACCCGCCGAGCCCCGCATCGGTCGCGCGGCGACTGCGCGAGGAGGGCGTCGAGCCCCACGCCTGGTCGAACGGCCCCGGCGACCGCTACGGCACGCACGACCACGGCTACACGAAGGTCCTGATGTGCGCGGCGGGCTCGATCACCTTCCACGTGGGTCCGGAGGGCACGCCGTTCGAGCTTCGCGCGGGCGACGGCTTCGTCCTGCCGGCCGGGACGCGCCACTCGGCCGTCGTCGGCCCCGAGGGCTGCACCTGCCTCGAGGGCACCCACTAGGCGACCCGCCAGCGCTCTCGTGGTGCCAGTTCATCTCAGACGTTTCGCCTGGCGCAGCAGCCGCGAACTTTTGGCCGCGAACTTTGCCCCGTGCCCGGCCTCGGGTGCGCGAAGGCGTCGCGACGGCGCGACCTGGCCGGCGAGCGGCGATCAGACCTCGATCGTGTCGCCCTCGCGGGCGCCGGTGACCGCGATGTCAGGCGCGGCGGCGGCGACCTCCGCGACGAGGGCGTCGAGTGTCGGGTCGTCGTGGGCCGGGTCGTGGTGGAAGACCGCCAGGTGCCGTGCCCCGACGAGCCGGGCGAACGAGGCGGCCTCGGCGGTCGAGCTGTGGCCCCACCCGACCCGCTCCTTGCGCTCGCCGGGGAAGTACTGCGCGTCGTGGATGAGCAGGTCGACGCCGCGCGCGAGGTCGGACCCGGAGGTCCACTCGGGCCGCCCGGGGAAGGCCGTGAGACCGAGGGCCGGCTCGTGGTCGGGCAGGTAGGCCATGGACCGCCCGTCGCCCGTGATCCGGTAGCCGACCGTCGGGCCGGGATGGATCACCGCGTCCGAGGTGACCTCCAGCGAGCCGATCAGCGTCGGCTCGTCGGGCGCGTTGTGGAGCTCCACCCGCGAGCCGAGGTCGCGCAGCCGGACGGGGAACAGGGGCGGCGAGAGGTAGCGCGAGAGGCGGCCCCGCAGGTCGAGCGTCGCGGACGGCGGGCCCCACAGGTGCGCCTCGATATCGGACCGGAAGAGCGGTGTGAAGAACCCGAGGCCCTGGATGTGGTCCATGTGGAGGTGGCTGAGGAAGACGTCGACCCGGCGCGCCTCCGGGGCGATCGCCAGCCCGAGGGCCCGGATCCCCGTCCCGGCGTCGAGGACGACACACGTCCCGTCGTCGGCCTGGACCTGGACGCAGGCCGTGTTGCCGCCGTAGCCCTGCGTCGCCGGCCCGGCGGCCGCGATCGAGCCGCGTGTCCCCCAGAAGGTGACCCTCACCGCACCGCGGTCCTCACGGCGGCGCGGCGCTCACGGCGCCTCCGACTCCCAGAACATCGCCACGCCGCCGAGCAGCCGGCCGCGGCCGCCCTCGAGCGGGAACGCCGTGACCTCGATCGTCCGCTCGACCCCGTCGGCGCCGTAGATCACCAGCGGGCCGTGCGCCGGGCGCCGATCCCGGACGGCCTTCACCAGCGGCAGCTCGTCCGCGGGGACCTGGGTCCCGTCGTGGTTGCGAGGCCGGAACGCGGTCGTCCACGTTGCGTAGGGGAGAGCGTCGAGCTCCTCGAGCCGGACGCCGAGGACTCGCTCGGCCGCCTCGTTGATGAAGATGATGTCCGACCGCTCATCGACCAGGACGACCGGGACGGCGAGCGAGGTCGCGAGCTGCCGAAACAGGATCAGCTCGACCGGCATCTGCGCCATGCGGGCATTGTGCCCCGTGGGACGACGCTCCTATGGACGAATCGCGACACGCCCCCGACGATGCTCGCCATGTCGAAGCCTCGGGGGGCCGCCGTCGGGCGGCGTTTCGCGCTCGTCGTCGCGGCGCTCGGCCTGGCCGTCGCCGGTCCCGTCCCTGCCCCGTCGCCCGCCGCAGCCGCTCCGATCGCGCCGCTCGCCGTGCCGTCCGGCGCCGCCGCGGCCCCCGCCGACGCGCAGATCAAGCTCCGCCTGAGCGTCGGAAACCTTTCCAGCCCGGTGTTCATGGCCGCGCCGAACGACGGCACGAGCCGGCTGTTCATCGTCGAGAAGACCGGCCGGATCCGGATCTACCGCAACGGCCAGCTCCTCTCGAAGCCCTTCCTGTCGATCCCGAGCCAGGTGAGCACCGGCCAGGAGCAGGGCCTGCTCGGCCTGGCCTTCCACCCGAATTTCATAGCCAACCGCAAGCTCTACGTGAACTTCACGGATCGGGCGGGCGACACGATCGTCCGCGAGTACAAGGCCTGCGCCGGCACGCCGAACGTCGTCTGCCTCAGCACGGCGCGCGAGCTCATGAAGATCCCCCAGCCGGCCGACAACCACAACGGCGGGATGCTGGCCTTCGGGCCGGACGGGTACCTGTACATCGGGACCGGCGACGGCGGCGGTGGCGGCGACCCGAACGAGAACGGCCAGAAGCTGAGCACGCGTCTCGGCAAGATCCTCCGGATCGACGTCAACGGCACCACTTCGACCGCGCCCTACCGCATCCCGCCCTCCAATCCCTTCGCCGGCTCGATCCCCGGCTACGACGCGATCTGGCAGTACGGCCTCCGGAACCCGTGGCGCTTTTCCTTCGACCGGCTGACTGGCGATCTCTGGATCGCCGACGTCGGGCAGGGCAAGTGGGAGGAGGTCGACCGGGCGAAGCGCACCGCCTCCGGCGCCGGCCGGGGCGTGAACTGGGGCTGGGACGTGATGGAGGGCACGCACTGCTACGAGCCGCCCTCGGGCTGCAACACGTCAGGCAAGGAGCTGCCGCTGCTCGAGTACGACCACGATGCCGGCCGCTGCGCGGTCACCGGCGGCTACGTCTACCGGGGCAAGAAGATCCCGGACCTGGTCGGCGGGTACCTGTTCGCGGATTACTGCTCGGGCGAGATCTGGGTGGTGGACGCGAACGCGCCGCGACCCGCGACGCCGACCCGGCTGCTCGACACCGGGATGCTCATCTCGGGGTTCGGCGAGGGCCCGGCGGGCGAGCTGTACGTGCTGGACCTGCGGGGCGCGATGTATCAGATCGTCCCCGCCTGATCGGTCGGGGGCGGTGTCGCTCCGGGGCGCGCTCCGAGGCGCGCCGCGAGGCGTGACATCCTCGGCGGGTGACCTCCACCGCCGACCCGGTCGCCGACCCCGTCACCGATTCGGCCGCGTTCGTCGCCGCGCGCGACCCGGCGATCGCCGCGTTCATCGAGCGGGCCGGCGTCCCGGCGCCGCGGCCGCGGCAGGGCGACCCGCTCGGCTCGTTGGCGCGGGCGATCGTGTTCCAGCAGCTCGCCACCCGCGCCGCCTCGGCCATCCACCGGCGGTTCGTCGAGGCGATCGGCGGGCGCGCCACGGCCGAGGCCATCCTCGCCACACCGCCGGAGACCCTGCGAGCGGCGGGCCTCTCGACCGCCAAGACGCGCTCGCTCCTCGACCTCGCGTCGAAGGTCGCGGACGGGACGGTGCCGCTGGCGGACCTCGACGGGCTCGACGACGACGCGATCGTCGTGCGGCTCACCACGGTCCGCGGGATCGGGCGCTGGACCGCCGAGATGTTCCTGCTGTTCGAACTGCGCCGGCCCGACGTCTGGCCCGTCGACGACCTGGGCGTCCGGCACGGCTGGCGCCTCATCCACGGCGACGAGGCGCCGCTGTCGCCAAAAGCGCTCCTGGCCGAGGGCGAACGCTTCCGCCCGCATCGCAGCACGGTCGCGTTGCTCTGCTACCACGCGGTCCACGTCTCGCGGGGCACGACGCCAGCGCCGTAGGCCGCGGGTCGCGGCCCGCTGGCCGGGCCGGGCCGCGGTCAGCTCGCGGACCAGCCCTGGACGTCCTCGATCCGGAACGCCAGCAACTCGACGAAGGCCGCCGACGCGTACTGCGGGTAGCGGGCCCGGAGGCCGCGCTCCAGGCGCGGGAGCAGCTCGACGGGCGCCTCGGCGCGGCGGAGGGACAGCCGGACCCACCACAGCCGGCCCCAGTCCTCGCGGTCCCATCGCTCGACGAGCAGCGTTGCGCGCGGGTCGCGCTCCAGGTTCCGGAGCCGCCCGAGCCGCGTCGTGCTCTTCGGCTTCACGTCGTCGATCGGGATCGCCAGCCAGTCGCCGTCGATGACGAAGCACGCCGGGACCAGGTCCGCGCCCCGCGACTCGTGCAGGGTCGCGAGGATCCCGTGGTCCGCCATCGCGGCGCGACGCAGCGCCTCCTCCGGCTCGAGCCGCACGTCCAGCCTCCGATCCGGACCGCGCCACACCGGCGGGTCGACCGTTCCAGTCTCCCACCCGGAGGATGCCCCGCGCCCGGGCGGCGCCGCGGCATTGCGGCACACTCTCGGCCGTGATCGTGGTGTTCCTGTCGCCGCACTTCCCGCGGAACATGTGGCTGTACGTGCGGAGGCTCCGCGAGGCGGGCGCGACCGTCCTCGGGATCGCCGACTGCGCCTACGACGCGCTGCGCCACGAGCTCCGCGACGCGCTGGCCGGGTACTACCGCGTCGACGACCTCCACAACCTCGACCAGCTCCGAGCGGCGGTGCGCCACTTCCAGGACCGCCACGGCCGCATCGACCGTCTCGAATCGCTGAACGAGTACTGGCTCGAGACCGACGCCCGCCTCCGGACCGAGTTCGACATTCCGGGCCTGCGTCTCGACGACATGGACCGCGTCAAGCGCAAGTCGGCCATGAAGACCGTCTTCGAGGCCGCCGGCGTGGCCGTCGGCCGCGCGCTGGTGCTGCACCCCGACGGTGCCCCGGACGCGCGCCGCTTCGTCGACGCGGTCGGCTACCCGTTCGTCGCGAAGCCGGACGTCGGCGTCGGGGCGGCCCGGACCTACGTCATCGGCAACGACGCGGACCTCGACGCCTTCCTTGGCGACCGTCCGCCGATCGACTACATCCTCGAGGAGTACCTCGAGGGCCAGCTCCTGAGCTACGACGGCCTGGTCGATCGGGAGGGGGAGGTCGTCTACCGCTCGTCGCTCGTGTACGGCATCCCGGTCCTCGAGTCGGTCCGCGGGACGGACATGTACTTCTGGATCGACCGGGAGATCCCCGACGACCTCGACGCGATCGGCCGGCGCATCGTCGCCGCGTACGGCATCCGCGAGCGGCCGTTCCACTTCGAGTTCTTCCGGATGCCCGACGGGCGGCTCGTGGCCCTCGAGGTCAACATGCGCCAGCCCGGTGGCGCGGTCGTCGACATGTGGAACTGGGCCGGCGACATCGACTTCTACCGGGCCTGGGCCGAGGTCGTCGCGCTCGGCACGACGACGGTCTCCTCGGACAAGCCGTGGTACGTGATGTGGGCCGGCCGCAAGCCCGGCCGGCCGTACCGGCTCACGCACGAGGAGATCGTCGAGCGCTTCGCGCCGCTGCTGATCCACGTCGAGCGGGTCGACGACGTCTTCGCGACCGCGATGGGCGCGTGGGGCTACGTCCTGCGGAACCCGTCGCTCGAGACGGTCCGGGCCGCCGCCGACGCGATCCTCGACACGTCGCACCCGTAGCACGCACCGGAGGCCACGAAACCGGCGATGCACACCGACGAGCGGACCTGGCACAGCCCCGCGCTCGGGCACGACATGACCCTCAAGGTCTATGGCCACGCTGGCCGCCCGGTCGTCGCCTTCCCCTCGCAGGACGGTCGCTGGTGGGACTTCGAGGGCTGGGGGATGATCGAGTCGGTCGCCGGGTTCATCGAGGCGGGCCGGGCGCGGTTCATCGCCGTCGACGGCATCGACTGGCAGTCGTGGACGAACCACTCGATCCCGCCGGTCGACCGGGCCCGCCGCCACGATGCCTACGATCGGTACATCGCCGACGAGGTCGTGCCGTTCTTCCGCGAGCTGACCGGCTGGGACCGCGGCTGGGCGACCGGCGCCAGCATGGGCGGCTACCACGCGGCGAACGTCGTCTTTCGGCACCCGGACCAGTTCGACGGGCTGGTCGCGCTGTCCGGGCTCTACCAGCTCGGGCTGTTCGTCGGTGACGACGCGAGCGAGGAGATCTACTTCCACAGCCCGCTGCGCTACCTGCCGAACCTCGAGGACCCCTGGTACCTCGACCGGCTGCGCGCCGCCCGGCTCGCGTTCGTGTGCGGGCGCGGCGCGTACGAGGACGCAATGCTCGCCGACACGCGCGCGATCCGCGAGGTCCTCGCCGCGAAGGGCATCCCGGCGATCGTCGACGAGTGGGGCGACGACGTGAACCACGACTGGCCCTGGTGGCGGAGGATGCTGCCGCACTACCTCGAGCGGCTCGGGGTCTAGGGCGGTCGATGGGGGTCCAGAGCGCGGAGCGCACGATCGCGATCCGCCGTCCCGTCGACCAGGTCTATCGCTTCCTCGCCGACGGGCGGACCGCCTCGCAGTGGCGGTCCGGCGAGCTCGAGATCGCCGGGTGCGATCCGGACGCCCGGGTCGACTTCCGGTCGACCGCCGGGCGGGTGCGAATCGAGGGGACGTTCGCCCTCGAGCCGATGGGCGAGGCGACGATCCTCACGTGCGCGCTGCGGGGTTCGCTGCCGGGCTGGCGCGGCCTGGCGTTTCCCGGTGTGGCGCGATCGGCGGCGGCCGCCGAGCTCCGAGCGCTCGACGAGTTGCGGGACCTGCTCGAGCGCTGAGCGCCGTGCGGCCGAACCGGGCGGGGTCGTGGCAGGTGCCCTCGGCCTCGTCCGTGAAGGACGCGCCCTCGACGGCCAGGAAGCGGGATGACCATCGGTCCGGCGAGAGCGTGAGCTCCAGCACGCCCCAGGCCTCGCCGCGGGCGGCGCTGGTCGCGAGCGGGTCGTCGAACCCGCGTAGCGACCGGCCGCCAGTCCCGGCGACGAACAGCGTGATCCCGGCCGCACGGTCGAGGGCACCCTCGCGGTTCATCGGCTCGAAGCGCTCGTAGGAGTGCTCGTGGCCCGCGAGGACGAGCTCCACGCCCGCCTCGTACAGCGTGTTCCAGATCAGCTCGAGCGACGTGTCGCTGCCGTGCGCTCCGGAGCTGAACCGCGGGTGGTGCATGAAAGCCAGCGTGCAGCGCTTCGGGTAGGCCGCGAGGTCGGCCGCGAGCCACGCGACCTGCGCCGAATCGCGGCCGCAGCCGCCGATCGGCTCGCAGTTCGAGTTCAGGGAGTAGACACGCCACGCGCCGAGGTCGAAGGCGTACCAGCCCCGGCGATCGGGGCCGGCACGCCCTCCGAAGTAGTCGAAGTACCCGGCCGCCCCGCTCGTGCGGTACTCGTGGTTGCCCGGCGAGGGCCACGTCCGGTCGCGGTGGCGACCCCACGTCGGCTCGTAGCACCGCTCGAACTGCTCGCGGGTGCCGTCGTCGTAGGCGTTGTCGCCGAGCGTGAAGACCTGCGCCGCCGGGAGGGCGTCAAGGATCGCCGCGGTCTGGCTGTCGCCCTCGGAGCCGCAGTCGCCGATGTCGCCAGCGCCGACGAAGAGCTCGGATCCGGGCGGCGCCGTGCGCGGCGTGGCCGGGCCGGCACGGGTCGGCGACCGCGTCGGGGCAGCGGACGGCAGCGTCGGCCGCAGCGCGAGGAGCACGAGGGCCACCGCCAACGTTGCGGCCACCGCCAGTGCCGCGAGGGCGTACGGGTTCCGCCGGGCGCCCGGGCTGCCGCTCATCGTCGGCAGGGTAGCGGCGCAATTCGCGGCGGCCGCGAGGCAGGCGGCGCGGTTCTCACAGAAATCTCAGGGACGGGGTGTTTCCTGTGGGCCATGTACCAGCAGCGACCCTTCGGCGAGGCCGACCCGGCCAGCCCCGCCGAATCCCCGACGACCGAGCTCGAATCCGCCACACTGGCGGCCGCACCAACGTCAAGTGCTTCGTTCACCGGCGTCGAGCCGGCATCTCCTCCCCGGCTCGACGCATCGGCCCTTCCGGGGTCCGGCCCGGCGTTCGCGGCCCCGGCGGCCACCGCCCCAACGCGCATTTCCCCGGCGCGCCGGCGGCTCGGCGGCCTCCCGACCCTCCTCGTCGTCAGCCTCCTCTCGGCGACCCTCGCCTCGACCGGCACCGCGGCTGTCCTCCTCGGCAGCGTTGCGGGCGGCGGCACCTCCGGCCCCGCGGGCCAGGCCGTTAACACCGGCAACGGGTCCCCGGACGAGGTCGACATCACCGAGGTCGTGGCCGCGGCGCGCCAGGCAGTCGTGACGATCACGGCCGACGGCGCCGTCATGAACGGCCCGTTCCAGGTCCCGACCCGCGGCGTCGGCTCGGGCGTTATCCTGACGTCGGACGGGTACGTGCTGACGAACCGCCACGTCGTGGAGGGCGCCGACACGCTGACCGTCTCGCTGTCCGACGGCACCGAGTTCTCCGCCCGGATCGTCCGGATCGCCGACGACACCGACCTCGCGCTCATCAAGGTCAACGGCACCGGCCTGCCCGCCGCGGCGATCGGCAGCTCGGCAGACCTCCGGGTCGGCCAGACGGCGATCGCGATCGGCAGCCCGCTCGGCAGCTACACGGAGACCGTCACGCGGGGCATCGTCTCCGGCCTCGATCGGGAGATCACCGTGACCGATCAGTCGACCGGCCGCCGGATGACCCTCCGCGGCCTCATCCAGACGGACGCGGCGATCAACCCGGGCAACAGCGGCGGCCCGCTCCTCGACGCGGCCGGCCGGGTCGTCGGCATCAACACGGCGATCGCCGCGGACGCCGAGGGCCTCGGCTTCGCGATCCCGATCTCGGCGGCGGCGGAGCTGATCGACCTCGCGAACGTCAGCGCGACCGCCTGAGCCGCCGGGTCGCTGAGCCGCTCGCCGACCGGTCCTACCATCGCGCCACCGATGCACCTCCTGCTGGTCGAGGACGACCCCCGCCTCCAGCGCGTCCTCAAGCGACTCCTCGAGGACGACCGCCACGTCGTGGAGGTCGCCTCAGACGGCCGGACCGCCCTCGAGCTCGCCGAGGCGAGCGAGGGCATCGAGGCGGTGATCCTCGACGTCGGGCTGCCGGACATCTCCGGCCTCGACGTCGCGCAGCACCTGCGACGGGCCGGCCACGCCCTCTCGATCCTGATGCTGACCGCCCGGGACACGGTCAACGACCGCGTTGCGGGCCTCGACGCCGGCGCCGACGACTACCTGGTCAAGCCGTTCGCCTACGAGGAGCTCGCCGCGCGGCTCCGGGCCCTCGCGCGGCGCCTGGAGCCCGGCGCGCGCCGCCCGGATCCCGTCCTCGCGGCAGGCCCGATCGAGCTCGACGAGCGGACCCGCCGCGTGACGGTCGACGGGAAGCCCGTCGACCTCAGCCCGCGCGAGTTCTCGCTGCTGGAGTGCTTCCTCCGCCACCCCGGCCAGTCGCTCACGCGCGATCAGCTCCTCGACCAGGCCTGGCCGTTCTCGGTGGCCGTGACCCCGAATGCCGTCGACGCCTACGTGCACTACCTGCGGACGAAGCTCGGCCCGGCGGGCCGCTGGATCGAGACGGTCCGCGGCGTCGGCTACCGGCTGGCCGACGGCTCGGCGCGAAGCTGAGCCGCCGCGGAGCCCGCCCTGCGCCCACGATCGAGCAGCCGATGAACGCCACGCCGGGCTCGCCCGCCACGCCCCCGACGGACGACACCGAGCTGCGGGCCGCCGAGGCTGACGCGCGACTCCTCCGCGCCGTCGGGCTGCGGCTCGTCGCCTGGAGCGGCGGCTCGACCCTCGTCGTCCTGCTCGCCCTCGGTGTCGCCCTGTACCTGAGCGTCGCCTCGAACCTCCGGGCGCAGGGGGTCGCGGTGCTCGAGCAGCGGGCCCAGGAGATCGTGTCGTTCGCGAGCGGGCCGGGCGGGCCGCGCGGCAACGACTCGCCGATCGACTTCTTCTTCGGCGGCGGGGGTGGGACGTTCGCGATCGTCGTGACACCGCAGGGCGACGCGATCGGGCCGCGCCAGCTGGCCATCCCGACCGGCCTGCCGGACACCCGGGCCATGCGGGTCGCCGAGATCCGCGGCCGCGACCTCCGGAACGCCGAGATCACGGTCCGCGGCCCGGGCGGCCGGACCCAGGAGGTGCCCGTCCGCCAGCTCACCGTGCCGGTCGACACGGCCCAGGGCCGCTTCTTCGTGCAGGTCGTCCAGGACCGCACCTCCGAGGTTCGGACCCTCCAGAGCCTGGTGTTCGTGCTCGTCTTCGGCGGGGCCGTCGTGGTCCTCGTCGCGGCCGGCTTCGGCCTCGTCTACGCGCGCCGCGCGCTCGTGCCGATCCGCGATTCGCTCAGCGCCCAGCGCGCGGCACTGCGCCGGCAGCGCGAGTTCGCCGCGGACGCGAGCCACGAGCTGCGGACGCCGCTGACCGTCATCCGGTCCTCCGTCGAGCTGCTTCGGCGCAACCCGCGCAGCCCCGTCGAGGAGGTCGGCGACGCCCTGACCGACATCGACGCCGAGGTCTCGCACCTCGCGAACCTCGTCGACGACCTGCTGCTCCTGGCCCGCTCCGATTCCGGCGCGATCAGCCTCGAGCGCGTCCCGCTCCACCTCGACGACGTCGTCGCGGACGTCGCGGCCGCGCTCGCCAAGCCCGCGGCCGACGCGCGGGTCCGCATCGAGGTCGACCCGGCCCCGGCGCCGGTCGTCGGCGACCCGGCGCGGCTGCGCCAGCTTGTCTCGATCCTCGTCGATAACGCGATCCGCCACAGCCCGCCCGAGGGCGTCGTGCGCGTCGTCGTCCGACCCGAGCCCGGCGGCGGGGCAACCGTGGCCGTCGAGGACCAGGGCCCCGGCGTGCGGCCGGAAGACCGGGAGCGGATCTTCGATCGCTTCTGGCGGGCCCCCGGCGCGCCGCCCGGCGGCACCGGCCTCGGGCTGGCGATCGGCCGCTGGATCGCGGAGCACCACCAGGGTGCCATCGCGGTCGATGACGCGCCGACCGGCGGCGCCCGCTTCGTCGTCCGGCTCCCGGCCGGCAGCCACCCGCCCGTACCCGCATCCCTGACCTAGAACCGGAGGCACTCGCGTTGACCACTGCCCGACGCTCGCCCCTGGCCGCCATCGTCCTCGCGGCCGTGCTCATCGGCCTCCTCGCCG
This sequence comes from Binatia bacterium, assembly GCA_035574535.1. Taxonomy (GTDB): domain Bacteria; phylum Chloroflexota; class Limnocylindria; order Limnocylindrales; family CSP1-4; genus UBA5189. The sequence continues at coordinate 19,400 of DATLYV010000163.1, forward strand.
GGGCCGCCGGCCTCGCCTTCCTGTTCCTCCGCGGCGCGCCGCCC
>DATLYV010000164.1:0-2759 GCA_035574535.1 Binatia bacterium
GGCGCCCCCGAGGCCGGCGTCCCCGGATCCGCCGGGTTCGCCGGCGGGCAGGGCAGGGGGCGCTGATGGGCATCCGCTTCGAGGCGCCGGTCTGGCTGCTGCTCCTCATCCCCGCGCTGCTCGTGACCTTCGTGCCCTACCTCGCGGCGCGCCGGCGGATGGGCGCGGGTCGCCGCCGCGCCGCGGTTGCACTGCGGACGATCCTCGTCACGGCCCTCGTCCTCGCGCTCGCCGGCTTCCAGCTCGTCCTGCCGGTCGACCGGCTCGCGACCGTGTTCGTCGTCGATCTCTCGGACAGCGTCGGCGAGGACGGCCGCCAGGACGCCCTCGCGTTCCTCCGCGAGTCGCTCGAGGTCATGCCGGAGGGCGACCAGGCGGGCATCGTCGCGTTCGGCAAGCAGGCGCTGGTCGAGCGCCTGCCCGAGGAGCTCCGCGAGATCGACCGGCTGCGCAGCACCCCGGTCAAGGAGGCAACGGACGTCGGGGCGGCCCTCCGGCTCGCGGCGGCGCTGTTCCCGGACGCGGTCCAGAAGCGAATCGTCCTGCTCTCGGACGGCAACGACACGACGGGCCGCGGTCAGCGCGAGGCGGCCCTCGCGGCCGCGCGAGGCATCCAGGTCGAGACGCGGGTCATCGGCCTCGTCGACAGCGACGAGGTGCTCGTCGAGCGCCTCCACACCCCAACGACCGCCCGCCTCGGCGAGCAGATCCCGGTCGACGCCGTCATCACCTCGTCGATCGCCCAGCCGGCGACCGTCCGGCTGTTCATCAACGGCCAGCTCGCGAGCACGCTGCGCACGGACCTCGCGGTCGGCAGCAACACGGTCTCGTTCGCCTGCCCGCCGACCGGTGACTGTCCGCTCAAGCCGGCCGAGGCCGGCTTCTACCGCTTCCGGGTCGTCGTCGAGGCTGCACGAAACACCTTCAGCCAGAACGACCGGGCCGACTCGAACACGATCGTCAAGGGCGAGCCGCGGACGCTTGTCCTCCAGGGCAACGAGACGGTCGCCGAGGAGCTCGTGGCGGCCCTCCGCGCCGAGGGCCAGACGGTCGACACCATCATCCCGGAGGCCCTCCCGACCGACCTGGCGAGCCTCCTCGGCTACGACAGCATCGTCATCGTCGACGTCCCGCGGATGCGCCTGACCGACGCCCAGCTCGAGGCACTCCAGATCTTCGTCCGTGACATCGGGCGCGGCGTGGTCATGGTCGGCGGGCCGAACGCCTACGGCGCGGGCGGCTACACGAAGACGAAGCTCGAGGAGACGCTTCCGGTCGACATGGGCGTCCGCAACCGTCAGCGGGAGCCGGACATTGCCCTCGTCGTCGTCATCGACAAGTCCGGCTCGATGGACGCCTGCCACTGCAACACCTTCGGCGGCGGGATGGGCGGGGGCGGCGGCCAGCTCCAGGGCGTCAAGAAGACCGACATCGGCAAGGAGGCGATCCTGCGGGCCGCGGCCGCGCTCTCGGCGCGGGACGAGTTCGGGGTCGTGGCGTTCGACGAGCAGGCCCACTGGGTCATCCAGACCAGGCCGCTCGGGCAGGTCGGGAACGTCGAGGACCAGCTCGGCGCGATCACGCCGAACGGCCAGACGAACATCTTCACGGGCCTCGAGCAGGCCGTCGGATCGCTCGAGAAGGCGACCGCGACGCGGCGCCACATCATCCTGTTGACCGACGGCTGGTCGACCTCCGGCCAGTACGACGAGATCATCGAGCGGATGAAGGCCGCCGGGATCACGCTCTCGACCGTCGGCGCCGGCGGCGGCTCGAACCCGTTCCTCGAGCAGCTCGCGAAGAGCGGCGGAGGGCGCTTCTACAACGCCGCGAACATCGCCTCGATCCCGGACATCTTCCTCAAGGAGACGCAGCAGGTCGCCGGCCAGCAGATCATCGAGGAGACGTTCTTCCCGATCGTCACCTCGTCGTCGCCGATCACCCGCGGCCTCGACGACGGCTTCCCGCAGCTGCTCGGCTACAACGGGACGACGGTCAAGTCCGCGGCCCAGCTCGTGCTGGTCTCGCCGCGCGACGACCCGCTCCTCGCGCAGTGGCAGTACGGCCTCGGGCGGTCGGTCGCGTGGACGTCGGACTCGACCGGTCGGTGGGCCAAGCACTGGCTCGCGTGGCCGGGCTTCGGGCGGTTCTTCACGCAGATGGTCGCGTGGACGTTCCCGGGCGACGAGACGGACGGCATCGAGGCGTCGTTCGAGTCGGTCAATGGCCAGACGCGGCTGCACGTCGAGAGCGTCGAGGCGGACGGCTCGCCGCGCGACTTCTACACGACCGTCGCCGCGATCACCGGTCCGGACTTCACGACGGCCCAGGTCCAGCTCGACCAGGTGGCACCGGGCGTCTACGAGGCGAACCTCGGCGAGATCCTGTCCGGCGCCTACGCGGTCCGGATCACGCAGATGCGGCCCGGGGCGCCGGCGCTCGGCCGGACGGTCGGGCTCGTCGAGCCGGTCGCGGCCGAGTACCGGCTGCTCGGCGTGAACCGGCCGCTGCTCGCGGCGATCCGATCCGCCACCGGCGGGCGCGAGGTGGAGCTGCCGACCGACCCATGGCGGCATGATCTCCAGACGACCTCGTCGTACACGGAGCTGTGGCCGTGGCTGCTCGTGCTGGCGCTGCTGCTGTGGCCGCTCGACGTGGCCCTGCGGCGAGTGTCGCTGGGCCGGCGCGAACTCGCGGACGCGCGAGGCTGGCTCGCGCGGCGGCTGCGGGCCCGGAGGAGCGCAGCGCCGCGGACCGCC
>DATLYV010000165.1:0-3684 GCA_035574535.1 Binatia bacterium
GCCGTTCCTCGGCGTCTGCCTCGGCCTCCAGCTCCTGTTCGAGGCGAGCGACGAGGACGGCGCCCGGACCCTCGCCGTCATCCCGGGCAGGACGGTCCGGCTGGCCGGGGCGCCGGCGCTCCCGCACATCGGCTGGAACCAGGTCGAGCGGACGCGGCCGCATCCGGCGTTCGAGGGCGTCCCCGACGACGCCGACGTGTACTTCGTCCACTCCTTCGCCGGCGAGCCGCGCGGTGCCGACGGGGGGTCGTGGGTCCTCGGCGAGACGGAGCACGGCGCGAGATTCGTCTCGGCCGTGGCGCGCGGCAACGTCGTCGGGCTGCAGTTCCACCCGGAGCGGAGCGGCGCAATCGGCCTGCGGATCCTCGACAACGTGCTGCGCTGGGCGGTCGGCAGCGACCCTTCGACCGGTGACCGGGAGGGCGCGGCAGGCCGCGACGACGAGGCAGGCCGCGACGGCGAGGCAGGCCGGGACGGCAAGGCGCGGCCGGGCGGCGAGGCGGCGCGACGCGTCGCGATCGGGAGTGCCCGCTGATGCTGCGCTGCCGCGTGATTCCCTGCCTCGACGTCGCGAACGGCCGCGTCGTCAAGGGCACCCGCTTCGTCGACCTCGTGGACGAGGGCGACCCGCCGGAGCTGGCCGAACGCTACGCCACGGAGGGCGCGGACGAGCTTGTCTTCCTCGACATCACGGCCTCGGCCGAGAACCGCGCCACGCTGCTCGACGTCGTCCGGCGAACGGCGCAACGGGCGTTCATCCCGCTGACCGTCGGCGGGGGCGTGCGCTCGACCCTCGACATGCGGAACGTCCTGCGGGCCGGCGCCGACAAGGTCTCGCTGAACACCGCCGCCGTCCGCGACCCCGACCTCGTCCGGCGCTGCGCGCGCCGGTTCGGCAGCCAGGCCGTCGTCGTCGCCATCGATGCCCGAAGGCGCGGCGAGCCGGGAAGCGCCGGAAAGGCCGTTTGGGAGGTCGTCGTGAAGGGCGGCCGCGAGGCGGCCGCGCTCGACGCCGTCGCCTGGGCGGAACGAGCGGTCGGGCTGGGCGCGGGCGAGCTGCTCGTGACGTCGATGGATCGCGACGGGACGCGCTCCGGCTACGACACCGACCTGCTCCGGGCGATCACCGATCGCGTGCCGGTGCCGGTCATCGCGTCCGGCGGCGCCGCGGGTCCGGCAGACTTCGTGGCGGCGATCCGGTTCGGCGGCGCCGACGCCGTCCTCGCTGCGTCGATCTTCCATCGCCGCATGTTCTCGATCGCGGACGTCAAGCGGGCCATGGCCGAGGCCGGGATCCCGGTGCGGCGGACCGAGGGGCTGGTGGCGTGAGCGCCTCGCCCGCCATGTCGCAGCTGCTGGCGACCGTCCGGTTCGACGAGCACGGGCTCGTGCCCGTCGTCGTCCAGGACGCGGTCGACGGGCGGGTCCTGATGCTGGCCTACGCCGACCGCGAGGCGATCGACGCCACGGTCGCCAACGGCGAGGTCCACTTCCACTCCCGTTCGCGGGGCCGGCTGTGGCGCAAGGGCGAGACCTCGGGCAATGTGCTCCGCGTCGTCGACCTCGCGCTCGACTGCGACGCCGACGCCGTCCTCGCGACGGTCGAGCCGGCGGGGCCCGCCTGCCACACGGGCGCGCGGAGCTGCTTCGACGGCGACGCGGCCGCTCCCCCGCCCCAGGGGCTCGGGTGGCTGGAGGAGCTGTGGGCGACGATCGACCAGCGGGCGACGGAGCGGCCCGCGGGCTCGTACACGGCCGCGCTCCTCGGCGGCGGCGTGGACGCGACGGCCCGCAAGGTCGCCGAGGAGGCGACCGAGGTCGTGCTCGCGGCCAAGGACGACGCGGCTGCGGAGGCGGCCGGACTGCCGCGCGAGGCGACAGCGCGAGCGCTCGCGGGCGAGGCCGCCGACCTCGTGTACCACCTGCTCGTCCTCCTGGCCGAGCGCGGCCAGGCGCCCGCCGCGGTGATCCGCGAGCTCCGGGCGCGGCACGCGAACACGCGCACGCCGTAGCCGGCTCGAGTCCGCGACCGCGGTCAGGTCCGGGCGAGGACCGCCGCGAACGTCTCGAGCCCCTCGGCGATCTCGTCGGCCGTGACGTCGAGCGGTGGCAGCCAGCGGACGACGTTGTGCGCCGGCCCGCATGTCAGGAGCAGCAACCCCGCGTCCGCGCAGCGGGCGATCAGGGCGTCGGCGAGCGCGCCGTCCGGCTCGCGCGTCTCCGGATCGCCGACCAGCTCGACGCCGAGCATGAGCCCGCGGCCCCGGACGTCGCCGACCCGCGCGTCCCTGCCCGCGACTGCCCGCAGGCCGGCCAGGAGCTGCTCGCCCCGTGCGGCGGCATTCGCCACCAGGCCGTCCTCCTCGATCGCGTCGAGGACCGCGATCGCGGCGGCGCAGGCGACGGGGTTGCCGCCGAACGTCGAGCCGTGGGCGCCCTTGCCCCAGCGCTCGTGAAGCTCGCGGCGGGCGACGACCGCGCTCAGCGGCAGCCCGTTCGCGATGCCCTTCGCCGCGCACACGATGTCCGGCACGATCCCGGCGTGCTCGAAGCCCCACATCCGGCCGGTCCGGCCGTAGCCGGTCTGGACCTCGTCCGAGATCAGCAGGATGCCGTGGCGGTCGCAGCGCTCCCGCAGCGCCCGCAGGAACTCGAGGGGTGCCGGGACGTAGCCGCCCTCGCCGAGCTGCGGCTCGATGAGCACCGCGGCCACGTCGCCGGGCGACACCTCCTCGGCGAGCAGCCGGTCGAGGGCCGCCAGCGACGCCGTGCTGGCCGCGGCCTCGTCGCCGTTGTGGGCCCGGTACGCCTGCGGGTAGGGCACGAGGTGGATGTCCGGCAGCAGCGGCCCGTGGCCGGCCCGGTAGTTCGGGTTGGAGCTCGTGACGCTCAGCGCGCCGTAGGTCCGGCCGTGGAAGCCGCCCTCGAAGGCGATGATCGCCGTCCGACCGGTGGCGCGGCGGGCGAGCTTCAGGGCGCCCTCGATCGCCTCCGCGCCCGAGTTGCCGAAGAAGACCGAGTCGAGCGGGTCCGGCAGGGTCGCCGCGAGCCGCTCGGCGAGCATGGAGACCGGCGCCCCGTACCCGAGGCCGTTCATCAGGTGGAGCAGGCGGTCGACCTGGGCATGGATCGCCGCGTCGACCCGCGGGTGGTGGTGCCCCAGGATCGTCGTCGCGATCCCGGTCGCGAAGTCGAGGTAGGCCTTGCCGTCGACGTCGTACAGGCGGTGGCGGTGGCCGTGGCTCCAGGACCGCTCGAAGTAGCGGGCCATGACCGGCGACAGGTACCGCTGGCCGACCTCCCGCGGATCGAACGTGGTCGTCGACATGGCGCTCAGTACCGACGCCCGCGCTGGCGGTCCAGGGAGAAGCGGGCCGTGTCGGCGATGGCCATGACCGCCATCGTGCCGGCCTGGACGGGGTCCGAGACGACGAGGTCCGCCGCGTCCGGCACCGTGCCGGCCATGTTCAGCGCGACGACCGGGATCCCGACCTCGCGCAGCTCGCGCACCGCCTTGGTGATCTCGCCGCCCATCAGCGAGCCGGCGAGGACGAGGATGTGGGCCCGCGGCAGGTCCGCGACGGCCCGCACGGCGTCGGCGATCGCCCGCTCGCCGACGAGCGCGATCGTGTCGACGCTGATCCGCTCGCCCCGCAGGTTGTGGCGGTCCGCCTCGGTGACCGC
>DATLYV010000166.1:0-22104 GCA_035574535.1 Binatia bacterium
CGAGGCGATCTCCAGCCACGTCGAGTCGGGGACGACGGCGAGCGCGTCTGTATCGGCGGCATCGGAGGCGGCCTCGGCGCGCGCGGGCGGATCGAACGCCAGCGACTCGAGGTCCCCCACCACCTCGACCCCGGCCGCTCGAATGCCCGCCACGATCTCCCGGGCCACCTCGGCAGCCCGCTCGAGCGCCCAGGCAGGCGTCTCGATCCGCGGCTCCGCGGCGTCCGGCGTCCGCGCCCGCAGCGCCGCCGTTGCGCCGTACAGCCCGAGGTTGAGCCGCACGTTGTGCGCCTCGATCTCGCGGTTGAGCTCGACGTTGAACGCCCGCACGACCTCCGCCTCCGGCAGCGTCAGCGACCGGTTCGCGCGGTCGCGCTCCGCCACGAGGGTGCCGGTTCGCAATCCGGTCAATCCCTCGAACGCCCGGAGCACGGCGCCGTGGTCCGCGTCGTCCACCACGATCGCCGTGACGTTCTCCGCACCGACGACGCTCGCCCAGCGCTCGATCAGCCGGTCATGCCGGTGGCGGTGCCAGAACGTCGGGCTGGTCGAGGTTCCATCGCCCTGGAAGATCGACCGCAGCCAGGGCTCGTAGCCCGCCTCGAGGCCCGCCGCGACGTACTGCTGCCACTGCGACGGGAGCACCCGCTCGAGCGAGCGCACCGTCACCACGACGCGGACGCGCTCGCTGCCCACGTCCGCGACGATCCGCCGGATCGCCTCCGGCCCCGCGTCCGCGAACCATTCGCTGCTGAGCACGACGCGTTCCGCCGTCGACCGCTCGATCTCCCCGACCAGCCGACCCCAGCGCCGCAGGGCCGCCGGGCGGGCACGCCCCGGCTCGATCGCCGCCTGGACGGCCACCACGGAATGCCGCTCCGAGCCGGCATAGTGGACGCCCTGGGCCGCCGCGGCGGCGCGCGCGAGGTGGAAGGCGCTCTGGACCGAGGTCGTGCCCGTCTTGTGGGGCCCGATGTGGAGGATCCGGGAGCCCGCGGGTAGCGCGCCCACCCCGCGTGCCACTACTCGCGCGTGACGCGCTCCAGGTGCGCCTCCGCGTCGAAGAGGTTGATCCCGCTGTCGACGAGGTCCAGCAGCGCCGCGGCGGTCCGCTCCTCCTCGACCTGCTCCTCGATGAACCACTGCACGAACTGGAACGTGCGGTTGTCCTTGGCCTCGCGGGCGGCGTTCGCGATCGTCTCGAACGCCTGGCTCACGCGGCGCTCGCTCTCGAGCGCGACCTGGACGGCGTCGCGGGCGCTCTTGTAGGTGGTCGGGGCGCCGCCGACGCGCGGCAGGGCGAACTCGACGTCGTTGTCGATCAGGAAGTTGATGATCTTCCAGCCGTGCTCGGCCTCCTCGACCGCCTGGTCGTGGAAGTGCTTCGCCCAGCCGTTCAGGCTCTGGCGGGTGAAATGCAGCGAGATGCCCATGTAGAGCTGGTGGGCGGTGAGCTCCGAGGCGATCTGGCTGATCAGGAGCTTGGCGGGCTGCTCGGCAATCATGCGGGCAAGCATACGCAGTCAATACGCTGACGGCGATGCCGGGCGATCGATTCGTGACCGAGTGGCGGGCTCGGGGCGCCGATCGACCAGGTCGACGCGACGGTCGAGGACTCGCCGTCCTGGCCGGAGTGGTGGCCGATGGTCAAGCGCGTCGAGCGGCTCTCCGAGGGCGATCCGGAAAGCATCGGCGCGGTCGACCGCATGACGTTCGTCGGGAGGCTGCCGTACCGGCGCCGCCGCCTCGGCGGCGTGGAGGGGACCTACTCCCGGGTCGAGTGAGCGGGGCCCGCCGGTGTCGGGCCCCTGTGTCGCCACTGCGGCAAGTCTGTGGCAGCGTCGTCCTACGGGCAGCGTCCGCTGCCGGTCCGCCAACCTGCTGCGCCCGTGTCTGCGGAAGCGGCAGTGTTGCGTAGGGAGCGAGTTGGTGAGCCCGGAAGGACTTGAACCTTCAACCCGCTGATTAAGAGTCAGCTGCTCTGCCATTGAGCTACGGGCCCGCGGTCCGGGAGGATACCGCAAGATCCATCACGAGCGCCCGCGTCGGCCGGCGCTGGCGCCACGGCCGGTCAGGCGCGGCCGAAGAGGTTGATCCGCTGGCCGTTCACCGTCCCCGCCTCGGGCGAGCAGAGCCAGAGCATCGCGGCGGCGATCTCGTCGGGACGCTGGTCGGTCGGCTTCTGGTCGCCGATCGAACGGAGGACGACGACGTTGGCAGTCGCCGAAGTGCCCGCCAGGTCGCGCGCGACGGAGATGGTCACTGCCTCGACGGCGGCCTTCGACGCAGCGTACGCGGCGTGCTTCGGGGTCGGCGCGGCCGCGACGAAGGTCGAGACCGTCACGATCCGGCCGTGCTCCGCGGCCGCGATGTCCGGAAGGAAGGCGCGGATCGCGTGGACGGTTGTCCAGAGGTTGAGCGAGAGCAGCGTCTTCAGCTCGCCGTCGTCGCCGTCGACGAACGGCGTCCCGCCGGCGTAGCCACCGACGAGCTGCAGGAGGCACGACACCGCGCCCAGCCGCTCGCGCACCTCGGTCGCCGCGGCCGCCGACGCCTCGGCGCTGCTCAGGTCGACGCCCAGCCCGATGTGCCGATCGAGCCCGCCGGGGAGGGTCGCCGCGAGGTTCTCGCAGTCGGGGCGCGACTGGGCCAGGAGCGCGATGCGGTAGCCCGCCTCGGCGAATCGAGCCGCCACGGCCCCGCCAAGTCGGCCGGTTGCGCCGGTGATCGTGACGACTCGACCGTTGTCTGCCATCGTCAACCCCTACGTCAGCTCGTCCGCGAGCAGATCCATGAGCAGCCCGTCGTGGTACGTCCCGTCGCGGCCGCGCTCGTACCGGCGCATCACCCCGACCGGCTTGAACCCGACCTTTTCGTATGCCCGGATCGCCCGCGCGTTGGAGGCCGCCGGGTCGATCGTCAGGCGGTGGTGGCCGCGGGCCTCGATGAGGTACCGGGCGAGCGTGCGAACCGCATCCGTGCCGAGCCCGCGGCCCTGGAACCGCGAGTGCATGAAGATGTCGATCCCGGCGCTCTTGTAGTCCTCGTCGTCGACCTCCGACGCCTGGATGGAGCCGGCGAACTCCCCGTCCACCTCGATCGCCCAGACCGTCCAGCTCGGCTCGCCGGCGTACAGCTCGTCGACCGAGTGCTCCGGACCGCGGGTGTCCCAGATGGCGACGACCGACGGGTCGCGCAGGACCTCCAGGAGCGCCTCGCGGTCCTCCGGGCGGAGCGGCCGAAGCGTCACATGGTCGCCGATGATCGTCGGGACGACCTCGCCGTCGGCGTTCCGGATGCGGTCCGGCGGGTCGACCGACTCCGGGTCGGGCTCGATCGGCTTGTCCATCGCGATCGACTCGACGCGGTAGCCGAGGCGCTCGTACAGTCGGCGCGCGCCCTCGTTGTTCGCCGCGAGGTCGAGGACCATCCGCTCCGCGCCGTGCGCGCGGGCCCAGTCCTCCGCGGCGCGAAGCAGGGCGGTCCCCACGCCGCGGCCGCGCCAGTCCGGTGCCACGGCGACCCCGAGGTCCACGCGCACCCGCCCGATCCGCGCCCCGGGCACGGGGTCCGGCCGCTTCAGCCACAGCTCGATCATCCCGACGATGCGGCCCTCCTCCGTCTGGGCGACGAAGCCCGCGCTCCTGGGCATGACCCGGTGCCAGTGGCGGCGCGCGGCGGCGGCCCCCTCCAGTGTCTGGGGCTGCCAGTGATCCGGATCGATCTCCGCGTGGTGGAGCCCACTCGAGTGCTGGATCTCGAGAAGCGCGGGCTCGTCCTCCGGCCGCGCTTCGCGAACCTCGAACCCGGGGGTCGCGCCCGCGCTTAAGGCAGCCCTTGCGTCCGCGCTCCAGGCAGCCCGTGCGTCCGCGCGCACGCCGGCACGCGCATCGCCGCTCACGCCGCCGACTCCGGCACCCGGTCGCGGAGCCTGGCGGGCGCCGCCGACCGCCACGCCTCGCGCAGCAGCCCCTCGAGCATCGCCGGGTCGACGCGCGCGAGGTCGACCCGCACCCACCCGTATCGCCCGACGTACGCCGCCCTGGAGAACGTCGCCGGATCGAGATCGAGCAGATCGGCCTGTGTGGCGATCGAGGCCTTGATCGTGACCGCGGTCGCGTCCTCGCCGCCGATCACGAAGATCCTGTTCCGCACCCGGAAGTTGACGTCCGTCCCCCAGGTGACGTGCTCCTCGACCTCCGGCAGGGCCATCGACATCGCGCGGACTTCCTGGAACGTGGGCACGGAGTCGAGGATAGGTCGTCGGGCCGGGCGGTCCGAACGGCCGGGCGGTTGCGGCCGCTCTCGGGCCGTTGCGGCCGCATCTCTGTCATGCACTACCCGGCTGACGACGCGTCACGGCGTTGTCAGCCGCGGCCCGGCCGCTTCGGCGGCCCGCAACAGTCGCCTCAGTTCTCCATGACACGTCCTGCGGCCCGGGAAACGCCCCCGCGCCACGGCCCGCCCGAATCGCGGGGACGTGTCAGCCGGCCGTCGCGTCGGCGGCGTCGTCGGGCGCGGTCAGCACGCCGAATGCGTCGAACGGCCAGTACCGCAGCCAAGCCCGCCCGACAAGCGTGTCGATCGCGACCGGCCCGAAGCTCCGCGAGTCGCGCGACTGGCCGCGATGGTCGCCGAGCAGGAACACCTCGCCCTCCGGGACGACCCACGTCGATTGCGGGCCCGTCGGCTCGGTCAGCTGGGGCGTGCCGTCGTCCTCGAGGAAGACGTACGGCTCGTCGAGGACCTTGCCGTCGACGACGACCCGCCCGTCCCGCAGCTCGACCGTCTCGCCGGGCAGCCCGATGACGCGCTTGATGAGCGGCTCGGCGCCCGGCTGGATCGCCAGTTCGGGCGACTGGAGGACGACGATGTCGCCGCGCTCGTACGGCGCCCAGCGCGGCGTGAGCTTGTCGACGAGGACGTACTGGCCCGGCAGCAGCGTCGTCTCCATCGAGTGCTGCTGGATCTGGAACGGCTGCGCGACGAACGTCTGGACGCCGAGGAAGATCAGGACAGTCAGGACGACCGTCTCGACGATCTCGAACAGCCAGCCGCGAGCGCTCGAGCGTTGCGGCTGCGCCGGCGCGGGCGGCTCGGGCTGGGACGGCGCGTAGGTCACCCGCGGATGATGCAGGTGCGGGCGCTGGGGTTCAGTTGCGGATCCTCAGCGAGCGGCGGGACGCGGCTCAGCAGCCGGCCTCGCCGATCGCGCCGGAGATCGCGGCCTGCTTCGCCAGGAACTCGCCGACCGTGCCGACGTGCTCGCTGTTGAAGGCGTCGATGGCCGCCTGCGTGACGGGCGCCATCGCGAAGAGCTCTTTCGCGGCGCGGGTCGCCTTCTCGTACGTCTCGATCGATTCCTTCGCGTTGCCGAGCGGCGTGGAGACGGTGTCGAGGGCGTGGAGTTCGTCGAGCGCCCCGAGGAGGGCGTCGAGGTCGAGGTTGCCAACCGACTTGATCGTTTCGATCGCCTGCGGCGTCGTCAGCTGGGCGAGCAGCTGAATGCCGACCAGCTTCTGCGCGGCGGAGCGAACTGCGTCGCAGTCGACGTTGCCGCCGTTGCCGCCTCCCTGGGTTGCGCCGGGGCGCTGGGTCGCGCCGCCGGGGCCGGTGGTGGCGCCGGGCGCGGCGCCGCCGCACGCTGCGAGGACGGCGATGAGGACGGCCGGGAGGAACGGGGTCGCGAGCTTGATGCGCATGGACCCGATGCTAGGCGCCGCCGCCCCGACCGCAATGGCACGAAAGGACGACGCCGCGGCGCGACGGAGCCACCGCCACGAGGCGCGACCGAGCCGCCGCCACGAGGCGCGACCGAGCCGCCGCCACATCATGGGATCGCATGCCTGCCAGGTGAAGCCTATGTGGCTCCTCCTTCGCATCCGCGGCCGCGGGACGTTCGACTCGGCGGCATTCCTGCCAGTGAGGAAATCGGGCTCATCAGAGCGGTGCGCGGGGCCCTCCCCCGCCGCGACCGCCTCCTGCCGGCAACTCCATTCCTTCCAGGCATCAAGTCGGACCTTGGACGACCATTTGTCGCGGTCAACGCTCCGTCGGCCCGAAAACGTTCACCTACAGGAATACCGAGCCGCCTCGGGCGACCGCGCCGCCGAGTCGACCGCCCCGTACCTGGAGCACGTGAGCCCCCGCTTTGGCACGCCTGACCGAGCCGGCGCGCCTGACCGAGCCGGCGCGCCTGACCAAGCTGGCGCGGCCTACTCCGCGACGCCGGGCTGGACGAGGCCCGACTCATGCGCGGCGACGTCGCCCTGGACGCGGCCGCGGCAGTCGAGCTTCACCAGGACGCGGGCGACGTGGGTCTTGCCCGTCGCCTCGATCCCGCCTCGTGCTCGCATTCGGCACGCCGCTCCTCATCGAGGCGCAACCGCGACGTGGCGATCCTGCATCACGACCCGGTCGTGGCGGGGTCGCTGGTGCTCCTCGTCGCGCTCGCCGAACCGGTGAACGTCCTGACCGATGCGTGGCTCGACCGCTGCCTGCTGCCCGCTGATGGCGGCAACCGGGTGCGGTCGTCCCTGCGCCGCGCTCGCCGCGATTGGCCTCGGGATGACGGGGATGGCGACGGTCCCGCTCATGATCCTCGTGGCCGCTGCCGGTCGTCATCGGCCTCGCCGTCGTCGACATCGCCTCGCTGGCGGTCTGGGCCCGCCGCGTCGCGGGGTTCGACCCGCCACGAACCTCGCGCATGCGGCTCGGGACCGGTGCGCTCGTCGTCGCAATGGCGCTGGGTCTCGCCGACAGCGCCATCGAGATCGCCGGCGCGCTCGGCCTCGACGTCTGGAGCTCGCCGGCTCCGAGGCGTCAGGCCGACGCGTCCTGGTTGTCGATCTGGGCGCGCTGGATGCGGCCGGAGAAGTCGACGTAGATGGACTTCCACTCCGTGTACGAATCGAGCGCTGCGTGGCCCGCCTCGCGGTGGCCGTTGCCGGTCTCCTTCCAGCCGCCGAACGGCAGGTGCGTCTCGGCGCCGGTCGTGCCGGCGTTGACGTAGACGATGCCCGTCTCGAAGTCGCGCATCGCCCGGAAGGCCGTGTTCACGTCCCGCGTGAAGATCGACGCCGACAGCCCGTAGCGCGTCTGGTTGGCGGCCGTCATCGCCGCCTGGTAGCCGTCGACCGGGATGATCGACAGCACCGGCCCGAAGATTTCCTCCTGCGCGATCCGTGCCATCGGCATGACGCCCCGGAAGATCGTCGGCTGGAAGAAGTTGCCGTGCTGGAGGTCGCCGTCGATTGCCCGTGAGCCGCCCAGGACCAGCTCGCCCTCCGATCGACCGATCTCGACATACGACCCGACCTTCTCGACCGCCGCCTGGTTGATGAGCGGCCCGACGTCGACCGACTCGTCGAGGCCGTACCCCAAGCGCAGCTTGCTCGCCCGCGACTCCAGCCGCTCGAGCAGCGGCTCGACCACCGGCTCCTCGACGATCACGCGCGAGCAGGCCGTACAGCGCTGGCCGGTCGTACCGAAGGCGGACCAGAGGATCCCGTCGGTCGCGAGGTCGAGGTCCGCGTCCTGCAGCACGACGACCGCGTTCTTGCCGCCGAGCTCGAGGGAGACGCGCTTGAGGCGGCGCGCCCCGCGCTCGGCGATCGACTTCCCGGTCGAGGAATGGCCCGTGAACGAAATCACGGGCACGTCCGGCGACTCGACGAGCGCGTCGCCGACCTCGGCGCCCGAGCCGGTCACGAGGTTGACGACGCCCGGCGGGAAGCCCGCCTCGGCCATCAGCTCGACGAGGAGCGTGGCGCACCATGGCGTGTCGCTCGCCGGCTTGAACACGACGGTGTTGCCGGTCACGAGCGCCGGCATCATCTTCCAGCACGGGATCGCGATCGGGAAGTTCCAGGGCGTGATGATCCCCGCGACGCCGAGCGGCTGGCGGATCGACATCGCCCACTTGTCCGGCAGCTCCGACGGGACCGTGTCGCCGAACATCCGGCGACCCTCGCCCGCCATGAGGAAGGCGATGTCGATACCCTCCTGGACGTCGCCGCGCGCCTCGGCGATGACCTTGCCCATCTCGCGCGTCATCGCCCGCGCGAGGCGCTCCTTGTGCTCCGACATGAGCTGGCCGAAGCGGTAGAGGATCTCGCCGCGCTTTGGCGCCGGGGTCGCCTTCCAGCGCGGGAGGGCCATCTCGGCCGCTCGAACCGCCATCGCGGTGTCGGCCTTCGTGCCGGCCTGGAACCGCCCGATGACGTCGCGCCGGTCAGCGGGGTTGACGCTCTCGAAGGTCTCGCCGCTCACCGAGTCGACCCACTCGCCGGCGATGAACAGCTGGTACGTCCTCGGCGCGCGCGGCGCCGTGTCCGCGGTCCGCTCCATGGTCTCGGTCATGGCGCGAGGATAGTCCGCGCCTAGCCGGGGAACCAACGGGCTGCCACGAGCCGTCAACGGGTTGCAGCTCGCTTCGTCGTCGACCGTTTACGGAAAGGTGAACCGCATCGTGAAGCGCATCGGGCGGCTCGCCGCCGCAGCCCTCCTTCTCGCGGTCGTGGCCGCGTGCTCCGGCGGCGGCGCGACCGCGACCCCGGGCGCTCCCACGACCGGCGGCCCCAGCGCCGCCCCGCCCGATCCCGCGTCCCCCACCCTGCGGCCGCCTTCCGGCGTGGCGGTCCCGATCAAGTCCGCGCCCGAGGCGCCCAGGGCGTGCATGGACGCGCTGCTCACGGGCATCCTCGCCCCGAGCCCGGTCTCGGGGATCGGCGTCGCTGACCCGAACGGCCAGGTCATGCCGGTCGAGTGGCCGTTCGGCTACACGGGCATGCTCGCCGAGGGCAAGCTCGTCCTCCTCGACGAGGCGGGCAGGCTGGTCGCGAAGGTCGGCGACGAGATCAACGTCGGCGGCGGCTTCGGCACTCAGTTCTGGCACGCCTGCGCGCCGGTCACGGTGACGAAGCCCGGCTGAGCCCCCGATCGAGGCGCCCGTCGACCCCGCGCCGGGCCGCGTGACGCGCCCGATCCCTTCCGGCGACGCCGAGAGATCGACCGCAGCGGTATGGACCGCGGCCGATTCACGCGCGAGGGTCAGCCGCGGCCGAAGCGCCAGCGGCTGGCGGTCGGCATCGTCGTCCAGGCGATGACGGCCTCGGGCTCGATGCGCCACATGCCGCCATGGTCCCAGGAGTCGGGCGTCGGGTCGTAGCCCGAGTACTTGCCGCCCATCGCCGCCGCAAGCGCCTCGCCGAGCCGGCGCGACGGCGCGATCTCGACCGCCGTGCCGCGGATCAGCACGACGTCGTTGACGTCGTCGAGATGGACGAACACGTTCGGGTTCGCGCGCAGGTTGCGGTTCTTGATCGTGTTCGGGTCGCCGGTCTCGAGGTATAGGTCGCCGGCGACGAAGCAGCCCCAGATCGGGACGACGTGCGGTCGATGGTCGGGCGTGACCGTCCCGAGCCAGTAGCCCTCGGCGGTCGTCAGTCGATCGATGACGTGCACCCAGTCGATGAACTCGCCGCCCGTGCGGGGCACGCCGTAGCCCTCGGGCGGGCTGTCGGGGCGTTCACGCGGGGGTTCGACGGAGAAGCGTCCGGGACCCATCGCGGGCATGTCATCGAGCATGACGGCACCTCGTCGTGTCTCGGGGGTGGCCGTTTACCGTACCGCGTCGGCGCCTCCGTCGTTCGCCGCTCGCTCGTTGCGGATCGCCCAGGGCTCGAGGATCGCGTAGGCCGCGTCGGTCCAGGGCGTCGGGATGCCTGTCCGGCGCCCGAGCCGGCGCAGCGTCCCTTGGAGCGCCTCGAGCTCCATCCGGTGCCCGATCAGCAGGTCGTGCCGGAGCGACGAACCCTCGTCGTCGTCCTGCGCGAGGATCAGGGCGTGTTGCCGGTCGACGAGGTCGCCCGGTAGGTCGACGCCGAGCGCCCGCCCGACCGACCACGCCTCCTCCATGATCGAGCGCAGCATCGCGACGGCGGCGGGCGATCGACGGAGGTCGCCGACGGTCAGCTGGGTCGCGGCCGTCATCGCCGAGAAGGCGACGAGCAGGACGTACTTCTCCCACTTCGCAGTCCGGATGTCGTCGACCAGGCGGGCATCGATGCCGCCGGCCGCGTTCGCGAGCCCGGCGAACGACCGAAGGCGCTCCGACGGAGGACCGGGCTGGCGCTCGCCGAGAACGAGCCGCGCCTTGTTGCTCCGCACGACGCCGGGTTCCTGGATCGCGGCGAGGATGTACGCCGCGCCTCCCAGGACGTGCCGATCCCCGATCACGGCCGCGATGCGGTCCTCGTTGTCGACGCCGTTCTGTAGCGAGATGACCGCCGTGTCGTCGTGGAGAAGCGGGGCGATCGCGTGAGCTGCGGCATCGGTGTCGTAGGACTTCACGAGGAACAGCACGACGTCGACCGGTCCGATCGTCGAAGCATCGTCCGTCGCCTCGAGTCGGACGATCGAACGCTCGCCGTGCGGCGTCACGATCGTGAGGCCGCGCTCGCGGATGGCCCGGAGGTGCTCGCCGCGGGCGATCAGGTGCACGTCGGCGACGGAGGCGAGTCGGGCGCCGAGGTACCCGCCGACCGCGCCCGCGCCCATCACCGCGATGCGTGTCCGGGCTTGCGAGGCTGTCATCCGAGGGAGTCTACTGACGCCGACTTGACCGACCGGCCGGAGACGCGAATGCCGACCGCCCGTGAGATCTACCGGACGAAGCCCTCAGACGAGGACGTCGCGGAGGTCCTCGCCCAGCGCGAGATCGCGACGCTCGGCACGCTCAACGAGGACGGCAGCGTCCACCTGGCGTACGTGCTGTTCCTGTTCGACGACGGGCTGTTCCGGGTGGAGACGTCCTCGGTCACGCGGAAGGCGCGGAACGTGGCGGCCCGGGGGACGGCGTCGATCATCGTCTCTGGGCGGGTCATCGCCGGCCGGACCCTGATGGTCGAGGCCGAGGGCACGGCGCGGATCGTCGGGCCGCCCGAGTCGGTCGAGCTCAACCGGCGCGTGCTGGCGAAGTACGTCGTGGACGAGGCGCTCGACGACCTCAACGCGACCTGGAGCCGCTTCGACGACGTGACGATCGAGCTCAGGCCCACGCGCTGGCGGTCGTGGACGAACACCCTGCTTCGTGCCGAGGCGGAGGCCGGCACGGGCCGCCGCTACGGCGAACTCTGGAAGCCCGACTGAGCGGGCGCGCTCAGTCGACGCGCTCGAAGGCCGCGGCGACCGACCCGCCGCCGCCGAGGCATAGCGTCGCGAGGCCGTAGCGACCATGGCGGCGGCGCAGCTCGTGCAGGAGCGTCGCCACGATTCGAGCCCCGGACGCCCCGATCGGATGGCCGAGGGCGATCGCGCCGCCGTTGACGTTGACCTTGTCCCAGTCGAACCCGAGCTCGTTGCCGTCCGCGAGCGTCTGCGCCGCGAAGGCCTCGTTGATCTCGATCAGGTCGAAGTCGGAGATCTCCATCCCGAGTTGGTCGAGGAGCTTGCGCACGCCGACCACCGGGGCGAGGAACAGCCACTTCGGGGCGATTTCGGCCTGGGCGTAGCCGATGAGTCGCGCGAGTGGCTTCAGCCCCAGCTGCTCGACCGCCCGCTCGCTCGCGACGACCGTCGCCGCGGCCCCATCGGTGATGCCGGGCGCGTTGCCGGCCGTGACCGTCCCGGCCTCCGCGTCGCCGCGGTCCTCGCCGCTCGGCAGGTCGAAGACCGGCTTCAGCTTCGCAAGCGCCTCGAGGGAGGTGTCGCGGCGGGGCCCCTCGTCCGTGTCGACGACGACCTCGCCCTTCGGGCCCTTGACGGTCACCGGCGCCAACTCGTCGGCGAAGCGGCCCGCGTCCTGCGCGGCGACGGCGCGCTGGTGGCTCGTGAGCGCGAATCGGTCCTGCGCCTCGCGGGTCACGTGGTCCTTGATCGCGACACGCTCGGCGTGCGTGCCCATGTGGCAGTCCTCGATCGTGCACCACAGGCCGTCCTGGATCGTCGCGTCGAGGAGCTGGCCGTGCCCGAGGCGCATCCCGAAACGGGCCCTCGGGATGAGGTACGGGGCGAGATTCATCGATTCCATGCCGCCCGCGACCACGACCTCGGCGTCGCCGGCCTTGATCTCCGCGGCCGCGAGCATGATCGCCTTGAGGCCCGAGCCACAGACGCGGTTGATCGTCGTCGCGCTGGTCGTCTCCGGGAGGCCGCCGAGCAGCGCGGCCTTGCGCGCCGGCGCCTGCCCAACGCCGGCCTGCAGCACCTGGCCCATGAGGACCTCGTCGACCGTCGCGTCGGGCGGGAGCCCGCGCTCGACCGCGGCCGCGATGGCCACCCCGCCGAGCTCGACGGCCGGGACGGTCGACAGGGCGCCGCCGAACTTGCCGATCGGCGTGCGCGCCGCGCTGACGATGTAGACGCCCCCGTTGGGGCCGGAGCCATTGGTGGTCGCTGCGTTGGTCACGGGCGAAGGCTACACCCGACGGGTCGATCGACCGCGGCCGAAGGCCGGACGCGGCGCCGATCGCGCCCCGATCCCTGTGCGCGCGGACTGATCGACCGTCGTCCGATCCGGCACCCTGGTCGCCGATGACCGCGACGGCGACGGCGGCACGATCCGGGACCCTCGCGGCCCTGCGCGAGGCCGCGTCGAACGCGGACCTGCGACGGCTCCAGCTCGGCAACGTCGCCTGGGGCATCGGCGAGGCGGCCTACGTCATCGGGCTGACGGTCGTGGTGTTCCAGCTCGGCGGGACGCCCGCGGTGGCGATCCTCGCGCTCGTCCGGGCGCTGCCGTCCGTGGTCCTGGCGCCGATCCTGACGTCGTGGCTCGACCGGGTCGCGCCGGCGACGCAGCTCCGGGGCGTCCTGGCGGTCCGGGTCGCCGTGGTCGTCCTGGCCACGGCTGCGCTGGTCGCGGGCGCGCCCGTCGATGCGGGTCAGTCGCCGTGGTCACGTCCCCTGGTTCGCCCGCCTGAGCACGGCGTCCGCGACGATCAGCCGATGGATCTGGTTGGTGCCCTCGTAGATCTGGGCGCCCTTGGCGTCGCGCATCAGGCGCTCGATGCCGGTCTCGCGCGAGTAGCCGCTCCCGCCGAAGAGCTGGACCGCGTCCGTGGCGACCTTCATCGCGGTGTCGCTCGCGGTCCACTTGGCGAGCGACGAGACCTCGGCGAGCGGCTCGCCGCGGTCCTTCGCTCGCGCGGCCTCGTGCACGAGCGCGCGCGCCGCAGCCACGTCGCGGGCCATCTCCGCGAGCATGAACCGCAGGCCCTGCAGCTCCGCCAGCGGCGCGCCGAACGCCTTGCGCTGCTGGAGGTATGCCGCGCTCTGCTCCAGCGCCGAGCGCGCGATGCCGACGCAGGCCGCGCCGATCGAGATCCGGCCCTCCGCCAGGCTCGACAACGCGATCTTGTAGCCGGCGCCCTCCTCGCCGAGACGGTTCTCGGCGGGCACGACCGCGTGCTCGAAGATCAGCTCCGACGCGGGGCACGAGCGGATGCCCATCTTCTTCTCGTGGGCGCCGAAGCGAAACCCGGGGGTGCCCTTCTCGACCAGGAACGCGGTGATGCCCTTCGGGCCTCTCGACGGGTCGACCGTCGCGAACACGAGGTAGCGGTCGGCGTCGGGCGCATTCGAGATCCAGATCTTCGTGCCGGTGAGCCGGTACGAGCCGTCGGCCTGCCGCTCGGCGCGGGTCTTGAGCGCGGCGGCGTCGGAGCCGCCAGAGGGCTCGGTGAGGCAGAACGCCCCCAGCGCCTCGCCGGCGATCATCGCGGGCAGCCATCGATCGATCTGCTCGTCCGTGCCGTGGTTGAGCACCGGGAACTGCGACAGCAGGTGGACGGAGAGCGTCACCGCGGTTGCCATGTCGGCCGCGCCGAGCTCCTCCATCACGAGCGCCCAGCCGAGGTAGCTGAAGCCGCCCCCGCCGATCGACTCTGGCAGCGGCGCGCCCGTGAGCCCCTGGTCGCCCATACGGGTGAAGATCGAGCGGTCGAAGCGCTCCTTCTCGTCGCGCTCGATCGCGGTCGGGGCGACCTCGCGCTGCGCGAACTCGCGGGCTGTCTCCCGGAGCAGCCGCTCCTCGGGCGTCAGCCCGCCGGTCGAAACCGTCGCCGCCTGCGCCGTCGGCACCGCCACGGATTCGCCCTTAGCCTCGCGGGTAGGTGTGGAACCCGCGTCCCGACTTCTGCCCGAGGTGCCCCGCCTCGACCAGGTCGACGAGGATCCTCGGCGGCGGGTAGTGCTCCTCGCCGATGCCCTCGTTGAGGACCTTCATGACGTTCAGGCAGACGTCGAGCCCGATGAAGTCGGCCAGCTCGAGCGGGCCCATCGGGTGGTTGAGCCCGACCTTGGCGCCCGTGTCGATGTCCTCGGCCGTGGCGCTCCCCTCCTCCAGGATGCGCATCGCCTCGGCGAGCATCGGCATGAGGATGCGGTTGACGATGAAGCCGGGCCGGTCGGCCGAGACGATGAGCTTCTTGCCGAGCTCCTCGGTGAGGCCGCGAATCGCCTGCTCGGTCTCGTCGGTCGTCGCGCTGCCGCGGATGAGCTCGACCAGCGGCATCACCGGTACGGGGCTGAAGAAGTGCATCCCGACAAAGCGCCTGCGGCGGTCCGGGGAGACGGCGGCGGCGAGCTCGTCGATCGAGATCGAGCTGGTGTTCGAGGCGAAGATCGTCGCCTCCGGGGCGCGCTCGTCGAGCTGGCGCCAGAGGGCCTGCTTGATTTTCGTGTCCTCGAAGACGGCCTCGATGACGATGTCGGCCGAGCGGACGAGTTCGATGTCGTCGGTAGCGAGGACGCGCCCGAGGGTCGCGTCGCGCACGGTGGAGTCGAGGCGGCCCTTGGCGACCGCGCGGTCGAGGTTGCCGGCGATCCGGTCACGGCCGGCCTGGGCGCGGGCGATGTCGGGCTCGTACAGGACGACGTGCTTCCCGATGGCGGCATGGACCTGGCCGATGCCGTGGCCCATCAAGCCGGCGCCGGCGACGAAGACGCGCTCGATCGACATCGGTCGAAGGGTACCCGGGCGGTGGGTTGGCGGGTCCGCCGGGATCACGAGGCCCACCGCCGTCGACACGAAGGCGGTGCCGCCGAGGACGCCCGTGCCGAGCCGGTCCGGCAGCTTCGCGCCGGCCGAACCGCAGCACGATGACGACGATCGCGAAGACCCCGAAGTAGGCCCGGACTACCCCAGCTCCCGGAGCAGGCGGTCGGCGGCGCTGAACGGGTCGAGGTCGTGGGCCGCAACCTGTCTGATCGTGGCCTCGGTCGCGGCGGCGTGCGCGGGCGCGTGCAGGTCCGCGCGCAGGCGGTCGGCGAGGATCGCCCAGACCTGGGCCTCGGCGCGCGCGAGCCTCGCCGGCGTGTCCCGCGCGTCGCGGCTGCGCGCACGATGCCGGTCCAGCATCGCGAGCAATTCCGGGATCCCCTCGCCCGTGGTCGCGGTGGTGACGAGCACCTCCGGCTCCTTCGGGCGCGGCCGCTCCGCCGCGGCGATTTCCGCGGCCGACGGCGCGGTCCGGGTATGGCCCGTCTGCCGGACGCCGACCCGCCCGACCGCGACGAGCATCGACCGCAGCTGCGAGGCGGTCCGCTGCGCGCCCGGTCGATCGCCCTTGTTCACGACGACGATATCGGCCACTTCGAGGAGGCCGGCCTTGATGGCCTGGACCTCGTCGCCCATCTCGGGCGCCTCGAGGACGACGGTCGTGTCGGCCGCGGCCGCGACCTCGACCTCCGACTGGCCCGTCCCGACGGTCTCGAGCAGGATCACGTCAAAGCCGGCGGCGTCGAGGACGGCCGCGGCGGCCGTGCTGGTCGAGGCGAGGCCGCCCGCGTGCCCGCGGCTCGCCATCGAACGGATGAAGACGTCGCGGTCTGTCGCGTACTGCTGCATCCGCACCCGGTCACCGAGGAGGGCGCCGCCGGTGATCGGGCTCGAGGGATCGACCGCGACCACCGCGACCGGGCGACCGGCAGCGCGCAGCGCGCCGATCAGGGCGCTCACGACAGTCGACTTGCCCGACCCGGGCGGCCCGGTGATGCCGACGAGGTGGGCCGCGCCGGCTCTGGGATAGAGGCGGCGCAGGGCGTGCTCCGCGAGGGCTGTGCGGTTCTCGACGGCGGTCAGGATCCGGGCGAGGGCGCGGCGGTCGCCCGAGAGCGCGGCGTCGACCAGCGCGTCGGGGTCGTCGCCCGCCCGTCGATGCGCGCGTTGCCCCGGTTTGCCGCTGCCCTGGGCTCGAGCGTCGCGGTCCGGCGCTTCGCCGTGCCCGGCCGATCGAACATCGCGATCTGGAGCCCCACTGTAGGCGGCCGATCGAACGTCACGCTCTGGTGCCTCGCCGCCGCTCGCGGCTCGAACGCCGCGCTCCCCTGCCTCGCCGCCGCTCGCGGCTCGAACGCCGCGCTCCCCTGCCTCGCCGCCGCTCGCGGCTCGAACGTCGCGCTCCCCTGCCTCGCCGCCGCCGGCCGGTCGGGCGGCCACGTCAGTCGCGCGGCCGGGCGTTGGCCCTGATGAACTCGGCGACCTCGGCGATCGTCGTCCCCGGCCCGAACGTCTCCGCGACCCCCTGCTCCTTCAGCGCGGCCACGTCGTCGTCAGGGATGATCCCGCCGACGACGACCAGCACGTCGTCCATGCCCGCTTCCCGGAGCTTCGCGGTGATCTTTGGGACGAGCGTCATGTGCGCGCCGGACAGGATTGACAGCCCGACGACGTCGGCGTCCTCCTGGAGCGCCGCGGTCACGACCATGTCGGGCGTCTGGCGGAGGCCCGTGTAGACGACCTCGAAGCCCTCGTCGCGCAGCCCCCGCGCGAGCACCTTCGCGCCGCGGTCGTGCCCGTCGAGGCCGGGCTTGGCGATGAGCACCTTGATCGGTCGGTCGGCCATCGCGGGGGACTGTACCGCAGCGGACCGGCCACGGGCCCCACCGCGGATCAGCACGACCACGGCTTCACGTCCTCGCCTCGCGCGTCCGCGCAGCTCCGTTCTGCGCGCCGGAACGTTCGCTCGTCAGTCGCGGGGTCGCGCCGCGATCCCTCCCGCACACCCTGGATCACAGGATCACGAGGGATCACAGGATCACGAGCGCGTCCCCGCCCGGGTCGAGGCTCTGGCCGAGCCGGCGCAGGCACGTCCGCGCGTCGATCGGGAAGCGCTCGCGCAGCTCCGGATGCAGCCGGAGCACCTCCCGGTTGTGCCCGGTGTCCGCCACGAGCAGGATCAGCCGATCCGCCCCGAGGTCCCGCTGCTTCGCCGCCGCCCGCCGCTCGACCAGCTGCACGTCGCCGACGCGCGTCTCCGCCTCCACGAGCGCGCTCCACTCCTCGGTGCCGACCAGCGCGTCGCCGCTTCGCGGATCGCCGCTGATCGGCATCGGCGCCTCGGCCTGCACGCGCAGCCCGGGACCGAGGCGCGCACGGAACCGCGCGAGGAGCTTGAGATGGCCTTCGTCGCGAACCGGGTCACCGTCGACGTAGAGCGACGCGGCAAGCTTCAAGCCAAGGACCGCGGCCACGCGGGCGACCAGGTCGACCGTCATGGTCGTCGAGTCCGCCGCCTCGAGCCGGATCAGCGTGTCCACGTGGACCCCCACGCGGCGGGCGACCTCTCGCAGGCTCAGGCCAGCGGCGACGCGGGCTTCGCTGATCGACTCGGCCAGCCGTTGCCGAAGCTCGCGACTTCGTCGATCGCCCCGAGCGTTCGCGCTCTCTCGGACAGCCACAAACCGATGATCCGATCGACCGCTTACCGGCCAATTGTCGGAGCCGGTAGAACCACGAGCGGTTGGCGCCGCCGTACCCGGCCGCCGACACCAGGGCGTCGGCTAGAACCGACATCCGACCGCTGGGCCACGGGCCGCGTCGCGCTCAGGTGGCCTCGGGCGCCGATCGTCGTCCCCAGCCGACAAGCGGCCGCTGGCGGGGCCTTCACAGGGCGTTCGCGGCCGCTTGGTGGCCGGCGAAACGGCGTGCCACGCGCCCGAGCGACGGATGTCGGCTACAGCCGACAAGGACCGAGGAGCGCTCCTGGTCCGCGGCGAGCGACGGGTGCGGGAAGGCGGCGAGGGCGCGGCGCATGAGGCGAGGGCGCGGCGCATGAGGCGAGGGCGCGGCGCGTGAGGCGAGGGCGCGGCGCGTGGAGGTCGCTAGCGAGTGTCGAGGTCGGGGAGGTGCTCGTCGTAGTGGCCGTAGGTGTTGCCGGCGATGATCGCGGCCGCCCAGGAGTCGTGCGCGGCGAGCTGGGCGTCGGTGAGCTTCGCGACCTCGCGGCGGACGCGGCGGTAGGAATCCTCGAGGCTCTGGACGACCTCGCCAGTCGTGCGGCCCTCGGCCCCACGCGCGGCCCGGGCGTTGATGCGTCCTCCGACTGGGCGGTTTCGGCCGCGGGCTCGCCGGTCGAGGCGAACTCCAGCAGCCGATCGACCGTGATCTCGTGCCAGGCCGTGATGTGGCCGAGCATCTGCTTCCGGGTCCAGCCGGTCCCGCCCTCGCCGACCCGGCCGGCGAAATGCTCGCCGCCCAGGGAGCGGACGCGGGCAATGAAGTTCGACCACCGATCGTCCATGCGGTCGAGGATGTTCCGGACGGCCGGCTGCTCGGTGGTCGGGTGCATCGGCTTTACTCCCCCGGCGGACGACGCTCCAGGTGGCTGAAGAACTCGGCGCGCGTCCGGTCGCGGGTCCGGAAGAGCCCGAGCACGGCGGAGGTCGTCATGACCGTCCCGGGCTTCCGGATGCCGCGCATGACGGCGCACAGGTGGTTGGCCTCGACGACGACGCCGACGCCCTGCGGCGCCAGCCGATCGTTCAGGAAGTCGGCGATCTGCTGAGTCATCCGCTCCTGGACCTGGAGCCGGCGCGCGTACATCTCGACCACGCGGGGGATCTTCGACAGCCCAATCACCCGGCCCCGCGGGATGTATGCGACCGCCGCGCGGCCGAAGAACGGCAGCAGGTGGTGCTCGCACAGCGAGTAGAACGGAATGTCCTTGACGACGACCATCTCGGAATAGTCGACGTCGAAGATCGCGCCGTTGATGAGCCGATCGGGATCGACGTGATAGCCCGCGGTCAGCTCGGCGTACATGCGGTGGACTCGATCAGGGGTGCCGCGGAGGCCCTGGCGGTCGGGGTCCTCCCCGATCTCGATGAGGATCTCGCGCACCGCCTCTTCGACCCGGCCGGCCGGCGTGCGCAGCGAGCCCGTGCCGACGATCCCGCGCGCCGCAGCGTCGCTCGCGTCAGCGGCGTCCGGAACCCCTGCGAACTCTGCGCCATCCGGCGAGGAGCCGTCGACGGCGACGCCCTCGCCGATCTCGGTCTCGATCTCGGCGACGAGCTTGCGAACGTGCTCCGGGAGGTCGGTCGACGTCATGGCCCGGGCATCCTACCCCGGCATCGAAAGCCGGGTGTCCGGCGCCGGTCGGAGTCAGCTGCGCCCGGCGGCGGCATTGAGCCACGCAACCGCGTTCGTGCCGAGGTCGCCGACGTGGTAGCCGCCCTCCTGGAGGACCACGAGGCGGCGCCCGAGCGCGCCGACGCGACGGCCCATCTCCGCGTAGCCGGCGGTCGTGAGGGCGAGGTCGCCGATCGGGTCCTTCTCGTAGGTGTCGAAGCCGAGCGACAGAACGATGATGTCGCCGGGCACCGCGTCGATCCAGGCGAGCGCGTGGTCGAGGTCGGCGAGGTAGGTCGCGTCATCGGCGCGGAGCGGCTGGGGGAAGTTGTGGTTGTGGCCGCGGCCAGGGCCCTCCCCGATCTCGTCGGCGTGGCCGAGGTAGAACGGGTAAAGGCGCGCGGGGTCGGCGTGGAGCGAGACGTAGCGGACGTCCTCGCGGCGCCAGAAGATCTGCTGCGTCCCGTTGCCGTGGTGGACGTCGACGTCGAGGATCGCGACGCGCGCACCGGTGCGCTCGACGATCGACTGGGCGGCGATCGCCGCGTTGTTGAAGAAGCAGTAGCCGCCGGCCATCGAGGCCGCTGCATGGTGCCCGGGCGGTCGACACAGACCGTACGCCACCGTCTCGCCGCCGAGGACGAGATCGACCGTACTGAGCGCGACGTCGACCGCGCCGCGAGCGGCGTCGTACGTGCCCGCGACGATCGGGTTCGAGGAGTCGAGGCCCCACCAGCCCGCGCGCCCGCCGATTGCACGGGGCTCCGGGCGGGCGCGGACGAATGCCTCGGACATGCCCTCGAAGAGGCCGCGCGTCGGGTAGGTGTCGGCGACGATGAAGTCGCGGTCGATGCGCTGGGCCTGCGCCTCGGACCAGGCCTCCTCGAGGAAGCGCACGAGACCGGGGTCGTGGACGGCGAGGATCGGGTCGAGGCCGTGGTCCGTCGGGTCGACCAGCTCGAAGCCGCCGTCCGCGCGGAGGGCCGCGAGGATCGAGTCGGCACGGGCGGGCACCTCGTTCGCCGGGAGCGGCAGGCCGAGGTAGGTCTCGATCCTGGGATCGTGGGCGCGGTGGCGCTCCGTGTGGACGACTCGCATCGCGCGATCGTAGAGGCGCGGCGTCGGCCGGTGCGGCCTCGTGGCGCACGCCGCGTTGGGTACGCTCGATGCATGGCGAAACGACCGCGCGGCTCACCGCGTGCCGAATCTCGCGTCCGTGCCCGCGCGGCCGCGTTCGAGCGCCTGGTCGACCGGGCGGTCGCGGCCATCCCGGCGCCGTACAACGAGGCGCTTCGCGAGGTCGCGATCGTGATCGAGGACGAGCCGTCGCTTCGGCAGCTGCGCGAGAACGGCCTCGGGCCGGACGAGAGCCTCTACGGCCTCTACGAGGGCGTCCCGCGCACGGAATACGCCTACGACTCCGTTGTTTCGCCGAACCGGATCACGCTCTTCCGCCGTCCGCTCGAGGAGGACTTTCCGGACCCGCTCGAGCTCGAGGACGAGGTCCGGCTGACGGTCCTGCACGAGCTCGCGCACCACCTCGGCATCGACGACGACCGCCTCGAGGAGCTTGGTGCCGACTGAGCGACGACCGTCGAACCGCCGGCAACGGACCCATCAGGACGCCTCGATCGCCTCGATCGCCGGCAGCTGGAGCATGACCAGCGCGGCGAGGAGGAGGATCGCGACGAGCATCGGCCGGGTGACGTACCGGGAGCCCGGGGGCGGTTTCGGGTCGTCGGAGCGCGCCCGATCGAGCCCGGCCGAGTAGAACGTCAGGCCGAGGAACGCCGCGACCTGGGGCGCTGCCACGACCGCGGCGATCGTGAAGCTCAGGCTGCCGAACGCGACGACGCTCGCGAGGACCAGCGCCACGGCCGTCGCGAACGCGAGCGCACCGGAGGCCAGCGAGAGGTTCAGCAGCTCGGCGGCGCGCACGGCGAGGTCGAGGCCGGCGCTGAACGCGAACAACTGGATCGCTGACGCGACCAGCGGGAACAGGACCACGACGACGGCGAGCATCCGGCGCGCCTTGTAGAGCCGGTACGAGCGGGAGATCGCCTCCATCGCCCCGACGTCGCCGAGGACGATGCCGGTCTGGACGTACGCGAACGGCGCCACGAGGATCGTCGTCACGATCGTCCCGAAGACGCTCGCCGCCTCACCGCTGCGCGAGAAGCCGCCGAACGCCTGGATGATCAGCGACTGGACGACGAAGGTCACGGCACCGACCAGCGCCCCCGAGCCGGCCATCCGCCAGAACACCTGGCGCGCGCGGACGATCGCCTCCCGCAGCCGCATCGGGCGCCCGCTCGCGCGCGCGCCGAGCAAAGCGATGCCGATGACCTGGGCGTCGATCGAGATCGAGACGAAGATGAGGAGGCCGGCGAGGAACTCGAGGAGCACGAGGAGGATGGCCGACGCGACCTCGGGCGGAACCGACGGCGAGATGCCGAAGAACAGGTCGGCGAGCACGTCGCCCGCGGAGTCGCCGAGCTTCGCCAGGACCACAAGCAGCGCGACCATCGCCGGCCCGAACGCGCCCAGCACGAGCAGGCCGACGTAGATCGAGGCCTTCCGCAGGTCCGCAGTCGACGCGAACGCCAGTGCCAGCCCCGACCCGACGACGCCGCTCGCGGTCGAGAGCTCGTAGGTCCGCGCCGGGGGCGCGGCGGCCGGGGCCTCGGCCGTCGGTTCGGGCTCGGGCGCCTGCGCGGGCTCGGGCGCCTGCGCGGGCTCGGGCGCCTGCG
>DATLYV010000167.1:0-37816 GCA_035574535.1 Binatia bacterium
TGGCCGGGCCTCCGGGCGCGGTCGTCGGCGGCGCGGTCGGGGCCGGCGCGGGCGCCGGACTCGGCGACCAGGCCGAGGAGGAGACCGAAGAGGACACGACCGACACGGTCGATCCGAAGTATCCCGTCACCCGCTGATCCAAGGGGCCGCGACCGCGGCCCTTCCACTCCAGCCAGCCCGGCGGCCGAAATTCGCCGCCGGGCTTCTTCATGTCCGGTCCCGGTCGGTCGCGGCACGCTCGGGCTGCCGTGGCCTCGCGACTCATTGCTCGACTTCCGGCTCCGCCCGAGAGCGCCGCGACCGCGCGCCGGGCGACCTGGGAGCCGGTGGTGGGCAGCTCGGATGGCAGCGTCATCGCGTGGCTCGGCGCGGCTCCCGACCCGGCCGCCCTCGGCGGCAAGGGCGCCTCACTGGACCGCCTCGTGCGGCTCGGGTTCCACGTCCCACCGGGCTTCTGCCTGACGGTCGACGCCTTCCGCGCGCAGGCCCGGGCGCTTTCGGCGCTGACACCCGAGGCGATGGCCGGCGCCGCGCTCCTGCCATCGATCGCCGACCCCCTCGACGCGGCGCTCCTCGGGCTCGCCGGCGTCGGAGCGATCGTCTCGCCGTTCGGCGGCCGGGCCTCCGATCGCCGGGGACGCCGACTGCTCGTCGTGACCGGCTCCGTCATCAGTGCCGCCGGCCTCACGATCCTCGCGCTCCCGGGCGGGGCCGGGTCCGTGCTGGCGATCACTGCCGTGCTCGCGCTCGTCGGGCTCGGGAACGGGCTCACGTCGCCGCGCCAGGCGGCGGCCCTGGAGGCGGTCGAATCGCGCAACCTCGGAATGGCGGCCGGCACGTACTACACGGGGCGCTACCTCGGTGGGGTGGTCGGCGCGAGCCTCGCCGGCGCGATCCTGGGCGCGCAGGTGACGGCGGGCGGGGTGTCCGCGGCGTTCGGGGTCCTCGCCGCCGTCGGCGCGGTCGTCGCCCTCGTCTCGCTCGGGCTCCCGGGGCGCCCGCGCGGCGCCGCGGAAGGGAGTCGACCGATCTCCGGTTGAGGGCTTGACATTGGAGCGACTCCAAGGATTACGGTCCCGGGCGATGCCCAGCAGGGAGCTGGACGAGGAGGCAGCGACGATGATCCGCTCTCAGACCGAGACCACGATCAAGCGCCCGCGGGAGGCCGTCTTCGCGGCGGTCGTCGACCCCAAGCGGTACGAGGAGTGGAGCGACATGACCGACGTCCGCTTCGACGGGAGCACGTCCGGCTGCTGACGGACCTGCGCCGCCTCGACGTCCCGCTCGAGGACGCCGCCAGGATCGCGTCGTGGTGCCACTCCGGCCACTGCGCCGACACCAGCGCCGCGCTCCCGGGGCTCATCGCGGCCAAGCGCGCCGAGATCGCCTCGCGCATCGAGGGGCTCAAGGCGCTCGACGGCCGCCTCGCCGACCTCGAGGCCCACCTCGCCACCTCCCGGCCGCGCCGGGAGCTCGCCGTCCTCGGTGGGGAGCAGGCGGGGCGCTGCTGCGATGCCGCCGAGATCATCGTGGGTGCTGCCGAGGTCACCTGCGCCTGCTGCTCCGGCGCCGTCAACTGATACCGTTCCGCGGATGACGACCGGCCCGGGGCCGGGCACGGAACCCGCGGCTGCGTTGTTCGAGCGCCTGCGGGGCAACCGAACCCGACTCGTCCTGACCAGTGGCACGCTGCTCTTCGTCGAGCTGCTGCTCATCCGCTGGATCCCGTCCGAGGTCCGCTACATCGGCTTCTTCTCGAACTTCCTGCTGATGGCGAGCTTCCTCGGCATCGGCATCGGGATCTTGCTCGGCCGGCGGCGGAACCTCGACACGATCGCGATCTTCCCGGTCCTGCTGGCCGTCGTCGTCGTCCTCATCACGCAGCTCGAGCTCAACGTCCAGATCGACTCGACCGACGAGCTCTTCTTCGGCCTGGCGGAGAACCGCGCCGCGGACGTGAACTTCCTCGTCCTGCCGCTGGTGTTCGCGCTCGTGACGGCGCTGATGGCGACGCTCGCCATCCCGCTCGGTCCCCTGCTCCGCTCGATGCCGCCGCTGCAGGCCTACGGCTGGGACATCGTCGGCTCGATGCTCGGCATCGCGGGCTTCACGGCCCTCTCGGCCGCGGGCACGCCGCCGATCCTGTGGTTCACCGTCGCGACGATCCTCGTCGCGCTGCTCCTCGGCGGCACGCCGTCCGGCGGCCTGCTCATCCGCCTCCCGGCCGTGGCGGCACTGGCCATCGTGCTCATCGTCACCTACCGCGCCACCACGGGGACCGAGATCTGGTCGCCGTACTACCGGATCAACATGTACTACACGCGCACGAACGAGCTGTTTGTCAACGTCAACGGCATCCCGCACCAGGCGCTCCACCGGCTCGACGCGCCGAAGGAACCGTTCTACGACCAGCTCTACAAGTGGTTCCCCGACCGCCGGTACGAGGAGGTCCTGATCATCGGCGCGGGATCCGGCACGGACGTCGCGATCGCACTGGCCAATGGCGCGGGCCACGTCGACGCAGTCGAGATCGACCGGGCGATCCAGAAGCTCGGCATCGACAACCACCCCGACCGCCCGTACCAGGATCCGCGCGTCACCCGCTACGAGAACGACGGCCGGGCGTTCCTCCGCGGCACCGACAAGCAGTACGACCTCGTCATCTTCGCCCTGCCGGACTCGCTGACCCTCGTCAGCACCACGGCCAACATCCGGCTCGAGTCGTTCCTGTTCACGCAGCAGGCGTTCGAGGCGGTCCGGGACCACCTCGCGCCCGACGGCGTGTTCGTGCTCTACAACTACTACCGTGAGCCGTGGCTCATCTCGAAGATCGGGTCGATGCTCGACGAGACGTTCGACTCGCCGCCGATCTACCGCGAGTACTCGGCCCGGATGGCGATCTTCGCCGTCGGCCCCCTGATCGACGCCCTCAACGGCGCCACCGCCGGGGGACGAGGTCCAGCCGCTGCCGGAGGTCGGCGAGCCGACCCCGACGCACGCGACCGACGACTGGCCGTTCCTGTACCTCCGGACGCCGTTCGTCGCGTCGCACTACCTCGCGGGCCTGGCGTTCGCGCTGCTGATCGCGGTCATCGGCGTCCTCGGCGCCGCGCGCGCCGGCGGCACGCCGGTCCGCCGCTTCAGCCCGCACTTCTTCGTGCTCGGCATCGCGTTCCTGCTGCTCGAGACGCGGTCGCTGGTCAGCTTCGCGCTGCTGTTCGGCTCGACGTGGCTGGTCAACGCGCTGGCCTTCTTCGCGATCCTCGCCTCGGTGCTGCTCGCGATCCTGGTGAACGCGAAACTCCGGATCCGCCGGCCCGGGCTGCTCTACGGCGGGCTGTTCGTCGCGCTGGCCGTGGCCTTCGCCCTGCCGCCGGAATCCCTGCTGATCGACCCGCCGTGGCTCCGGTACATGCTCGCGGCGATCGTGGCGTTCGCGCCTGTGTTCCTCGCGAACCTCGTCTTCACCTACTCGTTCCGGGACACGAAGACGGCTGACATGGCCTTCGCCTCGAACCTCCTCGGCGCGATGGTCGGCGGGGCGCTGGAGTACGTCGCGCTGCTCTCCGGCTACCGCGTGCTGCTGCTCATCGTCGCGGGCCTGTACCTGCTCGCCTGGCTCTTCGCCACCCGCTGGCGCCGCCTCGCCGACCGCGACCTCGCCCGCGACGCCGACCCCACCGACCTCGAGCTTGCCGGCGAGGAGGCCGCCGCCTTCGCCTGAGGGTGCTCGACGCCGCCGCCGGGACGCGTGCCGGAGCGTCCGCAGGACCATCGGGCGGTGAACGGGACGGAACGCGCGCGGACTACAATCACGCCGGGCGCGTTGCAGCGACGTTGCGGCGCCCGATCGCGCGAGTTCCTGGCCTCGCCGACCCCCCAGCGGCCCGGCGGAGGCGCCGCGGCGTGATGACCAGCGAGGGACACCGATCCACCGACCACTCAGGACCAATCGACACGTGGCCGCGCTGCTGTCCGCGGTGTGGCCGGGACTGGGCCAGCTGAGCCTCGGGGTGCGACGCGCCGGCTGGCTGCTCGCGGGGCCGCCGCTGGCGATCCTCCTGCTCGTTATCGTCGCGATCGCGACCCAGGACCGCATCGCGCTCCTGGCGATCTTCCTCGACCCCGGCGTGATCGCCGGGCTCCTGATCGCCCAGGTGGCGCTGCTCGTCTGGCGGCTCGTCGCCGTCCTCGACGCCTGGCGCCGCGGCCTCGGCCCGATGCGCGATCGGGGCGCCGCGGTGCTCGCAATCGCGCTCGCCTTCGTTATCGTCCCGAGCATCTACGCCGCCTACCTGACCGAGGTGACCCGCCAGGCCGCGGCCGCGGTCTTCGCGCCGCAGCAGGAGCCCTATGACCCGCACGTCGAGGTGCCCGTCGCGAGCGACCCGGACTTCGCGGCCATCCCTACGTCGACCCCCGGCCCCACGGACAGCCCCGCGCCGGAGCTCGGCCGGTTCACGGTCCTGTTGATCGGGATGGACTCCGACCGGGGCCTCGACTACGCCTTGACCGACACGATGATCGTCGCCTCGCTCGACCCGGTCGCCGGCGCCGTCTCGATGATCTCGGTCCCGCGCGACCTCGTCGACCTGCCGCTGCCGGACGGTCGGATCTTCCGCCCCAAGATCAACGGGCTCGTGTCGTACTACAACCGGAATCCCGGCAAGTTCCCGGGCGCGACCTCGGGCGAGTCGGTGCTCGCGGCCGGGCTGAGCAAGCTGCTGAACGTTCGGATCGACGGCTGGGCGAAGGTCAACCTGCCTGGCTTCGTCAAGGTCATCGATGCGATCGGCGGGGTCGACGTGACCGTCCGCAAGGCGATCTGCGACTACCGTTACGACGAGTACGGCTTCACGAACGGCTTCGCGATCACGCCCGGGAACTACCACCTCAACGGCGAGCAGGCGCTCGCGTACGCGCGCATCCGCAAGGCCGCCGGCGAGAACGACTTCACTCGCGCCGCCCGGCAGGGCGAGATCGTCGTCGCGGCGCGCGACCGGGTCGTCAAGGGCGGGTTCCTGAACGACCCGGCGGGGTTCATCGAGGCGATGGGCCAGCTGATCTCGACGAGCCTCGACCCGGCGACGATCGGCCAGTACCTGCCGTTCGCGGTCAGCATCCAGCGCGACCGCATCTATCGGGCGGTGATCACGTACCCGCTCGTGCATGGCGCGCGGAACGACCCGCGCGGCTCGATCCTCGTCCCCCGCGTCGACCTCATCGGCGAGCTCGCCGCCGAGGCATTCCCGCCGGCCGGGACGCTCCCGACCGGCCTCGAGACGGTCCCCGAGGACGAGGAGGGCCCAATCAGGACGAACCTGCCTCGGGTCACCTGCTCCGCGCCGCCGCCGACCCCGAAGCCGACCCCGACCCCGGGGCCCAGCGCTGGGCCGTCGCCATCCGCCGGCGCAAGCGAGCCGCCCGGCCCGACGCCGGAGCCGACGCCCGGGCCCACGGAGCCGCCGCCGACCGACAAGCCAGGCGGCCCGAAGACCCCGCCACCAACCGAGTCGCCACCGCCCTCAACGGAGCCCTGAGCCGCGGCCGTGAGCCGCCCCCGCTGAGCCGCGACCCCATGGGCCGCGGGGCCCCCTCGCCGCGCCCTTTTACGGCGCCTCGTGCGCGAATCCGTAACGCGAACCCCCCGTTCGACGGCGCTCGCCGCAGCGGCACTCCGGCGAGATTCGCGCACGTGACGGCCGAACGACTGATCGGCGGGCTCTCGGGACGGCGATGAACATCGCCCGGAGCCTCGACATCCCGCTCGACCTCGACGGCGCCGTGGCCGTCCTTGCGGGCGGCGAGGTCCGGGCGATCGATGTGGGCTCGGGCGGTGGCCGGCCGTTCCTCGAGATCGCCACGATCGGGCTCGCGGCCGAGCTCCTGGGCCACGCTACCGACGTCTCGGAAGGCCGACTGCGCTCCGCGATCGATCTCCTGGGCCGGGCGATCCGGCGCCGCCGCACCCGCGTCTGGCTCGAACTCGACGGACGCGAGGTCCGTCACCGCGTCGTCAGCCTTGCGATCGCCAACAGCCTGATCACCGGCCGTGCGCTCAAGGCTGCACCCGACGCCCGCATCGACGACGGCCTGCTGGACGTCGTCTGCTACCTGGGCCTCGGCCCGCTCGAGGTCGTGCGCGAGCTCGCCAGCGCGCTCGCCGGCGTCGGCTCGGGCACCCGAACGGCCACGTACCGGGCCGCGCGCGTCCGCGTCCGCACGACCACCCGCTCCCCGTTCGCGCCGATTCCGAGGATCTCGGCACGACGCCGATCGAGCTCACGACGCGACGGGGCGCCCTTCGGGTGCTCGCCCCTCGCCGCTGACGCCAGACTCGGCGAACCACCGCGGCACTGCCCGCGGCTGACGGCGCTAATGCTGGACCGTCGGCTCCAACAGGTATGGCTTGGCCGGTGTGAAGTCGTACGGATAATCGAGGTCGATGTAGGCGCTGCCGCCGTTGAACTTGGCAGTCCAGGCCAGAACCTGACCGACTGTCCGGAAGCCGTTGCCGCCCTGGATGTCGACGTCGTCATACGGCGCGTAGAGGATCCCACGGAACGCGATCCCGGCGTCTGCGCCGCTGGAGCCTGACATCTCGAAGCGGTTCCGGATGTCCATGCTCGCGTGCGCCGTCGACCAGTTGGGATCCGGCGTGAAGTAGAACGTCACGCCGCGCCAGCCTGGGAACGGGTTGTATTGGTCGCGTTCGACGCAGTGCGACGAGCTGTCCGGGTTGTCGACATCGCACGGCTCCCAGGCGGGCAGGCCCGGGCGAACGCCGGTCGTATCGCTCGAGTCCACGACCCACGCTGCGCAGACCGCGCTGTACGGCAGGTTCCCAAGGTGCGGGGCGGACTGGTTGACCGTCTGCGTCTCCGTCTCGCTCGGGGTGCACGGCGGGACGCCCGGGACGCGATGGGTGTTCAGCACGAGCGCGCCGCTCCCGCCGATCGCGATGCCCTGGTTGGAGCCAGAGTCCGGCCAGCCCGGGTCGAAGACCAGCGTAACGCCGTCGCCGATCAGGTACGACCCGGAGCCGAGCTTGATCTTCTTATCGTTGTTGCTGCCGCTGCCGCCGAACCGGTAGATGCCTGCGAGCTGTCCGTCGTACAGCTGCGTGTACTCGCCGGTCGGATCGAGGATCGCGCAGCCATCGTCGGGGATGATGATCGAGCGGTAGTAGCCCGGCGGGATCATCGGCGCCACAGCCGGCTGCGGATCTGGATGCTCGATCTCCGCCCATGCAACGCCGCCGCCCCGTCGTTCCGTGCTGGTAGAAACGCCCGTCGTCGAGAAGGTGAACTGCAGGCGCAGCGAATTCATCTGGGCGGCTGGGATCGTCGTCGTGAAGGAATACCGCGTCGGCGTGCCGTTGAGGGTGCGCGGTCCGTCGGTCGCGATCGGTGTCGTGCCCGATCCGGGCAGCAGGCGCACCGTCACCGTGACGGCGTTGCCGTTGTTGCTCTGGATCCCTGCATTGGTCTTGAAGACGACGTACCGGATGGTGCTCGTCCCGTTCTGGCGGGGTCCGGATTGCCCGATGTTCAGAGTGAACGCCGACGAGGCACTGCCCGTCGTGTTGATGTTGTCGGTGTACACCCAGTCCGCCGACGGGTTCGCTGGCGGGACGGCGGCGTCGGGATCAGGCGTCACGGCATCGTCATCCAGGTTCCGCCACTCATCGCCGTTGCCCTGCGGGTGCGCCGCATCGCCCTGGATCTGGGATGCGCCGGCGCTGACGCCGATGGGGTAGTAGTGGTTACCGGGGTTGCCACCTCCCCGGCCCACGCACTCCACGGTCGCATTGCCGTTGACGTCGGTCGTGACCGTCGGGTCGCCGCACCAGGTTGGGCTCCCGCTGGTCGAGCTGCAGGTCCAATCACCGGGCGCGCCGATGTTCGAAATCGTCTGACCCCGGTATGGAATGCAGAGCGCAGTCGTGTCGCTGCAGTTCCAGCTGTTGTCGGTGACGTCGTCCACGGGCGATTCGAAGTGCGGGACCGGCAGCGGCGCCATATAGAAGGCGTTTTTTGGGTTGACGCCGTCGGAGATGCCACCGGTCATCGCCGGCGGGCAGTTCCACGTGCCATTCGAGCACACGCGGTTCACGAGGAAGAAATTGCCGTTGTAGAGGACGACGCCCTGACCGACGGTCGACGTCACGGTCAGGCTCTCGTTGCTGCCCACGTCGCCGCGCAGGAGCCGGATGCCGCCCTGGCCGTCGATGGTCACGCCGGCAGAGTTCACACAGACGCCGCTCTCGGGCGCGATGTTGTTCCGGCAGAACGTCTGGAGCGCGAAGTCGGCGGGCAGCGCCCCGGCCGTTGCCCAGCCGGTTCGGTCCTGCGGGTCGATGCCGAGTGCGCCGCCGAGAAACGACGACACGTCCTTGTCGACGCGGACCCACACGACACCGAAGTTCAGGGCGTATCGGCCGCCGAAATTCCGGTACTCGCCCCCGTTCGGTGGTGGTGTGGAGACCCAGATCTTGTAGCCGAAGTCAACCGACGCCTCGCCGGTGCACCCCCCGGAGTTCGCGCGCGAGGAGTTCGTCTCACCCGCGGCCGGGCTGTTGGCCGTCGCGAGGCAGGCCATGATCGGCTGCGAGAGACCGAGACCAAGCTCGTTGTTCAGCGATGCCCACGCTTGCGTGCGCGCCTCGACGCACTGCGCGGCGCCGAGGCCGCTGCCGCACGAGCCTTGCTGTGTCCGGTCGTCGAACACGTCCGCGCCGGCGAGCGCCGCGTGGTCGGCGTGGTTCTGGAGGTTGCGATCGGTCAGCAGCCACGTCGCGTAGTCGATCGCGAGCGCCGAGACTCCGAGAAGGACGAGCAGGAACAGCACGAACAGGACCAGGACCTGGCCGCGAGATGCGTGCTTTACAGGCATGCGAACAGGACTCCTCATGGACAGGGCTGCGTGGCTGGGCTGGGGGCGCTCGAGAACTCCAGCGCGGGGTTCTCGACGCGCATCCTCTCGTCGGCGAAGAGCGTGAGGACGCCATCGGGGTTCCCGTCCGTGCTGTCGAGGAACCACCCGACCAGCGGGACGTAGAGGACGTTGTCGAAGGCGGCATGGACGTGCGCGACGAGGAAGTACTCGCCGGACTCGGGGTTCGACTCCCACTCGTACGTGATCTGGCTAGCGACCCGGTTCGCGGCGTAGCCGATCAGGCTGTCCGACAGGCGGTTATGGAGCTCGTCGTCGATCGTCGTGCAGATCGAGGGGAAGACGGTCGGATCGAAGGACAGCTCATTGATCCGGTAGGTCGCGGCGCGCCGCGCGGCGCTTCGGACCCCGTCGACCAGCCCGTTCTGGGCCGCGAGGATCAGGCCGAACTGCACGACCGAGAAGATCAGCAGGAAGAAGATCGGCGCCACGAGCGCGAACTCGACCAGGGACTGGCCGCGATCAGGACGGCGGGCACGGTGGAACAATCCGGTCGGGAGCATCAGCACGTCGACCCCGGTGGATTGAACCCCGGTGCGGTGTTGTCGATGTTCTCCATCCGCATCTGAGCGGAGGTGGACAGATCCCAGAAGCCGTTGGGGGAGCCGTCGGTCAGGTCGGTCGCGAATGCCATGAGGCCGAAGAACAGCGGGTGCTTGTATGTCAGGCTGACCTCGACTTGGTACTCGACCTGTGAGCCAACCGGGTACTCGCAGAAGCTCACGTCGGGGACCGTCGTCCAGAGCTTGCTGCCGTCGAAGCCCTGGACGTTCTCGGCGAGCAGGCCGCGGTTGGCAGGGTTGTCGCCGCAGACCGTGACGTAGGTGCCGCACAGCTGGCCCTGGACCCACGTCTGCAGCGATCCGGGCCCGGTCCAAGCGGGGTTCGCCGTCGTGGTCGCCGCGACGCGACGAGCGGCCTCACGGACGGCGTTCGTCAGACCGTTCTGGCTCTCGAGAACGTACGCGAACTGGAAGATCGCCATGAACAGCAGCACGAGGATGGTCACGACAAGCGCCAGCTCGAGGAGCGCCTGGCCACGCTCGCCGTGCGGCGAGGCGGCGTCGGCGCGGGGCAACGCTCCCGGTCGCTGATCTCCCTGCATCAGGATCCGTTCTGCCGGCGTCCCCCGAAACCGACGCTACGAAGTTGACAGCTCTGCGGGGCGCAGTATGCCGAGTCAACCTTGCGGCGTGGATTGCCAGGCGGATGGCCGCCGAGACCGTGGGCGCAGTGATCGGGAAGGCGTCAATCGAGGTGCTGTAGGTACGAGTTGTTGCTCGTCGTGCACGAGCCCTTGATGGGGTAGTTCCCGGTGGACTGTCCGGTTGCCGTCGGTGGCTGGCACCCCCGTGCGCGCTCACCCTCCATTTCGAGGCGGCGCGAGGATCCGGACCGAATCGATTCGAAGTACCTACAGCGCGGTGCCGACGCGCGCCGGCCGAAGGTTCTGACCGGGGGCCCGGTGCGCTCGGGCACTCGGCAACGCGACCAGCCCGCGTCTACTTGATCAGCTGGACCCCGATGGCGTCGCCATTGCCGATGGAGCCTGACCCGACAGGGCCGGTCGTGATGAAGTGGATGAACCAGCCGGCGATGCAGCTGCTGGAGCCGTTGCCCGCGATGGTCTGCAGTAGCTGGCCGTCCGAGTTCGTGTGGGTCTGGCAGAGCGAGTTGTTCTTGTTGTTCGAGTCCGACATGTAGTCGATCCAGAAGGCGACGACGCCGGTCACGTGGTAGGTCGCGTGGCTCCCACCGGTGGTGTTGCAGTCGTTGTTGTCGCAGATCGGCACGAGGACGATCTCACCGTGGCGGTCGTTGACCGCGTCGACCATCTTCTTGGCGCAGTTGTTGCCGTTGTCCGATGCGACCTCGACCGGGAAGGTGTCCCACTGGATCGGCGGCGGGTTGGTGACCTCGTCGTCGCAGTTGTTCTTCGTGCCGTCGAGGTCGAGCACCTGGAAGGAGCCGCCGCCGGTCTTGCAGAGCGGCACGATGTACTCGGTCCCGATCGGGTGCTCGCCGGGCGCGCCCGGCTCGCTGATCGGCCACTGGTCCTTGGGCAGCCCGAGGCTGCCGTTCTGCGCGCAATCCGTGATGTTGACTGGGAAGATGACGGGCAGGAAGGCGCCGCCGATCAGCTTGCCGGTGACGGCCGTGGCCTCGGCGCCGGCGGTGAACTGGTTGAGCCCGATCACGCGGGCAAAGGTCGTGTCGAATGCCCGAGTCCCGGAGACGTGCACTCCCTGGGCGTTCGGGGGAATCGTCCCGTTCCCGACGCGTGCAGCGAGGCTGGGCCCGACGACCGCGCCGGTGCCATCGATCGGCTCACCGTAAACGTTCGTGTAGTACGCGACCGGATCGATCGCGTTCACGCCGGCGCTGTAGGTGACCGCGGCCGCGACGTCGGTATCGGTCTTTGTGGCCCCGCCGAGCATCTGGGCGAGGACGACCGCGCCGGCGTTCGCGGCCGAATCGGAGCCATTCTGCGTCCCGCGCTG
The DNA here is from genome assembly GCA_035574535.1 of Binatia bacterium. Taxonomy (GTDB): domain Bacteria; phylum Chloroflexota; class Limnocylindria; order Limnocylindrales; family CSP1-4; genus UBA5189. The sequence continues at coordinate 11,457 of DATLYV010000167.1, forward strand.
CTGGGCGTAGGCGATGCCGGCGTCGATGACTAGGGCGACCCCGGCGACCATGGCGACGAGCCCAAGCACGAACAGTACGAGGATCTGGCCTCGCTCCCGGGCGTGCCCGCTGTGGCCGCGACCAATGGCTGACATGACTGCTCCTATGGCTGCTTGGGGCACTGGGCCGCGGTCTGGTTGGCATTCGGACAGCTGTATTCGACCGGCAGGACCGTCTCGGCGGTGAACGTCACCCCACCACCGAAGACGATGTTTCGGATGAATGGCGTGATTGGCTCGTAGTCACCCTCGAACCGCACGACGGCGAGGCACCCGACCGCGATGTACGACGCGCTCCCGATCGGGCAGGTCGTGCTCGTGTCCGGGGTGCCGTCCGCGGCGGCCATGTAGTAGGCGACCGTCACGTTCGGCGAGCGGGCAACGCGGGCCTGCGACTTGGCGCGCGCAACCACCGAGGTCGTGTCCTGGTTCACGATCGCGAGGCGTGCGCCCTCGCGGGCGGCGTTCGTGATCGAGTTGTAGGCAAAGACCCCAAGCCCGAGGTCGGCGATCGCCATGACCAGGAGCAGGAAGAGCGGCAAGACGAGGGCGAACTCGACGAGGCTCTGCCCTCTGCCGGCGTGGGGCCGCCGGCCCAGTCGCGCTGTCATCCGTTCACCGTGATCACGCTGTCGCACGGGACGCTGGTGTTCGCGACGATCGACTGGAACGTGATCCTGTAGTTGCCTTTCGAATGGCCGGCGGCCTGCTGCACCGTGGTCGTGAAGCCGGCGGCCGCCCAGATCCCCTGCGCGTTGTTGATTCGGGTGCCCGGCGTGACGAAGTCCGGCACGGTGCAGGTGGCGACGGAGACGACGATGTAGTTGGCCTTGGTGACGGTGTTGGTCCCGGAGCTCGAGGTCACCGTGAGCGTCACGGTGTACGTCCCGGCCGTGTTATAGGCATGCGCGGGGTTCCGGCTCGTGCTCGTCCCGCCGTCGCCGAACGTCCAGGCCCACGCCGTGGGGCTGCCGGACGAGAGGTCGGTGAAGCTCACGGCCTGGCCCACGGTCGGCGTGGTCGTGCTGGCCGTGAAGTCGGCGACCGGGGTCGGGTTGCCCACGGTGATGTAGCCGGTTCGGGTGCGGGTGTCGACGTCGCCGGAGTTCGTGACCGTCAGGATCACCGTGTACGTTCCGGCCGAAAGGTAGGCGTGCGTCGGGTTCTGGGCCGTCGACGTCCCGCCGTCGCCGAAATCCCAGTTCCAGGTCGTCGGCCCGCCGACCGAGGCGTCCGTGAAGACGACGTTGCTGCCGACCGTGGTCGTGGTCGGCGAGGCCGTGAAGTCGGCCGCGAGCGTGCCGCTGCTGCCGCCTCCGGTCGAGAACTGGCCCGTCTTGACCGGGAACACTGCCGAGGCGGTGACGGCGATTCCGTCGCCGAGGATGGACGAGATGATCGGCGTGATCGGCGTGAAGGTGCAGGTGAACACCACGATGGCGCGGTCGCCGATGTTCGTCGTCGTGCCGTCGCCGTCGCCGTCTTCGAAGGTCGGGTCCTCGGGGACCCCCGGGTCGAGCTCGCAGTTCGTTGCGGTCGTGTCGTTGAGGACCTGGTTGCGGTACTCCGCGATCGTCGCGGTGTCGTTCGTGAGCCAGGCTTCCGAGTTGTTCGCGGCAAAGTTGCCGGCGGCTCGAGCGGCCGTCTGGAGGTTGATCCAGCCGAGGTAGACGCGCCCGAAGTCGACCGCGATCAGCGTCAGCAGCAGCATCGCGGGCAGGACGAACGCGAACTCAACGAGGCTCTGCCCGCGGATCGATCGACGGCGGCCGTGCTCGAGCGTGATGTCGAGCACGAGAAGGTGGCATGCGGCGCGCAGACACGCAAGGATGCGTGCGCCCGGCACAAGCCCCCGATGCGACATGAACGAGACCCCCCGGCCTCTCGTGACCGAGACCCCCGCGTCGGTCGGCGCGTCCCTCCTGGGAGGGTCAGCGGATTATCGCGGATCGCACCTTGCAAAGTTGCTTGCAGCCAACCTTGCTCGTCGACTGCGTGCACCGCCCGCAGGGTCGCCGTGGAACCGCCCGGCGGCGCTGCGAGCGCACGACGTGCGCGGCGCGCTACTTGATCAGCTGGACGCCCAACGCCTTGCTGCCGGTGCCCGCACCCACGCCCGGGCCGACCGTGCCCGTGCCCAGGATGTCCATGAACTTGCCGACCAGGCAGGAGGTCGAGCCGTTGCCGGTGTCGCACTCGGCCTTGTTCGAGCCGCTGATGTAGGCGCCGTGCCGGCCCCCGCAGCCGGCCATCGTGGGCGAGCACGGCACGAAGTAGGCGAAGCTCGGGATGCGGTACCAGATGTTCTGGCCCTCGCCGCCGCCGACCGGGTTGGGACAGCCGAAGTTCGGGCCGGTGCTGACCGCGGGCTGCGTGCTGACCGGGTTGGGGTCGCCGTTCTTGGTCCGACAGGTCATGTCGAACTGCGGGATGAGGATCACCTGCCCTTCCCACTTGCGAACGGCCGCCTCCACGCCGCCGTAGTCGATGCCGGTCTCGTCGTCGATGCAGTGGCCGCCGCCGTTCGTGTTGCCGGTCGCGGCGATGTACTGCCACGACGGCAGGACGATGGCCGGGTTGTCGGCGTTGATGATCGAGCAGACGATCTCCGTCGCGCCGCCCGCCGGCGGGTCCCAGTCGAGCCAGCCGACGTTGCCCGGGCTGTTGTTGCACAGCGGGATGGTCAGGATCGTGTTCCAGGCCCACGGCTGGTCGCCGAGCATGACGTTGTTCGAGCCGTCGCAGCCGACGGTGTTGACCGGGATCGCGATCGGCAGGATGCCGCAATACTCGCCCTGGTCGGCGCCGCAGTAGCCCTGCAGGTAGCCGGCGACGGCGGTCGCGCGGGTCATGGCGGTGAAGGACTCGATGCCGATGGCCCGGGCGACGTAGGTGTCCACGTCCTTGACACCGACGATCGTGACGCCGGCGACCGGCCCGACGACCCGGCTCGGGCAGTCCGGTGTCGTGGCGCTGCCGCCGGGCAGCGAGCCGCCGCCGACCTTGTGCGCCCGCGCCAGGTCCTCGGTGCCGTCGGCGTTCAGGGCCGCTGAGCCGTCCCACTGCAGCGGGATGCCGCAGATGTCCGTGTAGTAGGCGTGGATGAGCGTCAGGTTGTTCGCGGCCGCCGACGCCTGGACCTTGGCATTGACCTCGGCATCCCAGCCGCCCGCCGGGGTCGTGACGCCGGCGATCCGCTGGGCGAGCACGATCGCGCCGGCCTCCGCGGTGCTGTCCGCGGCGGACTGGGCGGCGCGGCGCTGGGTGATGACGTTCCCGCCGTCGATGATCGCGGCGAGCATGGCGATCGACAGGAGCATGACGCCGACCATCAGCACGAAGGCCTGCCCGCGCTCGCTGCGCCGGGTGGATGACACGTGCGGACTCCTCATCGCTGGCACCGCGTTCACGGGAACAGCCGCTCGATCGGCATCTCGGAGGTTGCGCTCATCGTGATCGGGCCGATGAGCTGCCCGGCGACCGGGGTGATGGGCACGTAGCGGCTGACCACGGTCACGCGGGCGATGCAGCCGACATGCAGGCTCGAGGCGCAGTCGAGGCTCGTGCCCGGTGGGGCGACGTAGGTGATCGTGACGTCGGGCGGGGTGACGCCGATCGTCGCGCCGGAGTTCACGGCGCAGCCGCGGAACGTCCAGCCCGGGGCCGCCGGGTCCTCGACCGGCTTGTTGGCGAAGCACTGCCACGGTCCGTCGGCCGGGTCGACCTGGTTGACCGCGGCGACGCGGGCGGCCTCGCGCGCGGCGTCGGCCAAGGTGTTCTGCTGGAACGCCGCGCGCCCGATGTCGATGAACGCGAAGGCCAGCAGCGCGATCAGCGGGAAGGTGAACGCGAACTCGACCAGCGACTGGCCGCGCTCGGGCGCGGCCCTGCGGGAGACGTGGTGGCCCGAGCTCGGGCCGCGCCCGCGCCCCGGGAGGTGGCGACCCGCGCTCACGGCTCCACCGTCATCGTCGTCGACGCGCACGGCAGGGCCGCGCCGACGGACTGGCTCTGGATCCGGATGCGGAAGTGCGGCGGCACGAGCGGCTTGAAGCTGAGGTTGTTGGCGGCGAAGCCCGCGTCGGTCCAGCGCTTTGTCGCCCGCGACGTGTTCACGCCGGTGAGGTCTGGCACGAAGCACGGGGCCGGCGTCGGCGTCGGCAGGGCGCTCGGCGTCGGGATCGGCGTCGGCGTCGGGCCGGTTGATTCGCCCGGCTTCACCGTCGGGGCGGTGCTGACCCCGGGCAGGCCGGGCCCGAAGCCGGAGCCGCCGAGGAGCCCGCTCCGGATCGGGAACGAGGCGGCCGCGCTGACATCGACGCCGTTGCCCAGGATGGCCGACATCAGCGGCGTGATGAGCTCGAAGCGGCAGGTGATCGCGACGATCGCCGGCTCGCCGACGCCGTCACCGTTCGGGAAGCTCGGCGACGGCAGGGTGCCGGGCAGCTGGCAGGCCGTTCCGCCGGCCTCGGTCGCGATGAGCCGCTCGTACTCGGCGATCGCGGCGGTATTGGCATCGGCCCAGGCGGACGGGTTGATCGCCGCGTAGTTCGCGGCCTCCCGCACGGCGTTGCTGAGTGCCAGCCAGCCGACGAAGACGCGCCCGAAGTCGACGCCGAAGAGCAGCATCAGCATCACGACCGGGAAGCTGATCGCGAACTCGACGAGGCTCTGGCCCCGGCCGCGGCGGCGCGTCCCGGTCCCCGGGTCCCGGCGCGGGGCGCGCAGGCCCACCGGCCGCGCAGCCGCTCGCTTCGCCGAACACGTCCCGGAGTGCAGCAGTGGATCCATCCCCGTCATCTCTCGACGCGGTTGCGTCCCCCGGCCGCGGCATCTGCGACGCCGCGCAGCCGGCCCCCGGAACACTCGGAAGTAGACCTTGCGCCGGCCCTTTCGAGGACCGCGGCGATGGTCCCGTGCGCGGTAGCCAACCCGTCGCGGCGGCCCAGCGGCCGACGTGTCGCCGTGGCGCACCGGGGCCCAGCCAAAGGTCCCGGAGCGTCGCCGCACCACCCCACCCGGCGGCCCGGCGCGCACGCTCACCGGGACCTTCGTGCGGGCCCAGCCGCGTGGCCCGATCGGGCGGTGGGCCGGTGCTCGACCGACCCAGGACTCCCATCCCCCGGAGGTACTGTTCTGCGCCTGGATCATTGGGCGAGCGGCGGCGCCGGCGGTGCCGTCAGGGCGTCGCTGCGAGGCAGTTGTGCCGTCAGCGCGGCGCGGCGACCGGCAGCGGCAAGCGGCGCGCTGGCAGCCTTGCCGGCATGCTCGCAGCGATCAGAAACCTGGTGCTCTCCCGCCTTTTCGGAGCGCGCGTGATGCTCGCGCTGGCGCTCCTCGGGTTCGTCAGGCGGCTGCTCGGCGGCCGGCGAAGGGAGCCGGCCCCGACGTCACAGGGACGATCTCGAGCGGGGACTCGAGGATCGGCCTACCAGTCCTCCCAGGGCTCGTCGCAGATCGTGCAGCGCGAGCCCCGATAGCGGCTCCAGCCCTTCTCGAGGTCCGTCTCCCAGCCGTCCTGCCAGCGATGCGCCCCCAGCGCGTGGAGCGCGTTCCAGGCCGAGTCGACGACGCGCGTCACGAGGTCGGTCTGAAGCTGGGCGACCCGTGCGAAGAGCGGGCCATCGCCGGACTGGGCGACGGCGGCGCGGGTCTCCGGGCGAAGCGAACGGTGGGGCATCGTGACAGGTCGACCTCGGGATGGGTGGCAGGTCCTGGGGAGAGTCTTGCAGATTCGTGACAGTCGGGAAGGCTACCCGCGTGCCCGTTGCGGTTCTGTCAACTCGGGAACAGATGAGCTGACCCGTCTGTAACCCCCGCGGGGCAAACCTTTGGCCATGGCCGGCACCGAACCGGCTGCGGGCCCCACCCAGGGGTCGCGCCTGCTGGCATCGCTCCCCACCCGTGAGTTCGAGCAGATCCGTCGCGACCTCGAGCGCGTCCGCATGGACGCGGAGCGCGCGCTCGTGCACGCCCATGCGCCGGTGCGCCAGGTCCTCTTCCCCGAATCGGGGCTCGTCGCCCTGTCCGTGACCATGGCCGACGGCCGGACCGCCGGGGTGACGATCGTCGGTTCGGAGGGCGTCGTCGGGCTCGCGGCGGCCCATGGCGAGCACGGGGCCATGGACGCGGCCGTCCTGGTGCCGGGCGTCGCCCAGTCGATGCCGGCGGAGCGCTTCCGGGCGGCCATCCGGGCGAGCGAACCGCTCCGTCGATCGGTCGACCGGTATGCCGTCGCCCTTCTCGGGCACCTCGCGCAGACCGTCGCCTGCAACCGGCTCCACTCGCTCGACCAGCGAGCGGCGCGCTGGCTGCTGCTGGCTTGCGACCGGGTCGGGGGCTCGTCGTTCCCGCTCACCCAGGAGTCCTTCGCGGACCTGCTCGGCGTCTCGCGCCCGGCGGTCTCGACGGTCGGGGCCCGGTTCGCGCGCGAGGGCGCCGCGGAGTTCCGGCGCGGGACGGTCCACGTCCTCGATCCCGAGCGGCTCGAAACGGCCAGCTGCGAGTGCGTGGCGGCGGACCGGGAGTTTTTCGTCCCCGTCGCGGCGCCGTCGGACAACGGTGCCCACCGCCTGCCGCGGCAGCTGCCCCGGACCGCGCTCGGGATGATCCGCCCGGAGATCCGACGGGCGCGCTGAAGCCATCGACGACGTCACCTGGCGGATCTCCGACGCAGCGAGCAAGGAGTCGGCACGAACCCGACCTGACGCCAGCGGGACGTGGAACGAGCGCAGCGAGACGAGGAGCAGCAGGACTACCTCGATGGCTGGAGCGCGAGCTCGGCCGATCGACCGGGTCGCCGGACCGGGACGATCCCGGACCCGCGATCGAGCTGCGCCCGGGGAGCAGCCGCCGCGCTCGCTCGACCCCGGGCGCGACGACACCGAGCGCAACGCCGCCGCGGGCGGCTGGGACGGCGCGAACGAGCAGATCGAGACCGACGACGAGGCCGAGCAACTCCGGCGGGCCCGCGAGGACGACGCCGGGAAGACGCCGCTGGTCTAGCCGCGCGCCAGGATTGGGTCCAGCGCCCGCTCGCGCGCGCCAGCCTTGGTCCAGCGCCCGCTAGCGCGCGCGACGCTTCTTCGAGGGCTCGTGCTCGCCGTCCTTCGCGCGTGCCGCCCCGAGCCGCCACGTGGGCGGGAGCAGATCGCGGTCCTCCGGGTGCCGCTCGAAGTGGGCCTGGAAGAACGGGCAGCGCGGCGTCACTCTGGCGCCCTCCGCGCGGGCGTCCGCGAGCACGCGACGCACGAGCGCGGACGCGATCCCGCGTCCGCCGAACTCGGGGAAGACCTCGGTGTGGACGGCGACGATCCGGCCGCCGACGCGGCCGTAGTCGACGAAGCCCGCCAGCTGCCCGTCGAGGAGCGCCTCGTAGCGGCGCGACTCGGCGCGGTCGACGATCTCGACGGTCTCGCTGGTCCTGTCGACCGTGTCCGGTTTCTCGGTCACGCTGGCGGCTCCGGCTCCTCGATATCCGGCAACAGCGGCTGGCCCGTGATGAGGCGCGAGCCGCGCCCGTGGGTCACGAAGCTCCACGCCCAGCGTGTCAGCACGACGAGGCGATTCGCGAATCCGATCAGGTAGGCGATGTGGATTCCGAGCCACAACAGCCAGGCGAGGAAGCCGCCCGTCTTCCCGAACGGCCCGAGCCACGGGATGTTCGTGACGCCGGACAGCCGCCCGATGACCGCGACGTCGCCGGGGTTGCGGAAGCGGAACGGCTTCGGCGTCCGGCCGTCGAGGCGGTCGATGATCGCCCGGGCGACGTACTTCCCGCCCTGGATGCCGCCCTGGGCGACGCCGGGCACGGGCCGATCGGGCTTCCACGGCTGGATGGCGGCGTCGCCGGTCACGAAGATCTCCGGGTGGCCGGGGATCGTCAGGTCCGGCCCGACCTCGATCCGCCCGGCCTTGTCCGTCTCGGCGCCCGTCGCGGCGGCGACCGCCCTGGCGAATGATGAGGCCTGCACGCCCGCGGCCCAGAGGACGGTCCGCGTCGGGATAGGCTCGGGCTGGCCCTTGCCGCTCGCCGGCTCGACCGTCACCTCCTCCTCGGTGATCGCGGTGACGCGGGTCGACGTCCGGACGGTCACGCCGAGGCGCTCGAGCTGCCGCTTCGCCGAGTTCGATCGATCCGGGGGGTAGGTCGGCAGGACGCGATCGACCGCCTCGACGAGGATGATTCGCGCGTCCCGCGGGTCGATCGACCGAAAGTCGCGACGCAGCGTGTCGTTGGCGATCTCGCCGAGGGCGCCGGCCAGTTCGACGCCGGTCGGGCCGCCGCCCACGACGACGAAGGTCATCCACTCGCGCCGGCGCTCCGGCACGTGCTCGCGCTCGGCCGCCTCGAAGGCGATCAGGATGCGGCGGCGGATCTCCGTCGCGTCGTCGATCGACTTGAGGCCCGGCGCGAACCGCGCCCACGAATCGTTCCCGAAGTAGCTGTGGCGGGCGCCGGTGGCGACGACCAGGGTGTCGTACTCGATCGGGCCGCCGTCGGACATCAGGACGCGCCGGCCCTCCGGGTCGAGCCCGACCGCCTCGCCGAGCAGGACCGTCGTGTTGCGGTGCTTGCGCAAGATGCCGCGCAGCGGCTGGGCGATCTCGCCGGGCGCCAGGGCACCGGTCGCGACCTGGTAGAGCAGCGGCTGGAAGAGGTGGTGGTTGCGGCGGTCGACGAGGGTCAGGTCGATCCGCTCGTCCCTGCCGAGGCGGCGGGCGGCATAGAGGCCGGCAAACCCGCCGCCCACGATCGTGACCCGATGGCGACCCTGGGGCTGCATGTCCCCATCTTGCACGCTCGATGGGGTGACCGCGTCAGGTGCGCGCGCCGGGCCTCCGGATCGAGGTCCAGGTGTGGACCCGCCCGTCGCCGGTGGTGGTGGCGCGGCGGCTCGCGAGGGTCGTCGACGAGCCTGCCGTGCGGAGCGCGAGGTCGATGTCCTCGCGCAGCTGGCGGCCCGCGGGGACGCGGCGAAGCCACTCGAGGAACGGGCGGTCCACGCGGGCGATCTCCCCGAGCGACCAGCCCTCGTAGCGCCCGAAGCGCATCACCGGGCCCGACGGATGGCCCGGCGGGGGGCCGGCGTGGTCCTCGGTGCCGTGGCGCTGGCCGGCGACCCCGGGGGCGGCCGCGGTGGTCGACGGCGCCGGCCGGACGGGGGCCGTCGCGGGGCGATCCGGTGCCCCGGCGGCCGGACCGGGGTGGCGGCCGGCTCGCTCGGCGTCGTAGGCTGCGCGGCGGCGCGGGTCGCCGAGGACGGCCCAGGCGTGGTTGATGCGCTTCATCTGGGCGTCGTCGCCCTCGACGTCGGGGTGGAAGATCCGGGCAAGCACGCGGTAGGCCGCCTGGATCACGAGCGGGCTCGCGCCAGGGTCGACCTGGAGGATCCGGTACAGGTCTTCGCGTTCGGCCACCGGTGCGAGGATGCGCGGTCGGTGCGCGGCGGTTGAGGGCCCGTGGGTACCGTCGAGGGCGGTACGAACGGCGCGCCCCGGTCGCACCCCGGTCGCCGGCGACCCGGCGAGGGCGTGTGCTACCTGTCGTTCGCGACGAGGGCGGCCCGCTGCGAGAGCGTCGCCTGCGCGGCGGAGAGCCGGGCCACGGGCACCCGGAACGGCGAGCAGCTAACGTAGTCGAGCCCGAGCTTCTCGCACTTGGCGATCGACTCCGGGTCGCCGCCATGCTCGCCGCAGATCCCGATCTCGAGGTCAGGGCGCGCGCCACGGCCCTTCTCGACCGCGACCCGCATCAGGTCGGCGACCGCGTCGTCGAGCGTCTGGAACGGGTTGACCGGCAGGATCCGGTCCTCGACATACTTCAGGAGGAAGCCACCCTCGGCGTCGTCGCGCGAGTAGCCGAACGTCATCTGCGTGAGGTCGTTCGTGCCGAAGCTGAAGAAGCTTGCCTCGCGCGCGATCTCGTCGGCCGTCAGGGCGCCGCGCGGCACCTCGATCATCGTGCCGAACTTGTAGTCGACCTGGACGCCGGCCTTCTCCTCGACCGCCCTCGCCTCGGCCTCGAGGAGCGCCTTCGTTGCCGCGAGCTCGTTCACGTGCCCGACGAGCGGGATCATGATCTTGGCGATCGGGTTGCCGCCGGCCTGCTTGACCTTGATCTGGGCGTTGAGGATCGCCCGGGTCTGGGCCTTCACGAAGTCCGGGATCATGAGCCCCAGGCGCACGCCGCGGAGTCCCAGCATCGGGTTCTGCTCGTGCATCGACTTGATCGTCCGCAGGAGCTCCTGGTCCTCCTCTGACGCCCCGCCGGCGGCCTCGGCCTTCGTGACCTTGACGAGCTGCTCCTCGAGGTTCGGGAGGAACTCGTGGAGCGGCGGGTCGATCAGCCGGATGACAACCGGCAGGCCGTCCATCGCCCGGAAGATGCCCTCGAAGTCGCCCTGCTGGAGGGCCTCGAGCTTGGCCATCGCCGCGTCGAAGGTCGCGACCGCCTCCCGCTCCGCATCGGCCAGGGCCTCGCCGGCCGCGGCCTTGGCCTTCGCCCGGCTGGCCTCGTTGGCGACGAGGATCGCGCCGCGGACGATCTCGAGGCGGTCGCCCTCGCGGAACATGTGCTCGGTCCGGCAGAGGCCGATGCCCTGGGCGCCGTAGCTCCGGGCCTGGGCGGCCTCCTCGGGCTTGTCCGCGTTCGTCCAGACCTGCATCCGGCGGATCTCGTCGGCCCAGCCGAGGATCTTCTGGAGCTCGGGCTGGTCCTCGAAGCGCGCCTGGACGGTCGGCAGCTGGCCGAGGTAGAGGTCGCCGGTCGTGCCGTCGAGACTGAGCCAGTCGCCCTCGTCGAAGTCGATGCCGGTCAGCGCGCATGCGGCCGACTTGCTCGAGTAGTTGACGTTGAGCGCCGAGGACCCGGCGACGCATGGCTTGCCGATCTGGCGCGCCACGACCGCCGCGTGCGAGGTCGCGCCGCCGCGGGCGGTGATGATGCCCTCGGCGACGGCCATGCCGTGGAAGTCGTCGGGCGAGGTCTCGATCCGGACGAGGATGACCTTCTCGCCGCGGTTGACCCACTCGACCGCCGTGTCGGCGTCGAAGACCGCCCGCCCGACCGCCGCGCCCGGCGAAGCGTTCAGCCCCTTCACGATCCGCTTCGCGGTCTTGAGCGCCTGGGGGTCGAAGGTCGCGCGGAGCAGCTGGTCGACCTGGGCCGGCTCGATCCGCCCGACGGCCTCCTCCTTCGAGATCAGGCCCTCCTCGACCATGTCGACGGCGATCTTCACGGCGGCCGCGGCCGTCCGCTTCGCGTCGCGGGTCTGGAGCATGTAGAGCCGGCCGCGCTCGATCGTGAACTCGAGGTCCTGGACGTTCCGGTAGTGCCGCTCCAGCTGCCGCCCGATCCGGTTGAACTCCTCGTAGACCTGCGGCATGTCCTGCTTGAGCTGGCTGATCGGCGCGGGTGTGCGGATGCCGGCGACGACGTCCTCGCCCTGGGCGTTCGTGAGGTACTCGCCGTACAGCTCGTCCCGCCCGGTGTTCGGGTCGCGGGTGAAGGCCACGCCGGTGCCGGAGTCGTCGCCCATGTTCCCGAAGACCATCGTCACGACGTTCACGGCCGTGCCGAGGTCGTCGGGGATCTTGTTGAACTTGCGGTAGTCGCGGGCCCGCTGGCCGAACCAGCTGGCGAAGACGGCCTTGATCGCGAGGTCGAGCTGCTCGTACGGGTCGGTCGGGAAGTCGCGGCCGGTGTCCACCTTCACGACCTCCTTGAACGTCCCGACGAGCGCCTTCAGGTCGTCGACGGTCAGGTCCGTGTCGCGGGCTTCGGGGCCGTGCCGGTGCTTCCGCGCCTCGAGCGGCTCGTCGAAGCGCTCGGCCTTCACGTCCATGACGATGCGGCCGAACATCTGGATGAACCGCCGGTACGCGTCCCAGCCGAACCGCTCGTTGCCGGTCAGGCGGATCAGCCCATCGAGGGTCGCCTCGTTCAGGCCGAGGTTGAGGACGGTGTCCATCATCCCGGGCATCGAGAACTTGGCCCCGGAGCGGACGCTGACGAGGAGCGGGTTCGCGGGGTCGCCGAAGCCCTTGCCCGTGCGCCGCTCGACCTCGCGCATCGCGTCGAGCACGTCGTCCCAGAGGCCGTCGGGGAGCTTCTCGCCCGCGGCGAAGTAGTCGTTGCAGGCCTCGGTGGTGATCGTGAAGCCGGGCGGCGTGGGCAAGCCCGCCCGGGTCATCTCGGCGAGGCCCGCGCCCTTGCCGCCGAGAAGATCCTTCATCGTGCCGCTGCCCTCGGCGACGCCGTCGCCCCACGCGTAGATGTAGCGCTTGGCCGCCTTGTGGGCGCGTTCGGCGGCTGCAGGCTCGATCGTCTGGGTCATGGGAGGCCCAAGTGTACGCGGGCGTCAGGTCAAGGGATTTGGACGAGCCCGACCCACATCGATTCGGCCATGACGCCGACCGCGTCCCGGTCCGCGGGCGAGGCGGGCGGCAGATCTGCGGCCTCGACGACGAGCAGCCCCGGCTCCAGGTCGGCGATCCAGAGGACGATGTGCTCGCCCGACTGCGCGGAGCGGGCCTCGCCCCGCGGGTCCTCCCAGAGGCGGTATTCGCCCGCGGGGCGGCCTCCGACTCGGCCCATCCTGAGAGTGCCCCGGCGAGGGCGTCGGGGTCGCGCATGGCGGCCCGATCCTTCAGGCCCGGGCCGGGGGGAAGCTGGCGAGCCGCCGCGTCGAACGAGAAGAGCTGGACCGGGAAGCGAAACGCGCCCGCGCCTCGAAGTCGATGGACGCGAGGATGGCGGCGACGTCCCGAGCGCCGGGCGTGCCCGAGCCCGGATCGACGGTCGCGATCACGAGCCGCACGCCGCCCGCCTCGGTCACCAGGATCCGGTGCGTGGCGCCCTCGTAGAGCCCGTCGAGCTGCGGCACGCCCCAGAGCGGAAGCGCCGGCTCGAACGTCGACCAGTCCGCGAGAAGTTGGCGCGACGTGCGGCGCGATCGCGTCGCGGCACCGCGCACAGGGTCAATACACTCGGGCCATGCTCGAGACACAGCAGCCCGGCGCGATCATCGCCGACGACGAGCGGTATAACGCCGCGCTCGTCCGGCGCGAGGACGCCCACGAGTCGCTCGCCACCTTCTGGGTCAGGTTCGACGGCGAGCCCACGCCGTTCGAGTCGGGGCAGTACATGACGATCGGCGTGTTCGTCGAGGCGCCGGAGACGCCGACGGGGACGCGGATCGTGCAGCGTCCGTACTCGATCGCCTCGGACCCGGCCGCCGCCGGCGCCGAGGGCTACGAGATGTACGTCCGACTGGTCGACGGCGGGCAGTTCACGCCGCTGCTGTGGCGGCTGCCGGTCGGGCACCGGATGCGGATGATCGGGCCGAAGGGCAGGTTCGTCCTCGAGCCCGACGACCACCGGACGCACCTGTTCATCTCGTCGGGGACCGGCAACGCGCCGTTCATCTCGATGATGAAGTCGACGCTGCGCGAGGGCCGACCGCGGAGGGCGGTGTTCCTGAACGGCGTGTCGTACGTTCGCGACCTCGGCTACCGCGACCTGCTCGAGGGCTGGGAGCGGAGCGGCGAGTACCCCGTGACGTTCGTGCCGACGATCTCGCGCCCGGCGGCGCTGGAGAACGCCGGCTGGACCGGCCGGACAGGGCGGGTCGAGACGATCGTCGGGCCGGTGTGCGACGAGTTCGGGCTATCGCCGGACAACACGATCGCCTACATCTGCGGCAACCCGGACATGATCATCGCCGCGGAGGAGACGCTCCTCGGGCGCGGCTTCCCGGAGGCGCAGGTCAAGAAGGAGCTCTACTGGCCGAAGGGCAAGGAGCCCACCCGCGGCGGCACCTCCACCGACGAGTAACCGCCGGGACGGCGGTGGCCCGCCGCGTCAGGCGGCGGTGCGGCCCAGGATCTCCAGGAGCAGCCGGTTGAACCGCTCCTCGTCCGCGTCCAGGGCGAAGTGCACGTTCGCGGGCTTGCCGCTGCGGAAGCGCCGGTCGCAGACCGTCCGGCCGAGCGACAGCTCGGCGTGGATCTCCACGTCCACCGGGATGTGCTCGGTCGTCACGATCGAGGGGTCGATGATGGCGCACACCGCGAGCGCGTCGTGGACGGGTGCCGCCAGCGCGCCGCTCCGGCGGGGCATCGGCTGGGTGGCGTCGTAGCCGTCGATCCGCTGCAGCACGAAGCGCGCCGCGGCCTCGCCCGCGGGTGTGCCGAGGGCCCGGAGGCGCGCGGCGTCATCGGTCGAGACGAGCGCCCGGTGCGTCGCGTCGAGCGGGACCATCCGGATCGGCCGGCCGCAGTTGACGACGATCCGGGCCGCCTCCGGGTCGAGCCAGATGTTGAACTCGGCGGACGCAGTGATGTTCCCATGGTCGTGCGCGCCGCCCATGATCACGATCTCCGGGATCGCGTCGAGGATCCGCGGCTCCTTCTGGATGGCCATCGCGATGTTCGTCAGGGGGCCGACCGGGCACAGGACGATGTCGCCGTCCGACGCGAGGTACGTCTCGATCAGCCAGTCGACCGCGTGCCCCGGCTGCAGCGTGGCGCCGTGCGAGACCGGTGGGAGGTCGAGGAGATCGCCGTGGATCCGCGTGGCCATGCCGCGCTTGACGTCCGTGCGGACGAGGGGCCGGTCCATGCCGCGATGGACGGGCACCTCCGGCATCCCGATCCAATCGAAGACGCGGAGGGTGTTCTCGGTCGTGGAGTCGATCGTGGTATTGCCGTTGACGGTCGTCGCGCCAACGAGCTCGAGGTCGGGCGAGAGCGCGGCGACCATCAGCGCGACGGCGTCGTCCGTGCCGGTGTCGACATCGAGGATGACCTTGGTGGGCATGCCCGGGAGTGTGCCGGATTCGACCGGACGGGGTGTCAGCCTCCCGCAGCCCGGTCGGCCACCAGCGCGACCGCGACCCCTGCGACGATCGCGACGACGAGCGCGATCGCGAGCCAGCGCTCCTAGGCAGGACAGCTACAGGATCGTGAGCGTGAAGGCGAGCCCGCCCATCCCGACGAGGTCGGCGAGGATCGCGCCGAGGCCGGGCGGTCGAGGGCCGGTCGCGTCGCGGAGCCGGCTCATCGACGGCCGCTCGTCGTCTCGATCACCGCGCGAGGATGGCGGCCCGGACCCGGTCCGGCGTGGCCGGCAGGCGCATGATCCGCACCCCGACCGCGTCGTGGATCGCGCCGAGGATCGCGGGCGCCGTCGGGATGAGGGCCGGCTCCCCGACCCCCTTCGCGCCGAACGGCCCGGCGGGCTCCGGATCCTCGACGAGGATGCACTCGATCTCGGGCATGTCGCCGACCGTGGGGATCAGGTAGTCGTGGAGGTTCTCGGTCCGGCCCGGGACGTAGGCCTCCATGAGCGCGAGACCGAGGCCCTGCGCGATGCCGCCGTGGATCTGGCCCTCGACCTGGGTCGGGTTGATCGCCCGCCCGACGTCGTGGGCAGCGACGATCCGCCGGACCTTCACGGTCCCGAGCGCCTCGTCGACCTCGACCTCGGCGACCTGCGCCCCGAACGCGTACGTCTGGTACGGCACGCCCTGGCCGTCGGCGTCGAGCGGGGTCGTGTCCGGGTCGAATGTCCCCCGGCCGACGAGGACGCACTCGGTCTCCGGGTCGGACGACGGCGTCGCCGGCAGCTCGGCGAGCTCGATCGGCGTCGATCGACCGGCGGCGTCCGTCACGACCACCTGGCCCGGCCGACCGTCCGCGCCCGGCTCCAGGGCGAGGGCGCTCGGGCCGTCGCCGACCTCCGCGAGCAGCAGGAGCTGGCGGCGCAGGTCCTCGCCCGCGAGCCGCGCCGCGTTGCCCGACACGAACGTCTGGCGCGAGGCCGACGACTTGCCCGCGTCCGCGGTCCGGTCCGTGTCGCCGCTCACGAGGCCGACCTCGGCGGCCGCGACGCCGAGCGCGTCCGCCGCGATCTGGGTCAGCACGGTGGATGCGCCCTGGCCGATGTCGACAGCGCCGCAGAACAGCACGACGCGGCCGTCGCGGGTGATCCCCATCTCGATCGTCGAGGGATTCGTCATCGACGTGTTGCCGATGCCGTACCACATGGCCCCGATGCCGACGCCGCGCCGGGTCTTCGCGCCCCGCGCCGCGGCGGCCCGGTTCCACGCGGCCGCGTCCGCGCGCAGCTCGCGCCACCGCGGCCGCAGCGCCTCGAGGCACGCGGCGAGACCCGCGCTGGCCGCGAGCCGCTGCCCGGAGGGCGTCACGTCGCCGGCACGGAGCGCGTTGGCGAGCCGCAGCTCCAGCGGGTCCTGCCCCAGCGCGGCGGCGAGGTCGTCCATCAGCGCCTCGTGGGCGATCGCGGCCTGCGGCACGCCGAAGCCGCGAAACGCGCCCGCCGGCGGGTTGTTCGTGTACACGGCTCGCGTCGTGGCAAGCACCGCGTCCCAGGCGTACGGCCCCATCGCGTGGACCGGGACGCGGTTCGCGACGGTCGGGCCCCAGGAGGCGTAGCCGCCGGTGTCAAAGTCACCGTGGAAACGGAACCCGGTCAGCCGCCCGTCCGCGGTCGCGCCCGCGGTCGCGCGGATTTGCGCGGGGTGGCGCTTCGGGCTCGCGGCCATCGACTCCGGGCGCGTCCAGACGGCACGGCACGGCCGGCCGGTCCGCCACGCCGCGAGCGCGATGAGCGGATGGACCCCCAGGTCGAGCTTGCCGCCGAAGCCACCGCCGCAGGCGGTCGGGATGATCCGGACGCTCGACGGCGGGATGCCGAGGATCAGCGCGACCTCGTCGCGGTCCATGTACGGCGTCTGGGTGCTCACGGTGAGCTCGATCCGGTCGCCGACGCGCCGCGCCACGCCGGCCTCGGGCTCGATGTAGGCGTGCTCGACGAACGTCGTCTCGACCTCGACCTCGGCCGTCACGGCGGAGCCCGCGAGCGCGGCGTCGACGTCGCCGGTCGCGAGGCGCCCCCGGACGAGGACGTTGCCCTCGGCGTGATCGTGCAGGCGCGGCGCGCCGTCGGCGAGGGCGTCGTCGATGGTCCCGAGCGGCCGTTCCGGGTGCCACTCGATCGGGAGGTCGCGCTCGTCGATGGACGCGACCGTCCGCTCGTCGCCGACGAGCGCCAGCACCGCCTCGCCGCGGTGGCGGACGACGCCGTCCGCGAGGGCCGGCTGGTCCTTGCCGGTCGGGTAGATGCCATAGCGGTTCTGGCCGGGCACGTCCTTCGCCGTGAGCACGTCGAGGAGGAGGGGGTAACGGGCACGGAGCGGCCCGAGATCGCCGATCTCGAACCTCGCGCGGGCGTGGGGCGAGCGGATCGCCCGGACCGCGAGGAGGCCCTCCGGTCGATGGTCCGCGCCGTAGCGGGCGGTCCCCAGCACGCGCGGCTGCCCATCGACCTTCGGGAGGCGCGCCCCCACCGCCTCGCCTGCGGGCGCCGTTGCGTCGACCGGCGGCGCCGTGGCGGCCGAACCCGCCGCCGCGACCAACCGTCCGTCCCGGACCGCCGCGATCGCCTCGACGATCTTCACGTACCCGGTGCAGCGGCAGAGCACGCCGCCGATCCCGTCGCGGATCTGTCGATCGGTCGCCTCCGGGTGCGCCTCGAGCAGCGCGTCGGCGGCCATCAGCATCCCTGGCGTGCAGATCCCGCACTGCGCGGCCCCATGGGCGAGGAACGCCGCCTGGAGGTCGGCGAGGCGGCCGTCGACGGCGAGGCCCTCGACGGTCCGGACGGACGAGGCCTCCGCCTGTGCCGCCGGGACGAGGCACGCGACCGCCTGCCGCCCGTCCAGCCGGACCGTGCAGGCGCCGCAGTCGCCGGCCTCGCAGCCGACCTTCGTGCCGGTCAGGCCGAGATCGTCTCGCAGCACGTCCGAGAGGCGCCGCATCGGGTCCACGGCAACGCGACGGGTCTCGCCGTTGACGGTCAGCTCGATCGACACGGACGGCTCCGGCGATGCCCGCGCGGGCGAGACCGGCGCTGTCATGCCAGCACCCGGTCGAGGGCGCGCCGGACGAGCTCGAGCGCGACGTCGCGCCGGTACGCAGCCGTCCCACGGACGTCGTCGATCGGGCGGAGGTGGGCGACGTGCTCCGCGCGGACGGCGGCCTCGAGCCCGGAGCGCACCTCCGCCGCGGCTCGCCCCGCGAGCCCCGCCTCGAGCGCCGGCAGCCGCCGGGCGACCTCCGAGCAGGCCCCGACGGCGAGCCTCGCCCGTGCGATCCGGCCGTCCGCGCCCAGCTCCACCACGGCAGCGACCATCGCGATCGAGATCACGAGGTACGCCCGCGACCCGAGCTTCTCGAACGCCGAGCGCGCGCTCGCGCCGTCCAGTGCGGCGGGGACGACGATCGAGGTGACCAGCTCGTCGGGGCGCCGGACGGTCCGGCGGTTGCCGGTGACGAATTCGCCGATCGGCACCGCCCGCGGCCCACGCGACGAGGACAGCTCGACCGTCGCGTCCAGCGCCAGCAGGTTCGGCACGCCGTCCGCCGCGGGTGAGGCGTTGCAGACGTTGCCGGCGATCGTGCCGCGGGCCTGGATCTGCAGCCCGCCGATCGCGAGCGCCGCCGCCTTCAGCCCATCGAACAGCGGCGGCAACGGCGTCTCGACAAGGTCCGTCCAGGTCGTCAGCGCCCCGATCCGCCAGGCGTCCGGCCGCCCCGTCGTGCCGACGATCGCCTCGACGCCCCGCAGCCCCCCGATGGCCGTGATGTCGAGGACGTCCTCGTCCGGCAGGCGCCCAACGCGCGCCGGGTAGTGGTCCGTGGCGCCCGCCACGACGACCCACGGCTGCCCGCGCGGCGCGCCCGCGGCGAGCGCGCCCAGCGCCTCGTCCAGCGCGGCGGGTCGGAGGTAGGCGCCCATCGATCGAGCGCCCCGTTACGGTGCCGCGACCAGCGGCAGGACCTTCTCGGCGAGGACCTCGATCGAGGCCGGGTCCCAGTCGAGCGGGTTGAGGATGAGGTCGTCGACACCGCCCAGCGCCTCGATCTTGCCGCGGATCCGCTCGGCCACCGTCTCCGCCTCGCCGAGCAGGTAGAACTCCTGCCAGTAGTCGAGGTCCATGCCGGAGTAGACGCGGAACTTCGGCGCCGCCGACTCGGGCTTCTCGCCTGGCCGCAGGACGTGCACGAAGTTCGAGTAGACCCGCCGCATCTCGTCCGGGTTGCGCCCGAACTCGGCCATGAACTCGCGGATCCGGGCCCAGTCGCCGGCCACCATCTCGGCCGTCGCGGAGCTGTGTGGAACCCACGTCGAGGCGTACTTCGCGATCCGGCGCAGCACCGGCGTGATCGTGTCGACGCCCTGGCCGTAGATCTTCTCGGAGGGCTGTGTCCCGCCGCCGATCCAGATCGGCGGATGCGGCCGCTGCAGCGGCTTCGGCTCGATCGTCAGGTGCTCGAAGCGGTAGAACTCGCCCTCGTACGAGACGTCGTCGCCGGCCCACAGCGCCGTGATCGCCTCGAGCAGCTCGTTCATGCGCCGGCCGCGCTCCCTGATCGGGATGCGCAGGGCCGCGAACTCCTCCCTGTTCCACCCGACGCCGACGCCCAGGATCGTCCGCCCGCCCGAAAGCAGGTCGAGGGTCCCCCACTCCTTCGCGAACGCGACGGGATCGCGGAACGGCAGGACCAGCACGAGCGTGCCGAGGCGGATGCTGCGCGTCACGCCGCTGAGCCCGGCGAGCAGGGTCATCGGCTCGAGCCAGGTCACGCGGTACGCCGGCGGCGCCACGAGCAGGTGGTCGATGAGCATGGCGCTCTCAAACCCCAGGTCCTCGGCCCGACGCAGGTACGCCCCCATCTCCTGCAGGCTGGCGGTCTGCTTCCCGAGCGCGAAGCTCGGCAGCCGGAGGCCGTAACGCAACGGTCAGTGCCCGCCCGCGGCCGGGCCACCGCCGCCCTCGACCTCGGCGGCGCGAGCGGCCGGCGGCGTGTTCCGGCTGCGCCCGATCTGGACGGCCCCGTCGATCAGGACCATCGAGATGCCCGGCAGGTCGCCGCGTGCGAGGGCGTCGAGCGCGTTCGAGGCGGACGAGCCGACCGGCGCGTCGCACAGGACGACGTCCGCGGCACGACCGGGGGCGAGCACGCCGACGTCCAGCCCATGGACGCGCGCGGTGTTCCCGGTCGCCATCGCCACCGCGACCTCCGGCGGGACGCCGCCGAGCGAGGCGAGGTGGGCCAGCACCCGCAGGATCCCGAGCGGCACGACGCCGGTGCCGGACGGCGCGTCGTTGCCGATGACGACCCGCCCGTACGCGCCGATGCCCTCCGCGACGCGGGCGGCGTGGATCGCGGCACGCCCGTTGCCGCAGTGGACGATCTCGATGGCCATGTCGCTGTCGGTGATGACCCGCGCGATGTCCTCGTCCGACATCGGGGTCGTGCCGCCGTTGATGTGGCCGACGATGTGCGGCCGCGCCTCGAGCACGGCGTCCGCGGCGATCGGGTTGGAGCCGGCGATCGACGGCCCGCCGGTGTGGAACGTGACCGTCATGCCGTGCTGCTTGGCCCAGCGGACCATCGGCGCGGCCTGCTCGCCGGTCTTCACGCTCCCGAGCCCGATCTCGCCGACGAGCCGAACGCCCTCCGCGGCCATCTCGGCGAAGTCGTGCTCCTCCAGCCCCAGCTCGAGGATCGGAGCGCCGCCATGGACCTTCACGCCCCCCGGCCGGAGCGCGCTCCACGTCCTGGCGGCCACGATGGCCAACGCCTTCAGCCCGATGACGTCCCTCGGACGGCCGGGCAAGTGGACCTCGCCGGCCGAGATGACGGTCGTGACGCCGCCGTGCAGCCCGGACTCGATGAAGCCGAGCTGCTGCTGGCGCGGCGTGAAGTCGCCGAACACGGGATGGGCGTGGGAGTCGATGAGGCCGGGGAGGGCCGTCGAGCCGTTCGCGTCGATGACCCGCTCGACGCCCTGCGCGTCCAGGCCGCGCCCGACGGCCTCGATGCGGCCGTCCGCGATTAGGAGCGAGTCCGCGTCGGCGATGGGCGCCTCGATGTCGCCGGTCGCGACGGCGCCGAGGTTCCGGATCAGCGTGCGCATGTCGTCGTCGGCGGTCGACGGCGCGGCGCTAGCGGAGCCCGTCCTGCCCGACCGCGTCCTCGGCCTTGAGGCCGCCGACCCGCGCGTGGGGCCGGCCGCCGTCCGTGACCGCGAGCGCGAGCAGCAGCTCGTCCGCGGCGGGCGCGTCGGGGACGCTGATGGTCATCGCGTCGAAGTGCGACCGGACGAGCATCGCCTTGATGTGGTGGACCGGGATGTCGAGCGACGCGCCCATCGCGGCGCGCTTCTTCACCGACGGCAGGATCGAGACCCCGCCGACGGCGTCGCGCGTCGGCGCGCCGAACTTCGGGTGGAGGCATGCCGCGACGTGCTCGAGCTCGCCCGCCTCGCCGACGATGCCCCCCTTGCCGTACGCCTCGACCGGCGTCCCGAGCGCCGCCTTCGCCCGCTCCGCCAGCTCGCGGCCCAGGACCTCGCCGAAGTCGATCAGCTCGGACAGGTCCTCGCCGTTCTGGCCGGCGTAGGGGTTCTTGACGACCGCCGCGACCGCGACGCGGCGCAGCGGCCTGGCGAGCGGCTTGCCGCCCTCCTCGTGCAGCTCCTCCACGAACGTCGCCCACTTGCGGATCGTCACGGCCACGGCCTGCACCTCCTCGTCGATCGGGCGAGTCTAGCCAAGCGGCGGGCGCGACGAACCCCGATCGGCGCCGCCTCGCTCCGCCTCGCTCCGCCTCGTCCGTCGGCCGGCGGTCGCCGGGTCGTTGCCCTGCCGTTGCGCGCCCGCACACGGTAGGGGCGTTGCCGCATTGCGCGGGCGACCCGGATGCGCTTCCATGCGAGGACGCTGCCGATCCCTGCCAGTCGGAGGTGCTCGTCTCCATGCGCGTCCGGATCTCCATCGTCCTCGCCGCGTTCGCCGTGACACTGCTGGCGCCCGCGGCCGTCGGCGCCCGCGGCCCAGTCGCGGACGCCAGGTCGGAGCAGGACAGGATCATCGCCTACTGGACCCCGGCGCGGATCGCGGCCGCCAAGTGGAAGGGCTACGTCATCGACGGTCGGGGCAGGATGACCCCGAATGCCAAGCCGCCCGGCACGGGCGGCGGCGGCAAGCCGGGTGGCGGCGGCAGCGGCGCCGCCGTCAAGGGCGCGTCCTGGACCGGCAACGGCGCGGTCGAGGAGCGCGTCGGGCGCATCCTCTTCTCGTCCGGCGGGTCCGACTGGATCTGCTCCGGCACGGTCGTCAACGATGCCTCGACGGGCAACGGCTACTCGGTGATCCTCACCGCCGGCCACTGTGTCTTCGACGGCGCCGACGGCTGGTCGTACAACTTCCTGTTCATGCCGGACTTCGACGACGACCCGAACTACACCTGCGCACAGCGCGTCCTCGGGTGCTGGACGGCAACCCGCCTCGCCGCCAACAGCGACTTCGTCCCGAGCGGCTTCGGGCCCGACGCGGCCCTCCGGGTCGACTACGGGTTCGCGCTCGTCGGCGCCGGCTCGAAGGGCGGCCAGCTCGACGCGACCGTTGGCGGGTACGACCTCAAGACCTCCGGCGTGAGCCTGAGCGACACGCAGTGGGCGTTCGGTTACCCGGCAGAGGGCAAGTACAAGGGCAAGGACCTCATCTACTGCAAGGGCAGCACGGTGAACGACCCCTACGATGTCGGCACGTGGGGCATGGCCTGCAACATGAACGGCGGCTCGTCCGGCGGCGGCTGGCTCTGGGGCACGACCAACCCGGCCGATGGCAGCGGCCAGCTGTCCTCGGTCAACTCGTACGGCTACTCCGGCCTGACGTACATGTTCGGGCCGCGCTTCAACGCCGAGACGAACACGGTCATGGGCGACGTGATCGACGGGTCGGCCACCGGCGGCGCGAGCGTCGTCTGCAACACGGGCACGACCCGGCAGTCAGTGGCCGGCTGCCCCGACTGACGTTCGGGAGCGAATCCGATGCCGCCGCCGGCATCGCCGGCGGCGGCATCTTCATGTCCGGGGCCGACGCGGGACCGGGAGCGCGTTCGGCGCGCGGGCGCGACCCGCGCGGGCGCTACCCGCGCGCGGCGGCCAGCCTGTCGAGGATCGCCCGCTTGACGTTCGCGACCGGCACGCGCTCCTGGGTCATCGCGTCGCGATCGCGGATCGTCACGGCGCCGTCCTCGAGCGACTCGACGTCGACCGTCACGCACCACGGCGTCCCGATCTCGTCCTGGCGCCGGTAGAGCTTGCCGATCGCGGCCGTGTCGTCGTAGACGGCCATGAAGTCCTTCGCGAGGTCGTCGCGCAGCCGGTGCGCCAGCTCGACGATCTCGGGCCGCTTCTTGAGCAGCGGCAGGACCGCGACCTTGTACGGCGCGAGCTCCGGGTGCAGCCCCAGCACCACCCGCTTCTCGCCGCGGACCTCCTCCTCGCGGTAGGCGTCGATGAGGAACGTGAACGCGGCCCGGTCGGGCCCGCCCGCCGTCTCGACGATGAACGGGATGAAGTGCTCCTCGGTCGCCGGGTCGAAGTACTCGAGGTTCTCGCCCGACTCCGCCTGGTGGCGCGACAGGTCGAAGTCGCCGCGGTTGTGGATGCCCTCGAGCTCCTTCCAGCCGAACGGGAAGCGGTATTCCACGTCGACCGCCTTCTTGGCGTAGTGCGCGAGCTCGTCCGGGGCGTGCTCGCGGAACCGCAGCCGCGATTCCGTGACGCCGTAGCGCGTGTACCAGGCCCAGCGCCGCGGCAGCCAGTCCTCGAAGATCGCCGCCGCCTGGTCCGGCCGGACGAAGTACTGCATCTCCATCTGTTCGAACTCGCGCATCCGGAAGACGAAGTTGCCCGGGCTGATCTCGTTGCGGAAGCTCTTCCCGATCTGGGCGATCCCGAACGGCAGCTTCTTGCGCGAGCTCTGCTGGACGTTCCTGAAATTGACGTACGACCCCTGGGCCGTCTCGGGCCGCAGGTAGATCACGGCCGCGTCGTCCTCGACCGGGCCCATAAAGGTCTTGAACATCAGGTTGAACCGCCGCGGCGGGGTGAGCTTGCCGCCGTCGACCGGGCACGTGAGGCCGAGTCGATCGACCACGGTCGGGTCCTGCAGGTCCGTCGCGGACAGCCCCTCGGCGCCGGGCAGCTCGTCGAGCCGGAAGCGTCGATGGTCGGTCTCGCACTCGACGAGCGGATCGGCGAACGACCCGACGTGCCCGGACGTCACCCAGACCTGCGGGTGCATCAGGATCCCGGCGTCGAGCCCGACGATGTCGTCGCGCTCCTGGACCATCGCCTTCCACCAGGCGCGCTTGACGTTGTTCTTCAGCTCGACGCCCAGCGGCCCGTAGTCCCACACGGCGTTGATGCCGCCGTAGATCTCGCTCGACGGGTACACGAAGCCGCGGCGCTTCGCGAGCGAAACGATGACGTCGAGGTCGGCGACGGCCGGGCCGGGATCGGCGGCGGGCGCGACGGCCTCCGGTGCAGCGGTCATGGGATCGGGCAAGGGAGGGCTCCTCTCGGGCGACCGGCCGTGGAAGGGACGGTTCGCGGGGGGTTGGGCGGCGATCCTACCGCACCGGCGTGAGGGCCGGCGCGGCGTCGCCTCGGACCTCGTCCAGGAAGGCGAGCGAGCGCGGCCGGCGGTCGAGCGCGAAGGCCAGGAACTCGCGCATGGCGATCTCGACCTCGCGCTCCGTCTCGGGCCGCACGCGCAGCGCGGCGAGCGACTCGACGTCCATCCGCTGGTAGGCCTTGAGGAGCTTCAGGCCCTC
Source organism: Binatia bacterium (assembly GCA_035574535.1). Classification (GTDB taxonomy): domain Bacteria; phylum Chloroflexota; class Limnocylindria; order Limnocylindrales; family CSP1-4; genus UBA5189. The sequence goes on from DATLYV010000167.1 coordinate 36,216, forward strand.
CAGCGACAGCTCGGCCCGCTCGAACGGCGGGCCGGGGCAGCGCTCGCACAGCACCCCGCCCTGCGGCGGCGTCCAGCGGTAGCGCTCGTCGGCTTCCAGGAGCCGGCCGCACTCGACGCAGCGGTCGACCTCCGGTCGAACGCCCAGCTCGTCGGCGAGGTGGATCTCGAACCACCGGGCGACCCGCCCTGGCGCCATCCCGGCGTCGAGGATCTCGTAGGCCCGCTTCAGCAGCAGGTAGACGGGCTCGGCGCCGTGGCGCTCCTCGAGCGTCCCGTTCGCGAGCTCCGCGAGGTACGACGCGGTCCCGAACGACACGAGGTCGTCGCGCATCCGGAGCCACGCGTGGACGACCTCGACCTGGGTGACGACGTCGAACGTCCGGCCGTGCGCCAGCGCCAGCCGGAGCTCGGCGAACGGCTCCACGGACCCGCCGATGCGCGACGTCGGCTTGCGGATACCCTTCGCGATTGCCTTGATCTTGCCGCCCGCGGGCGTCATCAGGGTCAGGATCCGGTCCGCCTCGCCGTAATCGAAGCGAGACAGCACGATGGCCTCGGTGACGTAGCGTCGCGGAACCGGCACGACCGGACAGTACCCCGCGCCGGATCGCTTGTCTCGCGATGCTCGGCTGATCGGCGAACGCGCTACTAGCGCCTCGCATGTTTCTCCGAGCGCGGGTACACTCGCGTCGATGGCGCTCTCGACCTCGGCCGACATCACGAAGCTCATCGCCGACACGGAGGCAGAAATCCTCCGCGTCCTCGAGCGCAGCGATCCCGTGACCGCGGGAATCTACGAGATGTGCCGCTACCACCTCGGGCTGGACGGTTCGGGTTCGACCGGCAAGCGGATGCGGCCGCTCCTCGGGCTCCTCGCCTACGCCTCGATCACCGGCGAGCACGAGCGCGCGCTTCCCGGCGCCGCCGCGGTCGAGTTGGGGCACAACTTCAGCCTCGTCCACGACGACATCGAGGACGCCGACCGCGAGCGCCGCCACCGCCCGACCCTCTGGGCGCTCCACGGCATCCCGCAGGCCATCAACACCGGCGACATCCTGTTCAGCCTCAGCAGGGTCGCCCTCCATCGGCTGACCGACCTCGGCTTCCCCGATCGGACGGTCCTTCGGCTCATGCGCCTGTACGACGAGACGTGCGTCGCGTTGTGCGAGGGCCAGTACCTCGACATCTGGATGGCGGAGCACGACGCGGGCCTCTCGGTCGATTTGTACTTCGACATGATTGGGCGCAAGACCGCGGCGCTGATCGCCGCCTCGATCGAGGCGGGCGCCGTGCTCGCCACCTCGGACGAGGAGCTCATCGGGCGCTACCGGGCGTTCGGCTGGGACCTCGGGATCGCCTTCCAGCTCAACGACGACCTGCTGGGGATCTGGGGGCGCGAGACGACGACCGGCAAGGAGCCGTCGGACGTGCCGCGGAAGAAGAAGACGCTGCCGGTGATCTACGCGTTCGAGCACGCCGGGCCAAACGACCGCGCCCGCCTGGCCGAGCTCTACGCCAACGGCAGCCTGACGCCGGAGCACACGAGCGAGATCGTGGCGATCCTCGAGCGCGTCGGCGCCCGCGAGTACACGCGCGACC